>JALZAL010000196.1 GCA_030948325.1 Candidatus Dormiibacterota bacterium
CTCATCCTGCTGGCCGACGAGCCCACAGGAAACCTCGACCCCAACACCTCCAACGGGATCATGAGATTGCTCGACCGGATCAACCGCACCGGCACCACTGTCGTCATGGCCACTCACGACTCCCAGCTCGTCGACACGATGCGCCGCCGAGTCGTCGAGCTCGACCGAGGCGTGCTCGTGAGAGACCAGGCCCGCGGCGTCTATGGAGCATTTACGTGAGGCCCGAGCGGCGGAGAGCGGGGCACTAGTGGTGGTCAACGTCAATTACGTCACCAAGGAGACGGTCACCAATCTCAAGCGCAACATCAGCATGTCCTCGGCCGCGCTCATCACCGTCGCAGTTTCGCTGACGCTTGTTGGCGGCGCGCTGCTCGTGAAGCGGGGGGTCGACCGAGCGACGATCCAGTGGAAGGGCAACGTCGAGCTCTCGATCTTCATGAAGGCTGACGCGAGCGCGCCGGAGTCCGATGCCATTGACCGCCAGTTGAAGGGCGCGCCGGAGGTAAAGAGCTACAAGTACGTGAGCAAGCCGGAGGCGTTCACCGAGTTCCGCAAGATCTTCGCCAACGAGCCTGACGTCCGCGACAGCCTCACGGTTGATCAGATGCCACCCTCTTACCGGGTGGTGCCCAAACAGGCGGAGCAGACCAAATTGATCGGCGAACGGTTCAACGGCTCCGCGGGCGTACTGCGGGTGAGCTATGCCAAAGATGAGGTGGAGGCGCTCGTCTCGATCACCAATTTCCTTCAGGTCATGCTGTGGGCGGTCGCGATCGTCCTGTTGGGCGCGGCATCCCTGCTGATCCTCAACACCATCCGGATGGCGATCTTCGCCCGCCGAAGGGAGGTGGCCGTCATGAAACTCGTGGGTGCCACCAACTGGTTCATCCGAATACCGTTCATGCTCGAGGGTCTGTTGCAGGGTTTGGCGGGGGCCGCCGGCGCGTTCGCTCTGGTGTGGATCGGGCGCAACGTGTTCCAGAGTTGGATCCAGAGTGGTCGCAGCGACGTCCAGCTCTTCAAGCAGTTTCTCGTCACCGGCTCTGACGTAATGGGCACCGGCCTCCTGCTTGTCGCCGTCGGCATGATCGTCGGAGTCTTCGGCTCCGCCATCGCCGTCAGTCGTTTCTTAGACGTCTGACCGACTCCTTCTGGTGTGCGCAAGCGGTCGTTACCGCCCCCTTGAGCACGCCAGATGCAGGAGTGGCCCATTTGACTCTGTTGCTGGTGTTGTTACTGTTGCTAAAGTGAAACTGGCGCGTTCTGCGGCACTTGCGGTCCTACTGCCCCTTCTGGCCGTCTCGCCCGCCTTTGCCGCGCCGACCACCACCGCGCCGAAGGACAAGGGCTCGCTCGACGAGCAGATCAAAGCGGCGCGCGATCAGGTGGACGGCGCGTCCGCCGAAGAGGCCCGGCTACTCCGCCAGATCGAAGCATCGGCGACGCGCAGGAAGGAGCTCGACGCCGCCGTCGGCGCGCTAGACGCCCAGGTCCGCGCCGTTCAGGTGGAGGTCTCCGCCGCCGAGAGCCGCTTGGCCGCCGTCGAGGCACGACAGGCCGAAACCCAGGCGCGACTCGATGAGGCCCAGGCTCAGCTAAGCGAGGCCAAAGCCCGGCTCGGCCGCCAGGCGATCGCGGCTTATACCGGCCAGACCGAAGCGGTGCGGTTCATCGACGCGACTCTGAAGTCCCACGACATCGGCGAGCTCGTCGCCAAGCGGGAGTACATCAAGGCGGTTGCCGGTAGCCAGAGAGAAACGATCGTTCTCCACGAGAAGCTGCGGAATGAGGTTGACGATCTGCGCCAGGAGCTCGGGCAGAGCCGGGCACGCGCCGAGACCCAGCGCGACGAGGTGGCGATCAAGCGCGGCGTGCTCCAGGCCCAGCGCGCCACTCAAGAGGCCACCCAAGCGAAAGTGGCGGCTGAGGTCTCCGAGGGAACGCAGCTGCGAACGGAGGTGCTGGCCCGCAAGAAGGAGTTCCAGGCCTCCGCCGACGCGCTCCAACGCGAGTCCGACATGATTGCTGCAACCCTGCGCTCCCGTCCGAGCACTCCCTCAGGAGGCGACGGCTCACCGTCGGGCCGTACGGCCGGTACAGGCGCGCCGGTCGCCCCATCGGGCGGAAGGCTTTCGGCGCCGATCCCCGGCGCGCCGATACTGTCCGGTTTCGGCCCGCGTGTGCACCCCATCTACGGTGACGTTCGAGTCCATACCGGTCTCGACTACGCGGCGTCGATGGGCACCCCGATTCGCGCTGCCGGCGACGGCGTCGTCATCAGCTCTGGTGAGCAGGGAGCCTACGGCATCGCCACGTTGATCGACCACGGCGGAGGCCTCGCGACCCTTTATGCCCACCAGTC
>JALZAL010000228.1 GCA_030948325.1 Candidatus Dormiibacterota bacterium
CCGCGGGGGAGGACTTACGTCCTCACCCGCGCCTTCTTAGCCGCCCCACTCGGGCAGTAGGCGCAGCTGCTCCACGCGCCGCGCGCCCGGCGCGTACGCGGTGTTGAAGTAGTCGATGACCATGCGCCTGGCGGCGAACTCCGTGGCGATGTGCCGGATGGAGGCCCGCATCATCTCCACCCAGCGCTGTGGGATCCCCTTCTCGTCGCGCTCGAAGTACTCCGGCACCACTTCGCGCTCGAGCAGCCGGTACAGGCCTTCCGCCTCGGCCTGGTCGTCCACACCCATGCGATCGAGCGTGGCGCCCGAGGGGATGGCCCAGCCAAGCTCCGGACGGTAGCCCTCATCCCACCAGCCGTCGAGGATGCTCACGTTGAGCACCCCGTTGGCGCCCGCTTTCATGCCACTCGTGCCGCTCGCCTCCAGGAACCTTCGCGGGTTGTTCAGCCAGACATCGGCCCCGCGCGTGAGATGGCCCGCGAGCTCGATGTCATAGTCCTTGAGGAATGCGACGCGCGGCTGCTCGCGCGCAAAGGCGACCACGCCTGCGGCGATGTCCTTCCCCTGCTGGTCGGCTGGGTGCGCCTTGCCGGCGAACAGAAACTGCACCGGCTGCTTGGCGCTCCGAAGCAACTTGGTCAAGCGCGGGCGGTCCTGGAGCAGGAGGTTGGCCCGCTTATACGGCGCGAAGCGGCGGCCGAAACCCAGGGTGAGCGCGTTGATGTCCAGGTCGGCGGGATGCTCCGACCGTGTCTTCGCCATCGCGAGCAGCCGGCGCTTGAGCTCGAGGTGGATCGCCCACAGCTCCGCGGAGGGGATCTCGAGCACGCCCTGCCAGCGGCCGTCGTTCGCGTCCAGGTCCCACCAATCAGGTCCAACGTGCCGGCGCAGCAGCTCGCGAACCTCCGGGGCCACCCACGTCGGCATGTGGACCCCGTTCGTCACCGATCCAATCGGTATCTGCACCTCAGGCAGGCCCCGCCACGCGTCCTTCCAAAGCCGCTTCGAGACGGTGCCGTGAAGGCGGCTCACGCCGACCGCCTGGTCGGCCAGCCGAAGCGCGGCATATGTCGTGCACAGCCTCTCGCGAGGGTCGCCGGGACGCTGCCTGCCCAGGTCCATGAAACGATCGAACGAGATGCCCACCTCTTCCAGGTACGGATTGAGCAGGTCCCAAACCAGGCCCGGCTCGAAGTAGTCGCTGCCCGCCGCCACAGGCGTGTGGGTCGTGAACACGATTCCCGCCCTGGCGACCAGCCTTGCCTCCTCGAGCGTCATGCGGCGCGAGGCGCGAAGCTCGCGAATCCGCTCGATCGCGCACAGGAAGCTGTGGCCCTCGTTCAGATGGAAGACGCCCGCCACCATGCCCAGCGCGCGCAGGGCGCGGACGCCGCCGATTCCGAGCACTATCTCCTGGCGCAGCCGGCGGTCCGGCTCCGGGACGTAGAGGCGGTCGGTGATCGCACGCAGGTCGGGCGGGTTGGCCTCCAGATCGGTGTCCAGGAGGAATAGAGGAACCCGGCCTACCTGCGCCCGCCAGACGGCGATCTTCACCGCGCGAGAGCCGATCGGGGCCTCGACCACCACGTCCTCGACCCTCCGCACGGGAAGGTCGACTCCACGGTTCTCCGAGTAAACCTCGACCTGCCGGCCGCCGGCGTCGATCTCCTGGCGGCCGAATCCCTGCTTGTAGAACAGGCCGACCGCAACCAACGGCAGGCCCAGATCGCTTGTCGCCTTCAAGTGGTCACCGGCAAGCACGCCGAGGCCACCCGAGTAGATCGGGAGGCACTCTGCCAATCCGAACTCGAGTGAGAAATACCCGATGACCAAGGGCGCCTGTGCGTCCATGAAACGGGGCCGCCGGTCGTAGTACTCGCGGTAGGTGGCGCGCGCCTCGTCCAGCGCGGCCCGCACTTCGTCTCTCTCGAGAGCCTGGGTCACGCCATCCTCGCCGAGCTGGGCGAGCAGCAGGACCGGGTTTTGCCGTGTCGCCTCCCAGCGCTCGGCATCAAGCGCTCGAAACACCGCCTCGATGCGTGGCTCCCACGTCCACAGGAGGTCGTGTGCGAGGTGATTCAGCTCCTCTGTTGTGGAGCTTTGGTGGTCGAGTTCTTCAAGCATCGAACTACGATGGTATCCACTGCGATGGCTGGGGCATGAAAGCGGTGGTCATGGCCGGTGGCGAGGGTTCTCGTCTCCGCCCCCTGACGAGCCGCCAGCCGAAGCCCCTCGTGGCGGTCGCCGGGCGGCCGATCATGGAGCACATCCTGCTGCACCTGCGGCGCCACCAGATGCGGGAAGTGGTCGCCACCGTGCAGTACCTCGGGGCCTCCATCCGCAACTACTTCGGCGATGGCTCCGAGCAGGGCGTCTCGCTCACCTACTCGGTGGAGGATTCCCCGCTGGGCACCGCCGGCTCTGTGATGCTTGCGCGTGCGCAGCTCACGGAGCCGTTCGTGGTCATCTCCGGCGATTCCCTCACCGACATCGACCTGGCGGCAGCCGCTCGCTTCCATCGGGAGCGCCGCGCGCTGGCAACGATTGTGCTCAAGCCCGTGCCCAACCCGCTGGAGTACGGCGTGGTCGTCGTGGACGAGGGCGGCGCCGTCCAGCGGTTCATCGAGAAGCCGAGCTGGGGAGAGGTGATCTCCGACCTCGCCAACACCGGGATCTACATCCTTGATCCTGCCGTCTTCGAGTTTTTTCGCGCGGGCGAGCCGACCGACTGGTCGGGCGATGTCTTTCCCAAGCTTCTCAAGCAGGGTGAGCCGGTCTTCGGGTTGGTTGCCCCCGGCTACTGGGAGGACGTAGGGAGCCACAGCGCATATATCAAGGCGAACTTCGACTGCCTTGAAGGGCGCGTCAAGGTCGACATTCCAGGGGAGCGCGTGGCGGACTCGATCTGGGTGCACGGGGAGGCGGAGGTGTCTCCGTCGGCACGCATCGACGGGCCTGCGCTCATCGCCGCCGGCGCGAAGGTGCGGGCGGGAGCCTGGGTCAATGGTCCCTGCGTGATCGGCGGCTACACCACCATCGACTCGGGCGCCAAGGTCTCGAACTCGATCATATGGGACCACAGCTACATCGGAGAGAACTCCCGGCTTCGCGGCGCTGTCGTCTGCCGCTCGGTCACTGTAAAGAACGGGTGCCTGCTCGAGGAGGGCAGCGTTATCGGCAGCGAGGTCGTGATCGGCGCCGGATCGACTGTCAATGCCAACGTGCGGATCTGGCCCAACAAGGAGGTCGAGCCCGGTGCGGTGGTGCACGAGTCGATCATCTGGGCCGGGTCGTGGAAGCGGGGCCTGTTCACGTCTTACGGCCTGACCGGGCTCACAAACGTCGAGTTCACACCAGAGTTCGGCGCTCGACTGGGGGCAGCGGTGGCCGCGCTGAGCCCGAAAGGGGCCGAGATTGCAATCTCCAGGGATTACACGCGATCGGCTCGCATGATCCATCGCGCTGTGATGTCCGGGATGATCTCCTCGGGCGCCAACGTCACCGATCTGTCGGTCCTCCCGGCTCCCGTTGCACGTTACTGGGCACGCCATACGCACACCTCTGCGGTCCACGTGCAGACCTCGCCGGTCGATCCCCGGTCCGCGGACATCCGCATCTTCGACGATCACGGTCTGGACCTCGACAAGCGCTCGGAGCGGAAGCTCGAGAGCCTTTACTTCCGTGAGGACATCCGGCGCGTGTCTCACTACGAGATCGGGCGGATCATCCGGCGCGACGGGCAGACCGACCGCTACGTCGAGGACGTGGTGAGCAAGATCGACCTGGAGGCGGTGCGGGGCGCGGGATTCAAGATCCTGGTGGATTACAACAACGGGGCGGCGGCCCTCGCCCTGCCCAGTGTCCTGCAGGAGATGAACGCCACGGTGATCCCGCTGAGCGCAGCGCCGGCCGAGCTCGTGATAGAGCAGGATTCGGCCAGCTTTCGAGCACACCTGGTGGAGATGGGCGTGATCGTTTCGGCTGTAAAGGCCAAGCTCGGGATCTTCATCGACACGCCCGGCGAACGCTGCTTCCTCATCGACGAGATGGGCGAGGTGCTCGACCACGACACCGCCTTCGCCGTGCTCGTTCAGCTCGCCCTGGAGTCCAAGCCGGGGTTGGTGCTCGGCCCGGCATCGGCGTCGCTCGCCTTCACGATGATCGCCGAGCAGCTCCGCAGCCGCTTTGTGCCTACGAAGATCACGCCTGGGGCGGTGCTGCGCGCAGCCGAGCATGCCGAAACCGTGATCGCCTCCGATGGCGCTGGGGGGTACTGCTGGCCGGACTTCGCGGTGTCCTTCGACGCCATCTTCACCACCGTCCGCGTGCTCGAGCTGCTGGCCCACACAGGAGCCTCGCTCAGGGTGCTGAAATCACGAATTCCCGCGGTCTCGCACCAGATGGCCATCGAGTTCTGTCCGTGGGAGGTCAAAGGCAGGGTGATGCGCGCCATGATGGAGAGGCACCTCAAGGACCGCGTCGACCTCACCGACGGGGTGAAGGTCTTCGTAGAGGGTGGTTGGGTGCTGGTGGTACCCGACGCCGACCGTCCCGAATACCACATCATCGCCTCCACCCTCGACCCAGCGCGTTCTGCCGCGCTGGTCAACGAATACGCGGCGCTCGTGCGATCGGTGGTCGCTGAGATGGCGCCGCTGGCCGAGGGCGTCGTCGAAACATAACCGGGTAACCTTTAGCCGTCGCGAGCACCTCAGGCGCGCGACAAGGTCAAAAGCGGGAGTAGCTCATCTGGCAGAGCGCGACCTTCCCAAGGTTGAGGTAGCGGGTTCGATCCCCGTCTCCCGCTCCATTAATCACTTGAGCTGCATGATGCCCACGCAGTTCTTTGCGGGATCGATGAACCAGGCCATCCGCGCAAATCCGATGTCGGCTACTCCATCGACCGTCTTGATCCCGGGTAGGTCGTAGTCCTCGAGCCTGACCCCGCGCCCGCGCAAAGCATCGAGCTCCGCGTCGAGATCCTTGACTCTCCAGGTCGCCTGCGTTTGCTCGTCGGCCGTGCCGACGGTACTTTTGGTAATCGCCAGCTGATTGCTGCCGCATTTGAACGACACGACGTTGGGGCTTTCGTTCAGAAGTTCAAGCCCAATCTTGTCCCGATAGAAATCCCGGGTCGCTTCGAGGTCGGTTGCCAGAAGAACAACATCGATTGGATAGTCGCCCAACATCTCCGCATCATCTCCTTTTCACTATTGGACTGGCCCTCGGACCCTCCAGAAGACGCCATCGTAGCTCCACGTCGACCTCTGCCAGCCGGCGGCCTGCCCCCTTTAAGCGGGCAACCCTGGACTACACCCCCTCTCCTCGTCTGAGAACGATGGTCTAGGCTGACGCACGTTGATCCACCAGCCCATTCCCTTGGCGGAGATCCAGGCCGCCAAGAGGCGCATCGCCGGCAGCGCGGTGCGAACGCCGCTGGTCCGCCTGAACTTGGACGATGCCCCTGCGGAAATCTATCTGAAGCTCGAAAACTTGCAGCCGATCGGCTCGTTCAAGATCCGCGGGGCGGTGAACCTGCTCGCCCAACTGGACCCTGCCCAACTCGTCGACGGAGTGTGGACCGCGAGCGCCGGGAACATGGCACAGGCCCTTGCCTGGTGCGCGCGGCAGCGCGGCATCTCGTGCGCGGTAGTCGTGCCCGAAACCGCGCCAGAAGCCAAGCTCAGCGCGGTCCGTCGCTTTGGTGCGGACATCGTGACGGTCTCGCCGGAGGAGTTCTTCGAGACCTTTAGCTCCCGTCACAAAGAAGGCATGCGCGGCCTCTTCGTGCACGCCTTCAGCGATGGGCGGATGATGGCCGGCAACGGCACCATCGCGCTCGAGATCCTGGAGGATCTGCCGCAGGTGGACGCGATACTCGTTCCATATGGCGGCGGCGGCCTGACATGCGGGATCGCCTGCGCAGCACAAGCGATCGCTCCGAAAGTGAAAGTGTTCGCCTGCGAGCCCGATTCCGCGAAACCGCTGGACCACTCGCTCGCTGCCGGGCGGCCTGTCGCGCCGCCGTTCCAGCGGACCTTCATCGACGGAGCCGGAGGACCGCGCGTGTATCCGGAGATGTTCGAGTTGGCCCAGCGCCTTCAAGTCGCTTCGCTCCCTGTCCCAGTTGAGAAGGTTGCCGAGGCGGTCCGGCTCCTCGTCGAGCGAAACCATGTCGTCGCCGAGGGAGCCGGTGCTCTGCCCGTTGCGGCAGCACTTTCGGGCGGCGCGGGCACCGGACGGGTCTGTTGCGTGGTCTCAGGCGGGAACATCGACACCCACGTGCTCACCTCGATCCTGCGAGGCGAAATTCTAGAGTCGTCTTAACCAGCCGAATTCGGTCTCCCGCTCCAGCTTCGCCCCACAGCACAGTGACGATCGGGTCGTGCAACAGAGGCCATACTCAACGGCCGAACCGGGATGAAAGTAGCCAAGCACAATCAGGCCAAGGCCGCCAGGGCGTCGACCAAGCCGGTCGCATATCGCATCGACGCGTCGATCCTGGTCGTCGACGATGAGCCGATGATCCGGTAATCGGAGGGGATCCGCAGCGCGGGACGGCTTCACTGGCTGTTCACGAGCTCAGCCGGTCGCCCTCGATCTGCGTGCGCGCCGCATACTTGAGCCTGTGCCCAGCCTGCTGATCGTCACGGCCGCGGGTCCCGAGGACCCGACCCGCTCGAGCATCCCCTTCCACATCGCGTGCAATGGCGCCACCCCAGCGGGCACAGAATGCGCAGTGGCCTTCGCCGGCGACGCGGCGGAGCTGCTCAAGCCGGACGTCATCGCCAATGTCTTCGGCATCGGCATTCCGCCGCTCCGCGAGCTGCTGGACAAATGCGTCGCTCAGAACATCCACTTCTACATATGAAAAGGCTGTGCTGAGGCCCGTGGGGTCTTACCGGAGATGCTGACCGCCAACGCTTCGTTCATCACGCCGCCGGACCTCGTGCGGCTCACGATGGAGGCAGACCGGGTCCTCAGCTTCTGAGCTCAGGCGCGGGTGGCGCCGATGGCGGCCAGTGCGCTTGGGTTCTCCAGCGATGAAAGGTCGCCTGGATCCTTGCCCGTGTAGACCGATCGCACAACACGGCGCAGGATCTTCGCGTTGCGGGTCCGTGGCAGGTCGGTGACGAAGTGCACCGCCTTCGGGCGCAGCGGTTTGCCGAGCGCGGTAGCGACCAGGTCCTGCAGCTCGTGGGCGAGCTCCTCGCCGCCGGTTTTGCCGGGCCGCAGGATGACGAAACAAACCAGTGCCTCGCCCTTGAGCTCGTCGGGCACGCCGATCGCTGCCGACTCCGCGACAGCTGAATGCGCGACCAGCACCGACTCCACCTCGGCCGGCCCGAGCCGCTTGCCCGCCACCTTGATCGTGTCGTCCGAGCGCCCGAGGACGTACCAGAGATCATCCCGAGGATCGACGTAAGCCCAGTCGCCGTGCACCCACAAGCCTTCGAATCGGCTCCAGTAGGTCTCGAGGTAGCGCTGCTTGTCGCCCCAGAAGCCGCGGGTCATCCCCGGCCACGGGTTGCGGATCACCAGCTCGCCAACCTCTCCTCGCACCGAGTTGCCCTCGGCGTCGACTACGTCCGCGGCGATTCCAGGCAGCGGGCCTGCGAACGAGCACGGCCGGAGGTGGGTGATGACGTTGCCGCAGAGGATGCCGCCCGAGATCTCTGTGCCTCCGGTGTAGTTGATGATCGGGATGCGGCCGCCGCCGATCTTATTGAAGAACCAGTTGAACGGCTCCGGGTTCCATGGCTCGCCGGTGCCGCCCAGGATGCGAAGACTGGACAGATCGTGACGCGCGGGCAGCTCATCGCCGTGCGTCATCAGCCCACGGACCAGGGTGGGGGACACTCCGAGCACCGTCACCTTGTGGTCCGCGACCATTCGCCACAGCCGGTCCGGCGCGGGGTGGTCGGGGGTGCCCTCAAAAAGGACCATGGTCGCGCCCAGCGCCAGCGACCCGAAGATGAGCCACGGGCCCATCACCCAGCCGATGTCGGTGAACCAGAAGATCGTGTCGCCAGCGCCGACGTCGAACCCGTGCGCCATGTCCTGCGCGGCCTTGACCGGGAAGCCGCCATGCACGTGCACCGTGCCCTTCGGCTTGCCCGTGGTGCCGGAGGTGTAGATGATCATCAGCGGGTCTTCGGGGTCGAGCTCGTGCGTCGGCGCATGGCGGGGCTCGTCCTCGAGCAGCACTTCCCATACCTGGTCTCGACCGTGCGTCCACGGGATCTCGCGCACGACCCTTCTGTGCACGATGACTTTGGCCACCGTGGGGCAGCTGACCAGTGCCTTGTCAGCGGTTTCCTTCATCGGCATGACCTGGCCGCGGCGGTAGAAGCCGTCGGCGCAGATGAGGACCTTCGCCTCGGCGTCCTGGAGCCTGGTCGCGATCGCCTCGGCGCCATAGCCTGAGAAGATCGGGATGATGACAGCGCCGATCTTGGCTGTCGCCAGCACCGAGATTGCGACCTCGGGGCACATCGGCATATAAATGCCAATGCGATCTCCCGGACGGACGCCGAGGCGCCGGAGGGCGGACGCAAGGCGGCAGACCTCCTCGTCGAGCTGGCCGTACGTGAGCCTGCGGACATCGCCAGGATCACCCTCCCAGATGAGAGCGAGCTTGTCGTGGAACTCGCGGTCACGATGGCGGTCGAGGCAGCTCTGGACGATGTTCATGCGCCCGCCGATCCACCACTTCGCCCACGGCTTGCCCAGCGACATGTCGACGACCTTGTCGTAGTGGCGGTAGAAGGCGATGTCGATGTCCTTGATGGCGGCGTCCCAGAACCACTCGATATCGTCGTCGGCCCGCCTCAGGAGCTCTTGATAGCTCTCGATTCCGTGCCGGTCCATGAACCGCTTGAGCCGGCTCCGAGCGATCATGTCGGGGCCCGGCTCCCAGATCACGTTCCCGATCACGACCGGCTGCATGGCCCTTGCAGTCTAAAAGACCCGGACGAGTCGGCCGAATGCGTGCGATCCCTACACTCCGCCCTGATGGATCACCTCCCCGCGGGTTTTGAGGAGGCACTGAGCCGCGTTGTCGAGCCCGGTCATGAGGCGGCAGTTGCCTCGATCATCGCGGCTGCGACGAGGCTCGACGACGAGGGCCTGAGGAGATTCCTCGATGCGTTCGCCGCCAGGGTCCGCTCTTCGCCCGACCGAATCACGAGCGAGGAGCTGCAGCAGCTCTTGCTGGCATCGAAGGAACGCGGGCCCGCAGACGCGCCCTGAGCCGTTCCGCTTCCTGGCACAGGTCCCAGTAGTTGGTCCACGCCGTCTGCGCGACCGCGATGGCGACGTGTGGCTTGAAGTGTTCGCGAGCGCCGCGCACCGCGTGCTGCTGTGCGTAACACCAGCGGTCCCAGGCTCGCTCCACTGTCGAATCCACCAGCTCGATCCACTCTTCCTCGTCCGCGTTGTTCGGAGGAGGCGGCAACGTGAGCAGCTTCCACCGCCGGTCGTTGCGCACCACCGTTACGACCGGTTGACCCCCCGGTCGGCCCACATGCCGATTGGGTCGTGGATTGTTTGGGTTCGCTGCCATCAGACGCTGCTGGACCGCGAAGACAAGATCATGCGCAGCGCGCAGGGTCGGAGCTGGCACCGGCGGGCTGACGCGTCCGAGACGAATCTGGAGAGCTCGGATTGCCTCGCGCAGTTGCATGGGCGCCTCCGTCTGGTCGTCGAGGGAGAGGGCCTCGACATCGTCAAGCAGACAGTCGGACTCCGCGAGCAGCGATCTGCGGCGCAGCTCATCTGTCTGTTCTTGGACAGGCCGAGGGAGTGTTTCGATCATGCAGCGCACCATAAGGCTTGCTGGGACTTTGTCAAGTATAGGTTTACAGGTCAACGTGATTCCTTTTTTCCGACCGTCTTTCTTAACACGCTAGGTTGGCGGCAGATTGGCGGCACCGTAAGGTCGCGGTCGAGATGATCCCGATCAAAAGGTGGCTGGTGGCGTTCGCGGCGCTTGGGATCGGGGGAGGGGTGAGCGCGGTCCTGCTCGTCGCCGCCAACCCAGCACGCGATGCGATCGAGGTTTACGTCGCCGTGCGCGACATCCCTGCGGGTGCATCGCTCGGTCCAGACGCGGTTGCCCTCGAGCGCATCACCATCACGTCTGGGCGGGCGCTCTTGTTCGGGCATAGCGACTCCCCGGAGCTCGCAAGCCTTCGTGCGACTCACGACCTCGCCTCGGGCCAATTGCTTCAACGGAGTGACGTGATGGGTTCAGGCTCCTTCGTCGACCGCCGCCTTGTCTTCCTTCCTGTGAAGGACGTTCCGGTGGCGACGGCCGGATCGAAGGTCGACCTGCTCGTGATCGGCGGAAGCCCGGACCGCCCGACAGTTTTCCCCTTCGCCCTTGGCATCGAGGTACGCGCTAGCGTGTCCGGCGGGCTGGTCGTCGTGGTGGCGTCGAGGCAGGCGCCCGCATTCGTATATGCCGCCATGGCCATGCATCTCGCTGCGGTCATTGCCGAACCTGGCGCAGCCGATGGTGTCGAAGGGCCGATATCCACTCCTGACCAGGCCATGGCCGCGGTCGGCCAGCGCTGATATGCAAATGCCGAACCGCGTGATCTCGATCGCCGGAGCCAAAGGAAGTCCAGGCTGCTCGTTCCTGGCGGTGGCGCTCGCCCGATTTTTCGCTGAGAGCGGGGTGCCAACACTGCTGGTCGATGGCGACGCCGAGGGTGGGGGTCTTGCCGCCTTGCTCGATCTCGGCCCTACCGCGCCCGTTGCCGCGACCGGAGTCAGCACGACGGAGGCCGCGGTGCAGATCGCGCCGCGACTTTGGTTCTCGGAGCTCGGGAACGCCATTGACGACAGGCAGCTAAACGGACTCGAGTTGGCGGGCGCGGCGCGCGCGCGACATCAAGCCGTTGTCCTCGACCTCGGACACCGCGCCGGTCCGGTGCAGCGCCAGCTGTCGGCCGCCTCTGACTGGTTGCTCTGGGTGGTCGTTCCTGATCGCAGCGGTCTCGAGCGAGCGGACAGGGCTCTCGGATCGGGCGTGTTGGGGGCGGCTCGCACAGGCCTCGTCTTCAACCGGATGAAGCGTGGTTCCCTCGACCGGGCCGACGAGGTGCTTTCCGACCGGCACCATCTGCCGGTCATGGCTCGCATCAAGCAGGATCGGCGCATCGCGGATCAGCTCTCGCTTGGCCGGCCGGTTCATCGCGAGTGGAGACTGCGCCGCACTCTTCGCGAGCTGGCCCGCTGTGTTCACCCAGCTGTCGTCACGGGGGCTCGGTCATGGTCCTGACGGCGCTCGATCGCTCTGATGTCGAATCTCAGGTGCGGTTGCGCGTTGAGGCAGAGCTTGCGGCGGAGCTGGCGCACCGTGATCGCACGCGTGTGCGCGTCGATGACCAGCTCTGGGTGAATGAGCTCGTCCGGCGCGTGGTCGGCGAAGAGCAGCGACGCGCGCTGACGCCGATCAGCCCCGAAGAGTCAGAGCAGCTCTGGCGGCGCGTCTTCGCGGGGGTGACGCCACTCGGCCCGCTCGCAGAGCACCTCGCCGACCCCGACGTGGAGGAGGTGAGGATAAACGGAACGGAGTCGTGCTTCGTCTTCAGGGAAGGTCGCCGGCACGAGGTGGACCCGCCTTTCGGCGACGAGACCGCGTTGATCGAGCTCGTGCACTGGTACACGGACGGGACGCCGAGCGCGCGCTTGGACCGTGCCAGTCCGACGGTGACGATGACCCTGCCGGAAGGCAGCCGGCTGCACGCTGCCCTATCCCCTCCGGCCCGTCCGATGTGCGTCACCATCCGTCGCCACCCGCCAGCTCGATTCCGCGACCTCGAATCGCTGGCCGGTTCTGGCTTTCTTCCACGACAGCTGATTGCGTTTCTCGAGGCCGCGGTTGCCGGCCGGCTCAACATCCTCATCGCAGGTGGCGCAGGCGCCGGCAAGACCACTTTCATGCGCGTGCTGGCGCGGCTCATCGCCCCGGAAGAGCGCGTGGTCACGATCGAGGACCAGTCCGAGCTCCATCTCTGGCGCGAGCTGCGCGATTGCATCTCGCTTGAGGGCCGGCCCCCAAACACGGAGGGTCGTGGTGCGATCACGATCCAGATGCTGGTGCATGAGGCGCTTCGCATGTCGCCTGACCGCATCATCATCGGGGAGGTTCGCGGAGGCGAAGCACTCGACCTTCTTGATGCAATGAACACCGGCCACCCGGGCTCCATCTGCACCATTCACGCTGACAGCCCACGCGACACTCTGCCGCGGCTGGCGCGAGTGGCCCTGCGCAACCCGCAGGCACCGCGTGTCGAGGCAGTGCTGGCGGAAGTCGTGCACACGGTAGACCTCGTGCTCTTCGCCGGGCTCGTCAGAGGAGCTGACTCTTCCGGATCGCGAGGCCGCAAGCTGCTTTCCCTCGGCTGCGTCGGAGGTCTCGATGACGGCCGGCCGGCCGTCCAGGAGCTCGTCCGGTTTGGCCAGGACGGACGCTGGCATCTCGTCGGCTCCCCGGCCGCCATGCCCGAACGTATCCGGGCCAAGCTGGCGGAGATATGCGATCCGCTGCGGCTGCTGGACGCGTTCGATGCTTGAGGTCGCAGCCGCGCTCAGCGCGGGGCTCGGAACCGTCACCGCCATCCTGGCCGTAGCGGTGCCGCCACCAGCACCGGCCGCTGATTCTCCGATCAGGGGCCGGCTGAGACGAGTCGCAGGTCGGTGGTGGGCGGCCGAGGCATCCCTGGCCATGCGGGCTGGCTGGCCCTGGCTGAATCGCCAACGCCTCGTCACCTCGGAGATAGTCGCGGCGATCGCCGGAGCCATCGTGGCCGAAGCTCTCACCGGGCTGCCTGCAATGGCCGCCCCCGGCGCTCTCGGTGCCACCGCCGCCGTGCGGGCGATCGTTAAGGCGAGGGCGCGATCTCAGCAGGTCATTCGGCAGGATGCGGTGTTGGAGTCGGTCCGGATGCTGCGGCAGCTTCTGGAGACCGGCGCGGCGAGCGTCCAGCAGGCGATCGAGATACTCGGAATGCGTGGCCCGGCGCCTCTTCGCTCCGAGTTTCGTCTCATCGCGGCAACCACCGTCGGGCGGCGGCGCGCCTGGACTTCAGCACGTGAGCGAATCGCCGAGCCGCTGTTCGACATGCTCGCCGCCGCGATCCTCATCCACGGACCTGGGGGCGGCGAGCTGGCGCCGCTTTTCGCGGATCTGGAAGCATCTGTGAGCGCAGCGCAAGAGGTCGAGCGCGAAGCGCGAGCCCTGCAAGTGCAGGCCAGGTCGGCATCGAGCATCATCGTCTCGCTCCCGATTGCGTTCCTGGTCGTGCTGTCGGCCCTCCACTCCCCTTACCTCGATGCATTCCACGAACCGCTTGGGGAGGCATTCCTGCTTGCGATGCTCGGGATCATGGGCTGCAGCTACATCTGGATGAGACGTTTGCTGCGGCTGCCCGGCCTGGAGCGGGTGAGGCTCGCCGATGCCTGAGCCGCTGGTCGCGCTTGGCGCCGTCAGCGCGGGAGCGTCCTTCGGTATCGCCGTGGTCGCATTCACGGGTCGTCGCGGAGGCATCGACGCGGCTACCTGGTTGGCGCGGCACCGTCTTGCGATGCCCGAGGCGGAGGTCAAGGTGCCGGCGTCCTGGTCCAAAGCCCTGGAGCGAGCGCAATTGCGCAACCGGATCCTGATTGCCGTCGATCGAGCCGGCTGGAATGAAAGCCCTGAACGTGTCGTGGTGTTGGCGCTTGCGCTCTGCGGGTGCCTGGCTGTGGTGGGCGTGGCTGCGACGGCGATGATGCCGAGGAGCAGCGCTCCGATGCTTGGCGTGCTCGGGTTTGTCGTCGGAATTGGCCTTTGCGCAGGCGCCCTCAGGGCAGCGGTCGCCGGTCGCCGCCGCCGCCTTGCCGCGGAGCTGGTGCCCCTGCTCGAGCTCTTCACCCTTGAGCTCAGCGGCGGTGGCAATGCCCTTTCAGCGTTGGGGTCCGTAACGATGAAGGTGCAAGGCGAGCTCGCCTCCGACCTTCGCCGCCTTCTCGTCGGCGCGCAGGTGGCCGGCTCGGTGGCATTCGAAGCCCGCCTCGCGCAGTACGCAGAACATCTCGACATTCCAGCGCTCGCAAGCCTCGCGACAATCCTTGGTGCGAGCCGCGAGTACGGGACAGGCGTCCTGCACGGCGTGCGAGCCCTGGCCACCGACCTCCGCCATGCACAGCGTCGTGAGCTGATCGCTCACAGCCGGCGGGCACTCAACCATGTGCTCATCCCCGCTGCGGTCGGAGTCCTCCTGCCATTTCTCTCGGTAGTTCTGTTCCCGGCCGTGACCGCCCTTGAGAGAAACCTGCATTGAGACGGGGTTTTCGAGGGATTCGCGGAACTGCGCTCATGGAGTTCGCGCTGGCGTGGCCAATCGCACTCCTGCTCGTCCTCGGCGCGGTTGAGACGGCGGTCTGGGGATCAGAGGAGTTCGCGGCACGCTCAGCTGCGCTCGCCGGAGCCCGTGCGGGCGCCGTCGCTGGCGCGACGCCGGCGCTAGCTGCCGAGGTGACGCTGCGAACGCTCTCGCCCAGCCTTGTCGGAGTCGTCGCTTCCGCGTGGTGCCCCGGCGACTCTCGGCCCGCCCCTTCAGTCTGGGTGTGCGCACGCAATCTGGGCGCCGCCGTCGAGGTGGATGTCGGAGGCGTGGTCCCTGCCCTAGTGCCAATCGTCAATCAAGCCGCACTAACGGTGCAGGCTCACGTGATCGTGCAGAAAGAGGTGTTCTCGAAGTGAGGCACCGATGACCTCAGGCACTGCCCGCGCCCAGGCGTTGCTGGAACTCTCGCTCTGCGCACCGGTCATCGTCCTGCTCGCGTTGGGTTCGGCGGCCACGGTCCAGGTCGCCGGAGCCCGCGCCGGCCTTGACGCCGCCACGCAGGCCGCCGCAAACGCTGCGGTGCGAGCTCCGGACCCGGCCGCCGCACTGGCGGCAGCCCAGCGGCGCTTCTCGACAGTGGTCGCAGACTATCCGTTGCGCTCACCCACCCTCAGCGTCTCGATGGGCGGCTTCTCCAGGAGCGGCAAGATCACCGTCTCGTCGTCAGCCCAGGTCGACCTGCGCTGGGCGGCATTCCTGCTCGTGCCCAATCAGCTCACACTCCGGTCTCAGGTCGTTCTGTGGTTGGAGTCGTGGCGGACCCATACAACCTCGTCGTGAACGGCAACGAGCGAGGTCAGGTGCTCGCGTTCTTTGCGGTTCTGCTACCGATCGTCCTGCTTCCCCTCGTGGCGTATGCGATTGACGCGGCGTTTGTCGTCAGCCACGCGGCGGGACTGCAGGCGGCCGCCACTCAGGCTGCTGAGGTGGCGGCTGAGCAGGTGAACGTGGATGCGCTGCGCATGCGCTCTGAGCTGTCCGTCAACGCTTCGAGCGCGCGCGCAATCGCAATTCAAGCGATGAGCGGACTGGAGCCAGGAGCAGTGGTGGAATCGGTAGCCGTCAACGGCGCCGAGGTGTCCGTCGTCGCTCACGAGCTGGTGACGCTTCCATTCAACTTCTTGCCCGCGAAGGCAGTCCAGCTCGACGCGCGCGTCTCGGCGCGTCTGGTAGCCGGCTATGACAGGCCGAGCAGCCGTGTGGCGTTGCCGACCAGCACCTTCTGAAGCACGTCTTCCGGTATCTCGAGCCCCGCCAGCTCTTCGAGGCATCGTTCGGGTTGGATGAATGGGTAGTCGCTGCCGAACACGAACTGGTTCTGCAGACGGCCCTTCATGTCGCGCACCACCTCACTCGGGATATAGCGCGGAGCCCAGCCGGAGATGTCGATGTAGATGTTCGTCTTGTGCAGGGCCATCGCCAGCAACTCCATATGCCACGGATAGCCGAAATGCGCAGCGATCACGTTGAGGCTCGGGAATGAGGCCGCGACTACGTCGAGCCTGATCGGCCGGGCGTAGTCGAGACGCACGCCCTGTCCGCCGGGCTGGCCGGCCCCGATGCCGCTGGTGCCGGTGTGGAACAGAATCGCCAGGCCGAGCTCCTCGCATCGTTCGTACAGAGGCCAGTGACGCTCGTCGTCCGGGGCGAACGCCTGGAGAGAAGGGTGGAGCTTGACTCCCTTCAGCCCTAACGAGCGGATGTTGTCGAGCTCGGCGACAGCGCGCTCGCCTTTTAGAGGGTCGACGCTGCCGAAGCCCGCGAACGCTTTCGGGTGGTCGCGACATGCCGTGGCGACCAGCTCGTTAGGCACTCGCGGGCGGCCCGTCGCAGTTTCCGCATCCCACGCGAGGAGCACCGCCAGCACATCGAGCTTCTCGTAGTCGCGGGCGAGGTCTTCCAGCGAGCGCCGGACGACCTTGGAGCGGAAGTACGCCTCCGCCGCCTCCACATACCCCTTCATCGACACGTCGAGCCACTCCGGGGTGGGTAGATGGACGTGGAAGTCGATCGCTCGCACGGCGGGGCCGATGATAGTCGCGATGCAAGCCACGCTGCTCGTGCTCGCCGGCGGCCAGAGCCGACGGATGGGCCGCACCAAGGCCTGGCTTGAGGTGGGGGACACGACGCTCCTGCGCTGGGTGGTGGATCGCCTTGGGCCCGCGTTTAAGGAGATAGTGGTTTCATTCGCAGAACCCGAGCAGGTGCATGAGCTACTCCCATATCGCCTCGTCTTCGACCGAAAACCTTCGACCGGGCCCCTTGCCGGCCTGGAAGCCGGGCTTGGCACAGCGCGAAATGACGTCACCTTCGCCGTCGCCTGCGACATGCCGTACGTCACCCGGGAGCTTGCCGAGATGGCCGTCGCCGCGTCATACGGCTGCGATGCCGCGATCCCACGGATCGACGGGCGCCCGGAGCCCGCATGCGGGGCATACCGCCGCTCCGCCTTGCCGGCGATCACCGCCGCCCTGGACGCCGGTCGGTACAAAGCGGGCGACCTCGCCGATCAGCTTGACGTGGCCTGGCTGGAGGGCCTCGAGCCTGGCCTGTTCCGCAGCCTCAACGCCCCCGATGACTACGAGCGTTTCCGTCGCGAACTGGCTCCTAGGGATAATGGTTGAAAATTCGACCAGCCCGCGGCCGGACGAGTAGCCGTTTCCGCCCACTGGAGGCTTTCTTGTGAAGATCGTCGTCACCGTCAAGCAAGTGCCCGACCCCAACTCGGTCACCGTCCTGGAGTCGGACAACACGTTGTCGCGCGAGAAAGAGGTGGTTCTCGATCCCGGTGACGAGTGCGGCATCGAAGAAGGCTTGCAGCTGAAAGAGGCCCATGGCGGAGAGGTGATCCTTGTCTCGATGGGACCCGAACGCGCCAAGGATGCGCTCCGCAAAGGCCTGTCGATGGGCGCCGATCGTGGCATCCTGATCAGCGACGCCCAGCTCGCTGGGGCTGACGCCCTGCTTACTGCGAAGGCGCTGGCCGCGGCCATCAAACCTGAGGCACCGGACCTCGTCATCTGCGGGACGGAGTCGTACGACGGAAGCACGGGGATGGTCCCGCCGATGCTTGCCGAGCTGCTCGGCATGCCGCAGCTGACCGTCGCCAAAAAAGTGGTAGTTGAAGGCTCGACCATCAAGATCCACCGCCAGACGGCTGATGGCTACCAGCTGGTGGAGGCGGCAACCCCGGTCTTGATCACCGTCACCGCGGGCATCGCCGAGCCTCGCTACGCATCCCTGAAAGGCATCATGGCCGCGCGGTCCAAGGAGATAAAGCAAATCGGCCTGGGCGACCTCGGCATCGAGCGCGCGGAGCCCGCGGAGACGATCGAGGGCCTCACGGAAGCCGAGACCCGCAAGGCCGGTGCCATAATCCAGGAGGACGGCACCGCCGTGGACCGAATCATTCAGGTCCTCGTCGACGCCAAGGTGCTCTAGAGATGGCGAAGATCTGGGTATACGCCGAGTTGAATCAGGGCAAGCTGCAGCCGACAGCGTTGGAGCTGATGGCCAAGGCGCGGGAGCTGGGAGACGTCGAAGGTGTCGTGCTGGGGTCGGGCGCCAAGGCCGCCGCGGCCACGCTCGGCAAGCATGGAGCGAAGGTAGTCCTGGTCAACGAGGACAAATCGTTCGACGACTTCATCGCCGAGCCGGCGACCGACACGCTGGCCGCGTTGCACAAGGAGCACGCCCCCGACCTCATTCTCTTTGGCTTCACATCGGATTCGCGCGATGTCGCCGGCCGTCTTGCGGCGCGGTTGGACGTCGGCCTCATCTCCAACGCCGGCGACGTGGTGGCCAAGGACGGTGGCTTCGTGGCCAAGGTGCCGTACTTTGGCGGCGCGAAGATGGCGTCGATGCGAGCCACCAAGAAGCCCGCGATCATCCTCGTCCGTCCCAAGTCGTTCGAAGCGTCGGAGACCGGCGGGACCGCGGAGATCAAAGAAGTCGCCGCCGCCATAGGACCGGATTCCAAGCGTGCGCACATCACTGAGCGGGTGGTGGAGGCTTCGGAGAAGGTCAAGCTCGAGGACGCCAAGGTGGTGATCAGCGGAGGCCGCGGCATGGGCGGGCCGGACAACTTTCCGCTGCTCGAGGCGCTGGCAGGCGCACTCGGGGGCGCGGTAGGCGCGAGTCGCGCAGTTGTGGATGCCGGATGGGTCCCTTACTCGATGCAGGTCGGCCAGACTGGGAAATCGGTGCGGCCTGGCGTCTACATCGCGGTCGGAATCTCGGGCGCGATGCAGCACACGGTCGGAATGAAGGCTTCGAAGATCATCATCGCCATCAACAAAGATGCCGAGGCCCCGATCATGAAGATGGCCGACCTCGGCGTCGTCGGCGACGCCCTGAAGATCGTGCCGGCGCTAACGGCTGCTGTAAAAGCAAAGAAGGGGTAGCGGCGGACCGCTCAGAAGCCGAGAAGCTGCTGGCTGAACGCGTCGAGCGCCGGCGCGATCGCGACTTCGAGGCCGCCGACGACATCCGCCGGCGGCTGCACGCAGGCGGGTGGGATGTGTTCGACAGCGCGACGGGCAGCGAGCTCCAGGCCCTAAGGGCTCCGGCTCAGGACGCAGAGCCGGTGACGACGCGGGCCGTCACGCTGTTGACTGTTGCGCACGGGTGGATCCCGGACATCGAGCGGTGGCTGCTCTCTGTCTTCACGTACTGCAAAGCCGACTTCGAAGCCATCGTCGTCGACAACTCGGGCGACGCCCGGATGGCCGGTTGGCTGCACACTCGCTCCGCATACAGGCTCAGGTCGCTGCGACTCGACCCGCCACTTGGCTTTGCCACTGCGGTCAACGCAGGGATCGAAGCGGCCACCGGTGAGGTCATCGTGCTCTTCGATCCGGGCATCGAGCTGACCGGCGATGCAGTCTCACCTCTGATTGCAGCTTTGAGCGACCCCAGCATCGTCCTTGCCGGCCCGTTCGGCATTCGGGGCAAGGGCACGTTGAAGGAGTTCGAGGAGGACCCAGGCCCCGACGTTGACGCCATCGAGGCATATTGCATGGCCTTCCGGCGGTCCGACGCTCAAGCCGTGCAGGGGCTCGACCCCAAATTTCGCTTTTACCGGATCGCGGACATCGACTTCAGCTTCCGGCTTCGGGATCGTGGAGGCCGCGCGATAGTGGTTGGAGGGCTGCCGATCACGAGATATGAACATCGCCTGTGGGAGGCGACGCCGGCAGCGGATAGGGACCGCCTGTCACGAAGGAACTTCTACCGGTTCCTCGATCGATGGGGAAAGCGAGAGGACCTCCTTGTGGGAGGATCACGGTCGTCATGACCGAAGTCAAAGCGGAGCTGGTCGGGAACGTGTGGAAGATCACGGCGAAAACGGGCGACGATGTCGCCGAGGACGATGTGCTCATGATTCTGGAGTCGATGAAGATGGAGATCCCGGTGACCGCCCCACGCGCGGGGAGGGTCAAAGAGATCCGAGTCAAGGAGGCGGATGTGGTGAAGGAGGGCCAGGTGTTGGTGGTGCTGGAATGAGTGAGCTGCCGATCAGGGTCAAGGTGCAGGAGAGCGCCAGCCAGGTCGTGTACACGGACGCCGTCCTGATCAACGGCAACCCGCTGGGCTTCATCCTGAACTTCGGGCAGTGGGCACCCGAGGAGCCTGGATTGGTGCGCGTGTATGCACGTGTGGGGATGAGCCCGAACCACCTCAAGCTGCTTGCGCAGCTCTTGGCCGAGAACGTGACCGCGTACGAGGAGAAGTTCGGTGAGATGACGGTGGCCCAGGACCGCGCCGCGCACGGCCATCACATCGGCTTCGACACTGTCCCTCCTGCGTCGAAACCGAAGCTGCCCTGATGAACCCGGCCCAGCTCCTGCTCAGGTATCAAGCGGAAGTCGAGCGGGAGCGGGCACTCCGTGAGGTGATTGCGCGGTTGGAGTCGAGGCTGCAGGCCGATCCCGAGGTCGTTGGTCTCGAGGAAGTCCTGCAGGAGGCGCGCTCGGCTCAGGATGCGGCGGCGGCGCGCCTTCGCGAGTCCGACCACGCACGCGAGGACCACCGCTCCAAGCTCCGCACTCGGGAGAAGGAGCTGATGAGCGGACGCATTCGCAATCCGACTGAGCTGATGCAGATGTCGGATGAGGTCGCACACATGAAGGCGCGTTTCGCCGAAGAGGAGGATGCCGAGCTTCGTCTCATGGAGGATTCGGACGCCGCTGACGAGGCAATGCGGATCGCCACTGCGAACCTCGAAGAGGCCCGCAGCCTTTCGACGGCCGAAGAACCGGCACTCAATGAAGAGCTGGAGGCCGCGCGAAACGAGGTCGCCGAGGTCGAGTCCGAGCGGGACCGGATTTGGGCGGAGGTACCTCCGGCGGCCCGGGCGACCTACTCCCGCATTCGCGTCCAGCCGGCGGTGGCCAGGGTGGTGAACAATCAGTGCACCGCGTGCCGGGTCACGGTGACCTCATCGGGAATGCAGGTGTTGCGTAAAGGCCTGGATGATCTAGTCCACTGCGAGCACTGCGGCCGAATCCTAGTCCTCGCTTGAAGAAGGTCCTACGCCTGTTCACCGATGGAGCTGCGCGAGGCAATCCCGGTCCGGCGGCACTCGGCGTGGTCATCGAGGATGATCAAGGAATGCGGCTTCGCGGCCTGCATCGATACATCGGGAAGGCCACCAACAACGAAGCCGAGTACCACGCGCTGATCGAGGGCCTGAAGGCCGCGAGCGACTGGCATCCAGATCGCCTGGAGGTCTATCTCGACTCAAAGCTGGTCGTCGAGCAGATCAATGGCCGGTATCGGGTCAAGAAGGCTGAGCTGCAGCCGCTTCACAAGCGTGCGAAAGAGCTGCTCGACTCCTTTGGCGAGGTGGTGGTCGCCCACGTCGAGCGAGAGCGCAATCGCGGTGCGGACGCGCTCGCCAACCGCGCCCTGGATGAGCACGCCAATCGGGAGCCGACTGCCCGCCGTTAGGCGAACGGCGCCTGCGGGTAATATCACCTCGGGCCGAGGCGGACGGGTGACCGCCGACCTAGTAAACGGTTGGAGGAAAGTCCGGGCTCCAAAGAGCAGGGTGCTGGGTAACACCCAGTCGGGGTGACCCGAAGGAAAGTGCCACAGAAAATTACCGCCGGCAGCGAGTGTCTCCGGAGACGAGCTGCAGGTAAGGGTGAAAAGGTGGGGTAAGAGCCCACCGGCGGCGGGGTGACCGGCCGGCCAGGCAAACCCCGCCCGGAGCAAGACCAAATAGGAGGGCGATCACGGCGGCTCGCCGAGCCCTCGGGTATCGGTCGCTAGAGGTGCCGGGCAACCGGCATCCCAGACAGATGGTCACCGTCCCGCAAGGGAAACAGAACCCGGCTTACAGTCCGCCCTCGGCCCACCTCCCGTCGGCTTCGATGCCATCGTCAGCGCCACCACGGTTTGCGCGCTGCCTCGACCGCGGTGCCCGCCGCCTCCTCCAGGTCAGCCTCCAGCCGAGCGAGGTTCTGCACCCACTCGCCGGCCCTCACCACGGCCATCGCCGCTTTTCCCACGCCGGCGTCGGTCTGCCATCGGCGCAGGCATCGAAGCGCTTCTTGTCGCAGCGCGCCTGATGAAACGCGGGCCTGAGGCTGCGGAGCCGGAGACAGACTCAGGCGGTCCGCAAGCCGGGCGAATGCAGCCAGCAGTATGCCCACCTGGGCGCGCAAACGCGCGCCGTTGGTGCGACTGTCCGCCTGGTAGCCCATGACGCCGGCGATCAAGTTGAGAAGGCCTCTGGCCAGGCTCATGTGGTTGGCTGAGGACAGCAGGAGCGCCGCCGTCTCCTGATCGAACGCACCGCCTTTGCGCTCGGTCACGAAGGTGTCGAACGCTGCATTAGCACGCTCGCGTGCACGGAAGACGATCGCCCGAGCTTGGTCCGGCGTGTTCGTCGAGTCGAAGCCGAGTACGCGGTCGAACCCGTGCTCCAGGTATTCGACCAGCTCCCGATAGACGTTTGCCAACGCTCGGCCGAGCTCGCGGCGAGCTCCCCGCGGCCAGAGCAAGACTCCCACGACAAAGCTGATCAGCGCGCCCACCAGCAGGTCTTCAATGCGCACGAGGCCGACCTGCCAACCCGCCGGCGAGATGAGATTGAAAACGATGATCAGATTGATCGTAAAGGCGGCCTGGCTCGCCATGAAACCGATCGTCGTCGCCGCATAGGCGGCGCCGAACACCGCGACTGGAAATGCGGCCCACATGAGCGTCGGGTGATTGCCGGCGACGACAGCGAACAGCCCGCCGATGATCACGCCGATCGCGTTGCCCGCGACGGCCTGGACGATGGTGCGGCCCGTTCCGAGCGCATTGCTGCGCAGCACCTGGATCGTCCCCAGCACGACCCAGAAGGCATGGGAGAGGTCGAATGTGCGTGCCACCCAGACAGCAAGCGCCAGGCCGACCGCCACCCGAATGCTGCCTTGCAGCACCGTCGAGGGCGACTCCACGTGTGCTCGGATCGTACGTACGACATACATTGCCGTATCGCGGATATCGGGCCGTGCGCCTGCCGCAATGGCGGCATGGCCGCCCAGCAGGTAGGCCACGTACGACACCACACGAAGCGTGTCGTCAAAGTCCAGCCCATCGAGCACCTCCTCGACGGGACGAGCGGCCCGGAGCTGCTCGGAGGCCCATCCGTCAAGGGCGGCTCGGTGGTGTTCGCGCGCCACTTCGATGGCATGACATCCGGCGGTCCACCGCCCTTCAGAGCGCCGGCGCTGGCACGCAGTGCAGCCACCACCGCCGCGACCAGCCGGTCAGTCTCGGCAAGCCCGGGACGCACCGTGGGCCGGTCCTGGTTGAACGGGCGCTCGATCATCTGAAGGATCCTGTCGACCTCGACGAGAAGCTGAGCAAACGCACGGTCGCGTCGGGCGGTCGCAGTAGGACGTCTCGACATTGCCACGAATCCCTGTCGAGCCTCCTGGACCGCTTGGCTCTCGATGTCCTTGAGGCGCTGCAAATCAGCCCCGGCTACGGCAGACCCAAGCCCCTGGACGAGATCGGCTATGGCGAGCAACGCGTTGGCCGTCCGGTGATGCATGGTGACGCGCTCGAATCCTGGCCATAGCGCGACCGCCGCCAATGTCGACACCAACCCGGCGATCGCCCAGCCGCCAACCCGCTCCGGAATAACGTCGGCCGGTGCCGGAATGGTGACGGCGATCACGAACGAGAGGAGCATGCCCATGTTCGCTGCGGCCAGGTAGCCGCCGAAGACGCGGCTGAACGAGATCAGAAAACCAACCACGAACATCATCGTCACGGCGAGCCACGCAGATGACGAGGCGAGCGTTCCCAGCGCTACCAGCGCCCCGCCCGCCACGGTTGCCGTGAGATAGGCGGGCGCGCGGTCGCCGCAGGCCGCCGAAATCAGAGATCACGAGCAATGAGAAGCAGCCGAACATCACGAAGATCAGGCTTTGCGCGTCGCGCAGAACCACATCGGCGAACGCAAAGACGAGAGGGATGACAATGGCGGCGCGGGCGGCGCGCCTCAGGGCACCGAAGCCGGGATCGCGAGGCGGTTTGACGGCGGCGTGTAGCCTGCGGTTCAGGTCAAGCCTGTAACTCACAGCGAGTTGTGGCGGCGCTTGACCATTGCGGAAATACTGGCACCCGCGGCTCGCTGCGGGTCATTAATCGTCGAGCACGCCTGGCCGCCGTCCGGGTAACGCGCCGGCTCGATCTGGCACCATGCGGCGGTGGGCAAGGTGGATATCGCGCCGCGACCCCCGATTGCACCGCGACGGCCGAAGGTCCTCGAGAAGCACGGCGACCTCCGGGTCGATCCCTATTACTGGATGAGGGACAAGGAGGACCCGGAGCTGATCGCCCATCTCGAGGCGGAGAACGCATACACCGAGGCGGTTACAGCCTCGCAAGCCGAGCTTACGGAAACGCTGTTCAACGAGATCGTGGGGCGCATCCAGGAGACCGACACGTCCGCGCCTTCGTACTTCAAGGGCTACTGGTATTACACGCTCACAGTCGAGGGCCTCGATTACGAGATCTACTGCCGCCGGCCCGGGTCGATTGAAAGCACCGAGGAGGTGCTCCTCGACGGCAATCAGCTGGCCGAGGGCCACGACTACTTCGAGCTCGGCTTCGTCGAGAACAGCCCCGATCAGAACCTGCTCGCATACGCAGTCGACTACACGGGCGCCGAGCTCTTCGAGCTGCGGTTTCGCGACCTCAGGGCGGGCACGGACCTGGAAGACGTGCTGCATGACGTCTACTACGGCTTTGCATGGGCGGCCGACAACAGGACCCTGTTTTACGTCAAAACGGATGCCGCCCTGCGTCCTTTCCAGGTGTGGCGGCACGGTCTTGGGACCTCGCCACAGCAGGACGTGCTGGTGCTGCAGGAGGACGACGAGCGTTTCGAGGTGAGCGTCGAGCCGACCAAGAGCGAGCGCTACATCATCTTCAGCAGCACGAGCCAGGTGACTGGCGAGTGCAGGTTCGTCGCCGCCGATGACCCGACAGCAAATCCGAAGTTGATCGAGCCACGACGGCAGGGCATCGAGTACTCGGTCGACCATCAGGAGGATCGCTTCCTGATCCTCACCAACGACGGAGCCCTCGACTTCCGCCTCATGGCAGCGCCGGTCGCTGAACCGCAGCGATCGTCGTGGGTGGAGCTCTTGCCTGAGCGTGAAGGGCTGCGCATCAATTTCACCGATGTGCACAAGAACCATGTCGTGCTGGGCCAGCGCGCCGACGGCTTGCAGCGCCTGGAGGTGCTGGACACCCTCACCGGAAGTACCCATGTGGTCGACCAGCCGGACGTGGCTTATACCGCGTTTCCGGGTTCGAACCCCGTCTATGACAGCGACGTCATGCGCTTCTTCTACACGTCGCTGACAGCGCCGTTCTCTGCAGTCGACTACGACATGCGCACGCGCCGGCGGACGGTGGTCAAGGAGCAGCCTGTCCGCGGCGGCTACGACCGCACCGATTACGTCACCGAGAGATTGTGGGCGACCGCGCCTGACGGGGTCGAGGTCCCGATTTCCCTCGTGCGCAAGCGCAACGTCGAGCGGAATGGTCGCAACCCAACGCTGCTGTACGGCTACGGCGCGTATGAGGCCTCCACCGACCCGATGTTCGATCCTGCCAGGCTCAGCATGCTTGATCGGGGCTTTGTCTTCGCGATCGCGCACGTCCGCGGTGGAGGCGAGATGGGGAGGGCCTGGTACGAAGGCGGCAAGTACCTGAACAAGACCAACACCTTCACCGACTTCATCGCCTGCGCGGAGCACCTCATCGAGCAGCGCTACACGCGCTCGAGCAGGCTGGCGATTCGAGGTCGCAGTGCCGGTGGCCTCTTGATCGGGGCGGTCGTCAACTCTCGACCGGATCTTTTCGCGTGCGCCGTCGCCCAGGTGCCGTTTGTGGATGTGCTGACGACCATGCTCGACGAAACGGTTCCACTGACCGTCCCCGAGTTCGAGGAATGGGGCAATCCCGCTGACGTCGAGTATTACGAATACATGAAGAGCTACTCGCCTTACGACAACGTGAGGCCCGCCGCCTATCCGGCCATGCTGGTGACCGCCGGGCTCAACGACCCTCGGGTCCCCTATTGGGAGCCGGCCAAATGGGTGGCGAAGCTGCGACAAACCAAAAAGGACGATCGGGCGTTGCTTCTGCAAACGCAGATGGGCACCGGCCACTCCGGCCCATCCGGGCGCTACGAATCGTGGCGTGAGGAGGCATTCGTCACCGCTTTCGTGATGAGCCGGCTGGGCTTGACTTCATAGTCCGAGGGAATTACGCTACTCGGGTCTTCACACCCATCCGGGTGTGTCCATGCCGACGAAGGAGTTGACTGATGATGCTGGTCGAGGAGCTGAGCTTCGCCCCCGATGGCGGAGTGTGCCTTCTCGAGACCGCACATTGAGTCTGTTCCGGTAAGCAGCTTCTAGAACAAGCACCAGAGGGACCGTGCGGCCGTTGGGCACCGCACGGTCCTTTTTGTTTTCCACCCGTGTTCATTTCCCACCCGTGTTCAAAGGAGTAACCAGGCAATGACCGCAGCAGCAATCCAGCTGCACGGCGTCACCAAGGCATTCAGGCGCCGCGAGCGCGAAGCAGGCGCGCCCTGGTGGCGGCGTGAGTGGAAGGACAAGGTCGCGCTCCACGAGCTGGACCTCGTCGTTCAGGCCGGAGGCGTAACCGGCATCCTCGGCCCGAACGGTAGCGGGAAGTCAACGCTGATCAGGATCCTCGGCACCCTACTCACTCCGGATGCCGGCCGCGCGAAGGTCTTCGGCTGGGACGTGGTCTCGGAGCCTCTATCGGTGCGCCGCCACGTGAACAGGGTCTCGGTCGAAGCCGCGTTCTTCAAGGAGTTGAGCCCTTGGGAGAACATGCAGTACGCCGCGCGTCTTTACGGCGGCGGGGCGGGTGGCACGCGTAAGCGCGTGATGGAGATCCTGGATCGTCTCGGCCTGCCGCTCGACACCGTCGACCAGCCGATGAAACAGCTGTCGCGGGGCCAGCAGCAGAAGGTCGCGATCGCTCGCAGCTTCCTGACGGCCCCGTCGCTGCTCTTGATGGACGAACCGACGACGGGCCTCGACCCTCGATCCAAGAAGGAGGTGCAGGTGGCGCTCCAGCTGCTCAGGGCAGAACGCGAGGTGACTGTCCTGCTCTGCACCCACGACATGGACGAAGCGGCCGCCCTGTGCGATCGGGTGCTGATGATGGACGAAGGCCGGGTCCTTGCTGACGGCAGCCCCGGGGAGCTTGGCCGCCTCTATTCGGATGGCAAAGGCCCGGCCACGCTGGAGGAGGTCTTCATGCACCTCACCGGCAAGCGATTCGCGAATGAAGAGGAGGGAGAGCCGGCATGAGCGTTGGAACTCGGCATGTTGAGCTGAATGCGCTCTTCGGCTTCGCCGAGCGGCAGCTGCACGTCGTCAAGCGCTACTGGGTATGGGAGCTCGTCTGGCTTTTCTACAGCCTGGTCAGCGTACTTTCGATCGGCTTCCTGGCGTCCGGCCTCGGAACCCTGGGCGTGGAAGGGGGATCGTTCGACCTCCACAAGGCGCAGCTCTACCTGCTGATCGGCGCGCTGCTATGGGGCTACCTGTCGCTGGTGTTCATGGAGGCCGCATACGCGATCAGCTGGGAGCGCTGGGAGGGAACCATCGAGTACACGTTCATGGCTCCGATCAGGCGCATCACCCACCTGTTCGGCATCTGCCTGTTCGCGATCGGCTACGGCCTCGCTCGAAGCTTCATCGTCCTGATCGTGGCTGCGGCCATGTTCAACCTCGACTTCTCGCACGCTGACATCCCCGCCGCGCTCGCCGTCCTCGCGGCCACCACGGTCCCGCTGGTCGGCTTGGCGATCTTCACCTCCGTTCTGCCCCTGCTCTCCCCGCAGAAGGGCGAGCAGATGTCGGTGGCCGTCCAGGGCTTTCTCCTGCTGGTGTCGGGGGTTTATTACCCGCTCAGCGTGCTGCCTCTACCGATGCAGATCGCAGGCGCCGCCTCGCCGCTGACCTACGCGCTCCAGGGGATCCGAAGCAGCCTGCTCGACGGGGCTGGGATCCAGGCCGATCTGCCGACCATCGCCGTGCTGCTGGCCATGGGAGCGGTGACGATACCGCTCAGCCTGTGGGTCTTTTCATGGGCGGAGAACCGCGCCAAAAGGCTTGGCCTGCTGAAGCGCAGCGGGTAAATCGCTGTTAGGAGTGGGGGATTAGTGCATACGGCTGTGTCCAAACTAATGTTCGGGGCTGTCACTATTTAGCCCAGTATCTAGGAGCTTTGGATTTCTCGACCACAAGATGTTGTGGTCAGAACGAAGCCGCTTCCGATTGCGACCCTACATCTTGTGGTAAGGGTATTGACAGGCCGTGGCCCTGTTGATACGGTTCGCGGCGAATCGCGGTGATCAGTGGGGAGAAGTGGTGAATCAAGCAACATGGAAACATACGTCGCACCCTACGTCCAAGTACTGCACGCCATACACCTCCTCTACGCCACTTCTCCCCGCAGCCGCGATGATGCCGACCACGAGCACGATTCTGAACGCAAAGGCGCTCTGAGTGGAGCGCAACCTTCGCCAGAGCGAGCACCGGCACAGGCTGGTCATCAGCGTGGGTCGCGTTAGCGATCTATGGCAGCGAGCGCCGGTTATGAACCACCGGTTCGACAAGCTGGGCAACCCGATGCCGCTGGAGCTTCACGGTTGCGGGTGCGGACAGTGCGCGCAGCAGCAGCGGCAGCTCCGTCAGTTCTGGGAGGCCCGATGATTGTTCACGGGAACCTACCGAGTACGAGTGGACGAGAAGGGAAGACTGGCCATCCCGTCCGCCTTCCGCAAGCAGCTTCCGGAAGGGAGCTTCGTGTCGGTCGGCCTGGACAACGTCCTGGCGATCTACCCACCGGACCTGTGGGCGGCCCTGGCCCAGGAGCTGCAGAGCCCGCTTCTGGGACCCGATCAACGGGCGATGTCGCGGGCCCTCTACTCGCTCTCGGAGAGCTTCGAGCCGGATGGCCAGGGACGGATCATCTTGCGTCCCGAACAGCGCCGCCTGACGGGGATCGACTCCCCAGCGTCGGTGGTGGTCACCGGGAGCGGATCCCGAGTGGAAATCTGGCCCGAGGCCCGATGGGACAGCTACAGCGCCGACGCGCAAGGGCGCTTTACCGAATTCGCTGACAGGGTGATCTCAGGCCGCTGAGCCCGCACCAACCCGCACTTTCACAAGAGGTAATAGAGCTGCTACAGCCCCGACAAGGGGCAGTCGCGATCGACTGCACCCTCGGGCAGGCGGGCCACGCCCGCCAGATCCTGGAAAGGATCACACCAGGCGGCCGTCTGCTGGGGATCGACCGCGATGCCGAAGCAGTCAAAGCCGGTCTGGTGGCGCTGGCCCCGTACGGGCCTTCTGCGGTGGTTGTTCAGGGACGTTTCGGCGGCCTTGTCGACATCGCTGTGGTGGCCGGCTTCAACGAGGCCGACCTGATCCTCTTCGACTTCGGAATCTCCAGCACCCAGCTCGACGCTCCCGAACGCGGTTTTACCTTTCGAGGCGAGGGACCGCTTGACATGCGCATGGATGTAACGTCGGATCTCACGGCCGAACAGATCGTCAACAGGTTCGAGCCCTCTGAGATTGAGCGCATCCTTCGGAGCTACGGCGAAGAGCGATGGGCGCGCAGGGTCGCACAGTTCATAGTGGCGCGACGCCCCCTTCGCACCACTCGCGACCTGGCTCAGGCGGTTGAAGCCGCGATCCCACGGAAGGCATGGCCGCGTGACATCAACGTGGCGACCAGGACCTTTCAGGGTCTCCGGATCGCCGTCAACGATGAGCTCGGCGAGATCGAGGCAGGACTGAAAGCAGCTCTCTCAACACTCAAACCCGGTGGTCGTATGGCGACGATCAGCTTCCACTCCCTGGAAGACCGCTTGGTGAAGTCATTCTTCAACGTCGAGTCAAAAGACTGCATCTGCCCACCCCAGCAGCCAGTCTGCACCTGCGGCCACCGGGCCACCCTTCGCATCGTCACCCGCCGTCCCGTCCGCCCCTCCGCTGACGAGGTGGCGCTCAACCCCCGCGCCCGATCGGCGCGGCTCCGGGTGGCGGAGAAGATCTGAACCCTTCGTCTCCCTCCCCCCAAAGTCCTGGTGGCCGGACCAAACCCCTCCGGCCCACCAGGCACCATCCACGCATCGATCCCACTCCACGTCCAAGCAACAGATGAGGCACTTGTATTGATATCGACCCGAATACTGACCAGGCGCCGGCTTGGCAATGCCGGCGTGCAGCACGTGCCCGCCCGGCGGCGCCGGCGGACGCGCGGCTTCGTGCAGGTGGCGAGCCATGCTGCCTCCGATCGCCTGCACCTGAATGCGTTCGGCCACGCCTACCTCGGACTGGGCGCGCTCCTGATCTGCCTCCTCTTCTACCTCGCCCTTGCGGCCCAGATCACGCAGGCCTCTTATGAGATCGGACGCTTGCAGGACAGGCAGCGTCAGCTCCTTGCGGAGCAGGACCAGCTGCGCTACCAGGAGGTGACGCAGCACGCCCCCGCGCAGGTCCAGCAGGCCGCGGTCCAGAGTGGGCTGGAGAGGACGGCGCCCGCCAGGTTCGTGACGAGCCAGCCTGTGGCGATCGATCTTCAGGCGCCAATCGGTGCGCCTCCAACGGACTCCACCCCGCTCTGGCAGCGGATGATGGCGGCAGTTGTCAACCGGGTCGTGGGCGCCCACGACGTGATGGCCGCCTCACGCTGATGGCATCTGGGGCCTTCGGTTTCAGGCCCCCCCGGCGTCTGGAGCGCGCGACGTCGACCCGCCTTCGGATATTCAGCATGATCGCGGTCGCCCTTCTGCTCTCCTCGATCGTCTGGACGCGCCTGGCCTACTGGCAGGTCATGCGTCATGGTCAGCTGGCCCAGCAGGCCGCCTCTCAATACCGAGATGTGGTGGAGCTGCCTGCGGTCAGGGGAGTGATCTTAGATCGCAACCTCACGCAGCTCGTCGTCAACACCACCGTCTACTCGGCCTTCGTGTCCCCTGACCAGGTGCCCGCTACTCAGCGGCCGGCGGTGGCGAGAGCCCTCTCCTCAGTCCTCGGGGTGGATCAGAACGCGGTGGTGAGCACGCTCGCTTCGGGTCGAAAGTTCGCGTACATCCTGCGGCGTTTCTCCAAAGACAAGGCGGATCAACTGCGCGCGATGAAGTTGCCCGGCGTCGGACTCGAGGAGGAGCAGCAACGCTCGTACCTCCCGGGCATCCTGGCCGGTTCGAGCCTCGCCGCCAACCTGCTCGGCTTCGTCACATACGACGGCAAGGGCCAGTACGGCCTCGAGGCGCACTATCAGGCTGCCCTGTCCGGGAAGCCCGGCTATATCTCCAGCTACCGCGATCTCGCCAATCGCGAGATTGTCCTCGGCTCGCACACCCACCAGGACCCTGTTCCGGGCTCGGACCTCGTGCTGTCCCTCGACGCGAATATTCAGTTCGCCGCCGAGCAAGCACTCGCGGACGGCGTCAGCAAGGCGAGGGCTGAGAGCGGGAGCGTCCTGGTCATGGATCCGAAGACCGGCGGCATCGTCGCCTGGGCTGACTACCCGAGCTACAACGCCAACAACTTCAACCAGACACCGACAGCGATGTTCAAGGACAACGTCTTGAGCTACGTTTACGAGCCCGGGTCGGTGATGAAGGTGGTCACCCTCGGGGGCGCGATCGACGCCGGAGCAATCAAGCCGACAACAGTGATCAACGACCCGGGAGCCCTGTATATCGGCGGCTACCGCATCGCCGACTGGGACGGGGCCAATCACGGAAACATTAACTACACCTACGTCCTGGAGCACTCACTCAATGTCGGTGCGATGAAAGCGATGCAGGCCGAAGGCCATCAAGCCTTCTACAAATACCTGCAGAGCTTCGGCCTCACCCAACCGAGCGGTGTCGATGTCGCCGGGGAGAATTTCGTGCCGCCTCCCACGGCCGACAAGATGGCCGACTCGCAGTACGCCACAACCGCGTTCGGCCAGGGCATCGACGTGAACATGGTGCAGATGCTCTCGGCCGTTAACGTCGTCGCCAACGGTGGCAAGTACGCGGTCCCGCACGTTGTAGAGCGCATCGGCAACAAGATCAATCCCGTGATGCTCCAGCCGCAGCGACAGGTCATCAGCGCGTCCACCGCGAAGCAGATGACCGCGATGATGGAGGCGGTCGTGCAGCATGGCTCCGGGTTCACGGCTCGGGTCCACGGCTTCGAGCTCAACCAGACGGGAAAGACCGGAACTTCGCAGATCCCGGTCAACGGCAAGTACACCCAAAATGTGTGGGCCTCATACGTCGGGTTCCTCCCGGCGAACAACCCGAAGTTCACCATGATGGTCGTCATCCGCAAGCCCAACGTCCCCGGCAGTAACCTGGACTGGACGCTGAACGACGGCTACTTCACCGCGGCGCCCGTCTGGCAGAAGATCGCCCAGACGATCGTCGTCAGCTGGCACATCACGCCAGACCGGAAACCTTCATAAGACTCCGGCCGTGCCCCGGCGCCTCGCGGCGCGGCACGTACACACTTAAGTAGATGCGGTTGACGCTCCTCGAGATACTCGGGGCGAGCGGGGGCGGGCAGGTCGGGGGAACCCTGGTCGCCAACGTCTTTTCAACCTTCCACACCGACTCGCGCGAGGTTGTCGAGGGAGGTGTGTTCTTCGCGCTCAAAGGAGCCGAGAAGGACGGTCACGAGTTCGTTCCCGATGCCATCCAACGAGGAGCCGCCCTGCTCATCGTCGAACGGCGCATGGAGACGGTCTCGGGGGTCGGTCAGGTCCTCGTCGCCGACGCTTGGGACGCTCTTTATGCCCTCGCTGCCTTCACCCGCGACCGCGTGCGACCGCTGGTGGTCGGGATCACGGGCAGCAACGGAAAGACCTCGACCAAAGAGATGGTTGCCGCGGCCCTGGGGCCCCGCTACAACGTCCTTCGCACGTCCGGCAACCTCAACACCGAGACCGGTGTCCCCTTGACCATGCTCGGTCTCGAGCCGGAGCACACCGCGCTGGTGCTCGAGATGGGGATGCAGCGTGCGGGCGACATCAGCCGCCTGGTGGCGCTGGCGCAGCCATCGATCGGGATCATCACCAACATCGGCGTCGTGCACATCGAGTTCTTCTCGTCGCAGGATGAGCTGGCGGCGAGCAAGGGAGAGCTGGTGGCCGGCCTGCCCGAGTCCGGGCTCGCGGTGCTGAACGCGGACGACAGGTACTTCGATCACCTGTCGGGCATGACGCCCGCCGGGATATCGAGCTTTGGGTTTGAGGCGGGCGATTACCGTGCCGAGGACTACCGGGCCTTGCCGGAGCGCGGTTCGACGTTCTCGGTCAGGGGCACCACTGTTCGTGTTGCCGTGGATGGCCGTCACCAGGTGCTCAATGCCCTGGCGGCGCTCGCGGCCGCCGATTTCGCGGGCGTCCCGCTTGCGACGGGTGCGGAGAACCTTTCGCGCGTGGCGGTCGACCATCGTCTCCAGGAGGTGGCGACGGCTGCCGGCTTCCTTGTCGTCGACGACGCTTACAACGCCAGCCCGGAGTCGATGCTGGCGGCGTTCGCATCGATAGCCGAGCGTCCACACACTGGACGCCTTTTGGCGGTCCTCGGTGAGATGCGCGAGCTGGGTGCTCTTGCCGAAGAATCGCACCGTGCCGTCGGCCGGCGCGCAGGCGAGGTGTTCGATGCGATCTGCGTGATCGACGGCAAACAGAGTCGCACCCTTGCTGAGGCCGCAGGTGCAGAGATCGTTCCGGACCGGGCAGCGGCGGTTGCCTGGGTGAGACGAAATGTGCGCCAGGGTGACCGCGTCCTGGTCAAGGGATCGCATGGTGTGCGCCTCGACGAAGTCGTGAAAGAGTTGACTGGGTGACCATCTTTTCGGCGATCACGTTCGTGGTCGCCCTCGGCCTTTCTCTCGTCCTCTATCCGCCCGTGATCCGCGCGCTGCGGCGACTGAAGGCGGGCCAGGTGATCCAGACGGAGCTACCCGAGAGTCATCAGAGGAAGGCGGGCACACCGACGGGAGGCGGAATCCTGCTGACAGCGATGGGGGTCGGGGCCGGCGTGCTGGCCACCATCGCCGGGCACCCTGGCGCGCTGCCGGCCACGGCGGGCCTGGTCGTCGGCGGCCTGGTCGGACTTGCCGACGACCGGAGCAAGCTGCAGGTCGGCGCGCGGGGGATACCTGCCCGCCTCAAGTTTCCGATCCAGATCTTGCTGGCCGTTCCGGTCGCGGCTCTCGCGCTCGAGCAGGGCGGCTGGCATCAGTACCTTCTCCCGGACTCGCCCTGGCTGCTGTTTCCGCTCGCGGTGGTGGCCATAGTCGGCACCGCCAACGCAGTCAACCTCACCGACGGCATGGACGGCCTGGCAGGCGGCGTCGCGGCCATCGCTTTCGCGGGCATCCTGCTCGTGCCCCGCGCGCTGGCCGGCGAGAAGGCGGTCGCGCTCACGCTTTGCGGGGCGCTCGTCGGCTTCCTGGTCTACAACCGCTATCCGGCGCGCGTCTTCATGGGCGACACGGGAGCGCTCGCGATCGGTTATGCGCTGGCGGCGATGGCCGTGCAGCAGGGAGCGATTCTGCTGCTGCCGATCGTCGGCCTTGTATTTGTGCTGGAGACGTTGTCTGTCATCATTCAGGTGGCTTATTTCAAAGCCAGCGGCGGCCGAAGAGTTTTCAAGATGACCCCGATCCACTACACGTTCCACCACCAGGGTTGGTCTGAGAATCGCATCGCGCTCTCCTTCTGGGGCGCGGGGCTCGTCTCGGCACTGGCCGCGGCCGGGGTGGCACGGCTGATCACGTGACGGCCCTGGTGGTCGGTGCGGCGCGCAGCGGCGTCGCGCTCGCGACCCACCTCAGAGCCAAGGGTGAGCGCGTCCGAATCGTCGACCGCAAGTCGGAGGCGGACCTCGAAGAGGCGATCGCCCAGCTCCCGCCGGGGGTGGACCTGCGCGTGGGCGGCTACGACGCGAGCGCGCTCGCAGGCGTCGACGTCGTCTATGCGAGCCCGGGCGTGCCATGGGACTCCGAGGTGTTGATGCGCGCTCGCGAGCAGGGTATCCCGGTGTCCAGCGAGATCGACCTGTTCCTGCGCCTGTGCCCAGGCACCGTCGTGGGCATCACGGGTACCAACGGGAAAACCACCACCGCGGCGCTGACCGGCGCCGTGCTCGCCGCCGGCGACAGGCCGGTCATCGTCGGCGGCAATATCGGCGACACGGTGCTCGACCGTCTAGGTGAGATCACCCCTCAACACTGGGTCGTCCTCGAGCTGTCGAGCTTCCAGCTCGAGTCGGTCGAAAGGGCGCGCCTGCATGTCGGCGTCATCCTCAACCTCACACCGGACCACCTCGACCGGCACGGCAGCTTCGAGCGATACGTGGACCTGAAGGCCCGCGCCGTGGAGTTCGCGGGCGCAGATGATTTCGCGGTCCTCAACGGACGCGACGAGGCGGTTCGCGCCCTTGCGAAGCGCACGCAGGCTCACGTCGTTTGGTTTGACCAGCACCGGCCGATACCCCCGATGCCCCTACCCGGCCGTCACAACCTGGACAACGCCCTCGCCGCCGCGGCGGTCGGGAGGATCGCAGGCCTCTCCGACGATGCGATCGAGGGGGCTGTGCGCTCGTTCAAGGGCGTCGAGCACCGGATGGAGCTTGTCGGTGAATGGAATGGTGTGCGCTGGTACAACGACTCCAAGGCCACCAACCCCGACGCCGGGCGTGCGGCCCTCAGCGCGTTTCCCAACACGCCGGTCGTCCTCATCGCCGGCGGGTATGGCAGCGGGTTCGAGCTGGGCGAGTGGATCGCAGACGTGCTTGCGAACGTAGAAGCGGTTGTGTTGATGGGCACGTCCGCCGACGTGCTCGCCGAAGGCTTCCGCAGCCACCAAAAAGTAGTGCGAGCTGCAAACCTCCAAGAGGCGGTCGATCGCGCTGCCGGCCTGGCACGGCCGGGTGGGGTCGTGCTCCTGAGCCCTGCTTACAAGAGCTTCGACATGTTCAAGGACTTCGAGGACCGCGGGCGCCAATTCAGATCCTTTGTCTTGGCCAAGTTCTTGAGGCCGCTATGAGCGCCGGAGTGCGCGAGGAGCGACAGCCGGATCGCCTCCTGCTGTTCACCACCGTGTTCCTGTGCGGGGCGGGCCTGGTGATGGTGACCAGCGCAAGCGCCGCCTTCGCCTACACGCAGCACCAATCTGCCTTCTACTACGCCGAACGCCAAACCGTCTGGATGATCATTGGCTTCGCAGCGCTCTTCCTGCTGAGCCGCATCGACTACAGGCGCTTGCGTCCCCTCGCATTGGCCGGCGGGGCGGCAGTCCTGGTGCTGATGGCGCTGGTCCTCGTGCCACACCTGGGTGTGACAGTCAACGGAGCGCGCCGCTGGTTTGACGCCGGTCCGCTCGGCACCTTTCAGCCGTCGGAGCTGGGCAAGCTTGCGTTCGCGGTCTTGCTGGCTCACTGGATCGATCGCAATGCGTCGACCATCGGGACCCTCCAGAAGGGCTTGCTCCCGATCGCGGCGCTCCTCGCCGGGGTGCTCGCTTTGCTGATGCTGCAGAAGGACGTTGGCACATCGATCGTCATGGTCGCGATATTCATGAGCGCTTTTTGGGCAGGCGGCGGTCGCTTTCGACATGTGGCCTTGCTCCTCGCCTTTCTCGGCCTGGCCTTCATCGCGTTCACGCTTCTCGAGCCGTACCGGTTCGCGCGCCTGGTCTCATTCAGAAACCCGTTTTCCGACCCGCTGGGTGCCGGCTTTCAATCCACCCAGGCCCTCTATGGCCTTGGGTCGGGCGGTTTCTTCGGCGTCGGAATCGGCCATTCGGTCGAGAAGTACGGCTGGCTGCCGGAGGCTCACACCGACTTCATCTTCGCGATCATCGGTGAGGAGACCGGGCTTGCCGGCACCACACTCGTGATGCTGGGCTTCCTATGCTTCGCATTCCGCGGTTACCGCGCGGGCCTGCGCGCCCCCGATCGTTTCGGGGTCGTGCTGGCAGTCGGGATCACCACGTGGATCGCTTTCGAAGCGTTGCTCAACATGGCCACGGTCACCAACACGCTTCCGATCGCCGGCGTTCCACTGCCGTTTTTCAGTTACGGGGGCACCTCGCTCGCGACGTCGCTTGCGGCGGTCGGTGTGCTCCTCAGCATTGCGCGGCGGGGCTCGAGCTCTGGACAAAGAAGTAGGAGGATGGATGCGCCTGTTAATAGCCGGCGGCGGGACTGGCGGGCACCTTTATCCAGCTCTCGCGGTCGCGCGAGCTTCCCGCGCTGAGGACCCGGGCGGCGCTGTGCTCCTCGTCGGACGCGCCGGCGGACCGGAAGAGCGGCTGGTGCCTGCGGCCGGCTTCGAGCTGGCCACTGTCAACGTACGCGGACTGGACAGGGACGCCGTCTGGAAGAACGTCGCGCTCCCGGCAGTCATCCCCGCGGCCCTCCGCGCGGGCCTCCGCATCGTCGATGGGTTCAAGCCCGACGTCGTCCTTGGGATGGGCGGTTACGTGATGGCGCCCGCAGTCGCCGCCGCCCGGATACGCGGCATCCCGTACGTGCTGCACGAGAAGGACGTGCGTCCGGGGCTCGCCACGCGAATGTTTGCGGGAGCGGCCGCAGCGGTCTGCGTGACGCTGCCCGGAACCGAGGGCAGGATCCGGGCCAGGCGTGTGGTGCTCACCGGGGTTCCTCTCCGCGAAGGATTCGCGCCGCGGGTGCCGGCTGTTCCTGCTCGGCACCTGCTCATCACGGGCGGCAGCCAGGGCGCTCGCAATCTGAACAACGCGGTCTGGGGCGCGATCGAAGCCCTGTGTGAGCGATTCGAGGAAGTGGTTCATGTCGCCGGGCGCCAGGGTGCCGAAGGTATTGCCCGGCATCAGAATCCGCGCTACCGCGGTCTTGCATTCGTAGACGACATGGCAGCCCTGATGAGCGGTGCCGACCTCGTCGTCAGCCGGGCGGGCGTGGGCACGATCGCCGAGGTGACCGCGGTCGGCCTGCCGATGGTGCTGGTCCCGGGCACGTTCGGCGGGGGCCACCAGGAGGAGAACGCAGCTGCGATGGTGGAAGCAGGCGCGGCGGTCAGCGTCGGCGACGCGAGGCTGACCTCCGACACACTCGTATCCGCGCTCGACGGCTTGACACCCGACCGGCTCCGAGCGATGGCCAAGGCGTCGGCCGCCGCGGGCCGGCGAGATGCTGCGAAGCGGGTGCTCGAGGTTCTCAGGGAAGTCGTGAACGGATCATGAAGGTCCACTTCATGGGCATCGGCGGTGCCGGGGTTTCAGCGCTTGCGCGCGTCCTCAAGGCCCGCGGCGATGAGGTCAGTGGATGCGACCTCAGTGCGTCGGACACCACCGCGGAACTCGAAGACTCGGGAATCCGAGTCGATCTCGGTCACGACCCCGAGCACGTTTTGTTCCAGGACCTCCTCGTGTACAGCGGCGCGATCAAATCGTCACCTGAGCTCGAGGCGGCACGAGCCATGGGAGTCCCGGTCCTCAGTCGTGCGGAGCTGCTGGCTCAGCTGATCGCCGGCGGTGATTCGATTGCGGTCGGCGGCACCGCAGGCAAGACCACCGTCACATACATGATCGGCCACATCCTGACGGAGGCCGGCTTCGACCCCACGGTGCTGGTCGGCGACGGCGCCAGCTCGCGAGCGGGACGCTCCCCATGGCTGATTGCCGAGGTCGATGAGTCAGACGGCAGCCTCATCCTCCACCACCCCAAGCGCGCAATCATCACCAACATCGAGCTGGACCACCCGGATCACTTCAGGGACGTGGACGCAGTCCGCGACCTGTTCGCGAAGTTCATCGCAGGCCTGCCCGCCGACGGGCTCGCGGTCCTCTGCGCGGACGACGAGCGCACTCGCTCGCTTGATTCAGTCGCGAGGCGAGTCACATACGGGTTCAGTGAGGAGGCTGACTACCGCTGCGGTGAAGGGCGTCCGTTTCCGATCCACCATGAGGGCCGCGAGCTCGGCCGGGTCAACCTGCGGCAGCCCGGGCGCCACAACGTGCAGAACGCAACGGGCGCCGCGGCCATGGCCCTGGAGGTTGGCGTGAGCTTCTCAGACGTGGTGGGTGCGCTTGAGAGGTTCCCCGGCGCGCACCGGCGGCTCGAGTTCATAGGCGTGTTTCAGGGCGCGCCCGTTTACGACGACTACGGGCATCACCCGACCAAGGTGCGAGCCACCCTGCAAGCCGCCCGCGAGCTCCGTCACCGCCGGTTGATCGTGGTCTTCCAACCCCACCGGTATTCGCGTCTGGCGGCGCTGATGGAGGATTTCTCGCGAGCGTTCACCGCCGCGGACAGGGTGCTGGTGCTCGACGTCTACTCGGCGGGTGAGTCGAACCCGACGGGCGTGCAGGGCTCCGACCTTGCAAATCTACTTCCCAATGGTTCGTACGTGGGCGACTTCAAAGGCGCCCGTGAGGCGCTGGAGGGCCTGGTCGGTCCTGACGATCTTCTGCTCTTGATGGGCGCGGGCGACATCCGAAAGCTGGGCGATGAGCTGGCGCAGCGCGTCTAATCTCGCCTGGCTCCGCGGCCTCTCGGGGATCCGGGAGAAGGAGCCGCTTGCCTCGCGCACCTCGTTCGGCATCGGAGGTCCGGCGGACTTCTTTCTAGAGCTGGGGCGAATCGACACGATCGAAAAGGTGCTCGCAGGCTGCCGTGAGCGCGCGATTCCCTGCCTTCTCCTCGGCGCCGGCACCAACCTGCTCGTCGCCGATGCCGGGGTTGAGGGCCTGGTGGTCAGGGTGATCACCCGTGAGCACCAGGTGGAAGGGACGCGTGTTCGCGCCGCTGCGGGCCTGAAGATGATGCGGCTCGCCAGGATCGCCGCCGATGCAGGGCTCCGCGGCTTCGAGTTTGCGATTGGCGTCCCCGGGACCGTGGGGGGCGCGGTCTACCAGAACGCCGGCTGCTGGGGCAAAGAGCTGAGCGAGGTGCTCGTCGAGGCTTGCGGCTTCATAGCGGGCGCAGGTCGCCAGAGTTGGAGCCCGGCCGACTTGCACCTCGGCTACCGCACATCAGCTCTTCGTGATGGCGGGCTGAAGGGCGCTCTCGTGGTTGAGGTCACCATCCAGCTCAAGCGCGGGGATGGGAAGGAGGCCACGAACCTGATGGCCAAGCTGACCCGCGAGCGCAATGAGACTCAGCCGATCAAGACCAAGAACTGCGGCAGCGTGTTCAAGAACCCGAGCGGGGATTCGGCCGGGAGGCTGGTCCAGGCGGCCGGCCTGAAGGGCACGCGGGAAGGCGCAGCCGTCATCTCGGCGCTGCACGGCAATTTCATCATCAACGAGGGAGGCGCCACGGCGGCGGATGTGGCGCGGCTGATCGAACGAGCGCGGGCCGAGGTGCGCCGGCGCTTCAACATCGACCTGGAGCCCGAGGTTGAGCTGGTCGGACGATGGGCTTGAAGCTGGCCGTGTTGTGCGGCGGCCGATCGGCCGAGCGCGAGGTCTCGCTCCGGTCGGGCGGCCAGGTCCAGGCCGCCCTTGGGGGCCTCGGCCACGACGTGACGGCAGTCGACATCGACGCGAAAACATGGGACACCCTCCGCGACGGAAAGTTCGACTGCGTCTTCAACGCGTTGCATGGCCGGCTTGGCGAAGACGGTGCCGTGCAGGGGATGCTGGAGCTCCTCGGGATCCCCTACACAGGCTCGGGCATCCTCGCCTCGGCTCTTTGCATGGACAAGTCGCGCGCGAATTCCGTCATGGCGGGGGCAGGGCTGCATATTCCCGACTTCGAAGAGCTGGAGGTCCAGGAAGGAGTCGCCGCCGGCGTCGTGGAAAGGCTCGCCGGGAGGTACGGGCTGCCGCTCGTGGTGAAACCTGTTCGAGAGGGCTCGACCATCGGGCTCACGATCGCCAAAGACGTCGATTCCGCCGCCAGCGGTCTCGTCCTCGCGGCGCGCTACGACCGGCGGGTCCTGGTGCAGCGATTTCAGTCCGGCACCGAGATCACCGTCGGGGTGCTGGCAACGCCTGATGTGCAGGTACTGCCGACGCTGGAGATCGTGAGTGACAACCCGACGTACGACTACGAAGCGAAGTACACCCCCGGCAAATCGCATCACGTGATCCCGGCGCGCATCTCGGAACGCGCACAAGCCACGGCCTCCGACGCCGCCGGCCGGGCTTTTGTGCTGCTTGGCTGCGCCGGTATGGCACGCGTCGACATCATCTCTGACGTCAAGGGAACCCCGTGGGTGCTCGAGGTCAACACAGTGCCGGGGCTCACCGAGCTTTCTCTGCTGCCGGATGCGGCACGGGCTGCCGGGATCCCGTTCGAACAGCTGTGTCAGCGCCTGGTCGACCATGCCATGCAGCGTCATGGGCATCGCGTGGGACCGCCGAGCGCATGAGATTGAGACGACGGCGATCGGTCTTGCCACGAATCGGTTTACGACGTGGGCTCGAGTCGAGCGAGCCGTTGAAGGGCCAGCTCTGGACTCGTTCGGAGCGCAACTTGCGCGAACCCGACGTGCATTGGTCGCGGCGGGCCCTCGCAATCTCCGCGGCAGTGATCGAGTGTGCGCTGCTGGGGTGGCTGTGGTTCGGGCCCGCGCTTTCGGTCCGCAACGTGAATGTTGCCGGGGCCGAACACCTCACGAGCGCACAGGTGGCGGCGGCGGCCGGCCTGACGGATGGGACGTCAGTGCTGAGCGTGGACGACGAAGCCGCCCGCCAGCGGCTCCTGGCACTGACGTGGGTGCGCACCGCGATCGTCGAGCCTCAGCTGCCCGGAACGGTGCTGGTGGCGATCAGTGAATGGCAGCCGGTAGCCGTCTACCATGCGGGCAAGGGCACCACCTTGTACCTACTTTCCACGCAGTCGGTGGTACTGGCACCGGCATCGTCGGCCGGAACGCTGGTCGACGTGCAGGGTCCGGCCGGCCCCGACCCGAAGGTCGGCGACAAGCCGCTCGACCCGATCCTGCTCACTGCATTGGTCAACATGCAGCGGGGTTTTCCCGCGCTTCTGGGTCAGCAGGTCGCGGGATTCATCGTCGACTCCTGCGGTGACCTCACGCTTGTCGCCAAGCGCGGTTGGAAGGTCTACTTCGGCCGGGTGCTCACCACAGAGGAGTTCGGGTCCTTGCACGACAAGGTGGCGGCGCTGAAGGCGATCGCGGGCAACGGGAACATCAACTACAACTCGGTCGACCTCGAGTACATCAACGTCATGAACCCCACCGAACCGGCGGTCGGGTTCCACTCGAGGCCGCCTCCGACCCCGACGCCCTCGCCAGGCGTGAGCCCGGCACCAACGCCGTCGCCTTCTCCATCACCGGCGCCCGTATGCAGGTAATCATTGTCGCGATCGTATTCGCGATCCTCGGCGTGCTTCTGGGCCTGCTGTCGCCAGTCACCATCCCGATCACGTACGCGCGATACACCGCGGTCGCCCTCCTGGCAGCGCTCGACTCGATCTTCGGGGCATTCAAGGCGTACATCGCCGGGTCGTTCGAACCGCGCGTGTTCTTCAGCGGCCTGCTGACGAACATGACGCTGGCCGCGGGCCTCACCTACTTCGGAGACAAGCTGGGCGTCGACCTTTCAATCGCCGCGATCGTCGCCTTCGGCGTGAGAATCTTCAACAACCTGGGCGCCATCCGAAGGCACTACCTGTAGTAGTTAGTCGGGTCCCCGGGGCGACGGACCGAACCTCACCGTCGGCGGGATGGTCAGCATCCGCCCGTCATCGCCGCGAACGATCTGCCAGCTGCCTTCGTGCACCATCCAGTGGTGGCGGTAGCAAAGAAGGGTGAGGTTGGGTGGTTCATTTGTCCCGCCCTGGATCCAGTGCTTCAAATGG
>JALZAL010000295.1 GCA_030948325.1 Candidatus Dormiibacterota bacterium
GGAGCAACTGATCGCTCACTTGACCAGCCTCCTGGTCAGGAGTGGCCGTGTCAGTGCCACGCCGGCAATGGCGTAAGCCATCAAGACGATCACATGCAGCAGAGCCGGTCCGGCGACAAGATTCCCGAGCACCAGCCCGCGGCAGAGCTCTACCCCATGCGCCAGCGGGCTTGCCCAGGCCACCACCTGTAGGAAGCCGGGCAGCTTGCTGATCGGGAAGAACGCACCACCCAGCAGGTAGAGCGGGGTGATGACGAAGCGGAAGATCGTGCTGAACGAGGTGTCTGTCCGCTGCGTCGCGGTGAAGGCCATCAGCGGCAGGGCAAATGCAAGGCCGTTCAGCGTGGCTGCGGGGATCACCAGCAGCGACTCAGGCGTGTGGGCGACGCCGAAAATCACCATCACGCACCAGAAGACGGTGGCGACCATGACCAGCCGGAGCGTCACCCATACCACCTCGCCCGCGAGCACGTCGCGAACCGCGAGGGGCGTCGCCAGCATCGCGTCGTAAATACGGTCCCACATGATCTTCGAGAGGATCGGGTAGGTGCACTCGAAGGCGGCGAACTGCATGGTCGTCGCGGCCAGCAACCCAGGCGCCAGGTATTCGATGTACGGGACGCCGCCCACGCCTCCAGCGCCTCGGTTGACCAGGGTGCCCAGTCCCAAGCCCATAGAGGCAAGAAAGAACAGTGGGGTGAAGAACGAGACGGTGAGCATCGATCGCCACATCCGCCTGAAGATCAGCGCGTTGTGCTCGACCACGCGGACAGCACCGGCGCTGCTCACGGCCGCGACTCCAGGATGCTCAATCGATCAGGCTCCTGCCTGTAAGTCGAAGGAAGACATCCTCGAGCGTGCCGCGCCTGACGAGTGAGCTCTCGGGCCGCAGCCCGCGGCGGTGTACTTCGGCGGCCGCCGCATCTCCATCCGACGTGTACAGCAGCACCCGATCTGGCAGCACCTCGATTCGATCAGCCAATCCCTCGAGACGTCCATCGAGGTTTGGCTTCTCCTCTTCCCGGAAGCGAAGCTCCAAGACCTCTCTGGTCGAGTACTGGGCGATGAGCTCTCGCGGTGTCCCCTCCGCCGCAATCTTCGCCTTGTCCATCACGACAAGCCTGTCGCACAGCTGCTCCGCCTCGTCCATGTAATGCGTGGTGAGGACGAGGGTCACGCCGCGCTGCTTGAGCCTGTACAGGCGCTCCCATACGAGGTGGCGCGCTTGTGGATCAAGGCCGGTGGTCGGCTCGTCGAGGAGCAGCAGATCGGGCTGATTGATGAGACCCCGCGCGATGGTCAAGCGGCGTTTCATGCCTCCACTCAGGTCTTCGACCTTGTCCTTCGCGCGCTCCACGAGCTGAACGAACTCGAGCAGCTCATCGGCCCTCTTGCGTCCCTCGGCCCACGGGAGATCGAAGTAGCGCGCGTACATGACCAGGTTCTCGCGAACTGTCAGCTCCAGGTCCAGCGTGTCCGCCTGAGGCACGACGCCCAGCCGAGCGCGGATCTCGGCCCCTGACAATTCCGGGTCCTTGCCGAAGACGGTGAGCGTGCCCGAGGTCACCGGCGAGACGCACGCGATCATGCGCATCGTGGACGTCTTGCCGGCGCCGTTCGGCCCAAGGAAGCCGAATGCCTCGCCTTCGGCAACGTCGAAATCGACACCATCGACCGCGACCAGGTCGCCGAAGCGCTTGCCGAGGCCGCGGGCGGAGATCAACGGCTTGGAGCTGGAGTCGGGCACAGGTAACCTCGCTTAGTGCGACGAAAGTTGCCGGGGCCGGCACAGCCTTGGGCCCCAACGCCCAAGAGCCTGCCTCCACATGAGCATGTGGTCTGAAACCCGGCCATGTCAATGCCTTGTGGCCCCCGCTGCCGGTGATAGCGTGGATGTAGTCGATCCCGCCGTAATTGAGGGTTCGGGCGCGGGGTGGCTTTGAATTCCTGGGGCGGCGCCTCTAAGCTCGAGCCGTTGCTCTGACCGCCTCAAGCTGGCTGGTGACCTCACCGTAGTGAACCCGGACATGCGATGCGCAGGGTCGGGCGACGAACTGCCATTTGGGAATGCCGTGAAGGTCCTCCACCTCGGCCCACACCGCAGGCGCCATGTACTCGGGCTTCTTAGCGTGGCTGGCAGTGAGGTCGATCGCGCCGGACAGATCCTCCGCCGGCAGGGCGGCGAACCACGAGACTGCATCGGCGCGGAGGGCCGTAACGTACGCCAGCACCCTCATCCGGGGTACCTCGCGCGCGATAGCGTCGGCGGCCTCTCTGGAAGCGCCGGCGCCAAACCCCGCCTCCTCGACGCGGACGTCATGCCACTCTGCCAGGTCGACAAGCTCTGGCGAGCCGCGCATCACGCAGTTGACTGCCCAGTCCATCGTGCGAGCGCAATGCCAGACCGTGAAGCCGAGAAGGTTGGCGCCCGGAAACGGCCTGGAGGCCCACTCCTCATCGGTCATGCCATCAAGCACCTCGGTCAAAAGATTGAATGAGCCGTTGAGCAGGAACTGCAGAGGCGCTTTGGTGTCCATGTCTTAACCGCTTTCACGCTAGCGCGATCAGGCGACCTTGTCACGTAAATAGTTGAGCCGCCGGAGTGCCCGGCGGCCCAACTCGTTGCTTATGAAGCGATCTCTCTCCGACCCTCCCGAGCCTGCTCGCGAACTTCGGGTTTCCCCGCCATCTGGACGATGACGCCACGGTAGTACAGCATCGCCCGGCGCAGGCCTTCTGTTCCCCGTATCTCCTTGCCGGCCGCCGCACGTCGCGCGCGACGCATGTCGGCAGGGAGCCGGTCATCCGAAAGCGGATGCTCGCGCTCGTTCAGCAGGGCCAGCGCCAGTGCGTCAGCCTCCCGCACCGCGTCTTCCGGGGCATCCACGAAATGCGATTCGATCCGATCCCAATTTGCCCCATACCGAGCCATAGCCTCGGGGGCCAACGGCCTCAGCACAGGTCTCGGTGCGCGCCGGAAGGCCCTGGCAAGCGCGACCAGCAATACAACCACCATAAAAACGACCACCCCGACGATCACTACTGTTGTCGCGTCCAAATACTCGTCACCTCCAACTAGGGAAACGCAAAGCGCCTGGTTACTCCCCGTGCTTTCTCAGCCATTGCCGACAACCACGTATTGATGCGTAACCCAGCGAGTACCGTTCCCATGAACCGTTAGGCCAGCTGTGCCCAACCTGCTGTAACCCGGATCTGTAGATACCGGTGGAGCCCGGTCCACAACCGATAGTTAAGGAGAGTCGCGATGGCCAAGAGGTTCCTGTTCGCGGCGGCCCTTGCTTCACTGGTCACGTTCGGCCTTGTCGGATCTGTAGCAGGCTCAACGACCGGGCAAGTTTGGACGTGGGGGTTGAACTCTGACGGAGAGCTCGGTAACGGCACTATCACGCCCTACAG
>JALZAL010000238.1 GCA_030948325.1 Candidatus Dormiibacterota bacterium
GCGGGCCCTCTACCGCAATGTATCGCTCGTAAGCGAGATACTTGTAAGCGAGAATCTCGCACTCGGCAGAGCTATTCCATATACTCGAGACGTGTCGCGAGACTGGACCGACCAACTTCTGGATAAATGGACGGCCCTGCGGCCGGGTCTCGAGATGGCGCCCTACCAGGTCACCGCGCGACTTTCGAGGATTGCGCTGCACGTCGCCCGCCACCAGGAAGAGGCCTTCGGCCGCTTCGGGCTCGGTCGCGGCGAGGTCGGTGTCCTCAGCGCGCTGCGCATCGCCGGACCCCCCAACCGGCTCTCGCCGACCCGGCTGTTCAAGGGGCTGATGCTGTCGTCTGCGGGCATCACGAGCCGGCTCGACCGCCTCGAGCGCCGCGGTCTTGTCAAGCGGACACGCGACCCCAACGATCGGAGAGGCGTCCTGGTCGAGCTGACCGATGAGGGTGCCCGGATCCTCGAAGAGGCGGTGACTGCAAACACCGGGAGCGAGCGCGAGCTGCTCGCCAGTCTCAATGATGAGGAGCTCACGACCCTCGCCGGACTGCTCAGGAAGGTACTGGCGGCTCTGGAACCGACCGCTGTCGAAACCGCCGGCTGAGGTGAGCGTCCAGGGTTTGTGAACCCTTCACGGCACGACCGCGCGTAGGATTTCTCCGATGGTTGTCGAGGCCGTCAAGGCGCTCAGCGCGGAGGAGATCACCCAGCTCTGCCTGCGCCACACCCTTTACGACTGGACCGCACAGGCCGGACTGAAGCCGATGGCGGTCGCGAGCGCCAAGGGCGTCCATTTCCAGACCGTCGACGGCAGGCGATTCATCGACTTCAACAGCCAGCTCATGTGCGTCAACGCCGGCCACGGGGACCAGAGGATCATCGACGCGATCAAGCGCCAGGTCGACCAACTCCCCTACATCAGCCCGTTCATGGCGTCCGAGGCCCGAGCGCGGCTCGGCCGCAAGCTCGCGGAGCTGTTGCCAGGTGACATCGACAAGGTCTTGTTCACACTGGCCGGCAACGACGCCAACGAGAACGCCATCAAGATCGCGCGTGCCGTGACCGGCCGCTCGAAGATTCTCGCTCGGTACCGCTCGTACCACGGTTCCAGCGGCACCGCGATCCAGGCGACGGGAGACCCGCGCCGCTGGTCGAACGAGCACGCGGTAGGCGTCGTTCACGTTCTCGATCCCTATCACGGCGTCCAGCGCGGCACCGACAGCGCGGAGGTGGCGCTCGAGCTGCTCGACGAGACGATCAGCCTCGAAGGCCCGAGGACGATCGCCGCCTTCATCCTCGAGCCGGTCACGGGTACCAACGGCATTCTCATCCCGCCAGACGGCTACCTCCAGGGTGTCCGGGAGATCTGCGACCGGCACGGCATCCTGCTCATCTGCGACGAGGTCATGAGCGGCTTCGGGCGCACTGGCCGGTGGTTCGCAGTTGACCATTGGGACGTCGTGCCGGACCTCATCACTCTCGCGAAGGGCCTGACCAGCAGCTATGTCCCGCTGGGCGCGGTCGGCATACGTCCGAAGGTCGCGGCCTACTTCGACGAAAACGTCTTCTACGGAGGCTTGACCTACAACAGCCACCCCCTCGGCTGCGCCGCGGCGCTGGGCGCGATCCAGGCGTACGAGGAGGACGACATGGTCGGGAACGCGCAGCGGATGGGCGCGATACTGGCCAAGCACCACCGCCGGCTGCAGGAGCGGCATCCATGCGTGGGCGCCGTGCGGTCGATCGGATTGTTCGGTGCCCTGGAGCTGATACGGGATCGCAAGACCCTGGAGCCGATGGCGCCGTTCAACGGCACCTCGCCTGAGATGAAGGCGATCGGGCAGGCCCTGCACGACGGGGGCATGCATACCTTTATCCGCTGGAACACGATCATGACCAACCCGCCCCTGTGCATCACAGAGGCTGAGCTGGACGAGGGCTTCGAGATCCTCGATGGCGCCCTGGAGATCGGCGACCGCGCAGTCACTTGAGGGGCGCCGAGCCCGGCAGAGCCAGATCCCAGCGCACCCCCCTGGCTAATCCGGACGAGCTCCGCGACCTGCAGCTTCGAAAGCTGCGGGCGGGGCTCGCCAACGTCTTGACCAAGAATGGCTTCTGGCGCACCCGGTTGAGCGACATCCGAGGCTGGGACGACTTTGAACGACTGCCTCTCACGACCAAGAGTGAGCTGCTCGCGGACCAGGACGCGAAACCGCCTTACGGCACCAATCTCACGTATCCCCTCGATCGGTACATCAGGCTGCACCAGACCTCCGGGTCTTCGGGCTCACACCCGCTTCGGTGGCTGGACACCGCTGAGTCGTGGGAGTGGTGGCTGCGGATATGGTCCGACCACGTCTATCGCGCGGCCGGCGTAACAGCGTCCGACCGGCTCTTCTTCGCCTTCTCGTTTGGACCTTTCATCGGATTCTGGACCGCATTCGGCGGAGCCGAGCGGCTTGGCGCCCTTGCCATCTCAGGTGGCGCGATGACGACCGAGCAGAGGGTCCGCACCGTCGTGGAGCTCGACGCAACGGTCCTGCTGGCAACCCCGACCTACGCGCTCCGTCTGGCAGACGTGGCGCGGTCAATCGGGCTCGATCCCGCCGCTTCGAAGATCCGGGTCACGATCCATGCCGGCGAGCCAGGCGCGAGCATCCCAGCCACGCGCGCCGCGATCGAGGCTGCCTACTCGGCCAAATGCTTCGACCACACCGGGATGACCGAGCTTGGGCCGACAGGACACAGCTGCTCCCAGCGTGACGGCATCCACGCCGTGGAGTCGGAGTTCATATTCGAGGTCCTCGACGAGAACGGCAGCCCCGCCGAAGAAGGCGAGCTCGTGGCGACCAACCTTGGACGCTGGGGCATGCCGCTTATCCGGTACCGGACCGGGGACCGAGTGCTGGTTTCGCGCGAGCCGTGCTCCTGCGGCAGCCCTTTCATGAAACTGGTCGGTGGCATCCGCGGCCGGGTCGACGACATGTTCACAGTTCGGGGGGTCAACCTCTATCCATCGCAGGTCGAGGACATCCTTCGGCGCCACGGGCACATAACAGAGTTCGTCATCGAGCGCCGGCGTGTTCGGCAGATGGACGAGGTCGCGGTGCTGGTGGAGATCGACGGACCGGAGACCTCCACCAAACGCCTCGAGGCGGACCTGCGCCAGGCCCTTGGCGTGCGCCTGGAGTGCCGTGTCGTGCCGGCGGGGACGCTGCCGCGCTCAGAGTGGAAGTCGAAGCGAATCGTGCGGCTGGAAGATCATGACCGCGGTTGAGATCCCGGCGGAGCCGGAGCCGATCACCCTCGACCTCGATCGAACCGCCCTGGTCGTCGTGGACATGCAGAACGCTTTTGCAAGCCC
>JALZAL010000330.1 GCA_030948325.1 Candidatus Dormiibacterota bacterium
GTTTATGCAACGCATACATGAATGGATCAGCAGGCACCCAGCAAAGAGCATCTATGTCACTAGTTTTGTGCGGAAACTCGTAAAGGATCTCGACAACGAGATCAAGACGAGCGACCTGTCACCGGAAGAGAGGAAGCTCATCACCGTTACCACACTTCACGGGTTGGCCCGCAGCCTCGTTGAGCGAAATGGCGGAACCTCGACGCATCGTTTGGCCGCCCACGCCCAAATGATCGGAGGCGGTTGGAAGGACGTGGTTTGGGGCGACGTGCTCGGTTTGAATCCTAAGGTCACGCAGCCGCCGCTGTTCGAAGAGCTGGAGCGGCAATTCCACAACACGGCCATGGAAACCGATGAGCCTTGGCCAACTCTTCAGGGGACGTACTCGCAGTTGAGCCGGTTCTACAACGCCGTTGGCTTCGCAGATTCGATTGTTCACGCAACAAAGGCTGTTCAGGAGAATCCGGAGCTAGTACAGCACTCGCTATGGATAGTCGACGAGTTCCAAGACTTCAACAAGGCCGAGGACGGACTCTTCGCGGTCTGCACGGCGGCGGCCGATGGTGTCCTGCTAGCAGGGGACGACGACCAGGCGTTGTACGAGGGATTGAAGGCGAGCCATCCAGAGATCATTCGCGGGTACCACGCTGGCGGCAAGTGGACCAACGCGATGCTTCCGTACTGCGGTCGATGCAGTTACAACATCGCTATGGGCGCGGATGCTTTCATCGAGAAGGCCAAGGCGCCGACTTCGATCCCAAAGATCTTCTTGCCTCTTGTTCTAGATGAGAAGGCGACCCCAATCCAGGCTGTTGCGTGTTCGCGCCCACCGATGGCGGTTGATTACATCGAGTCGTTCATCAACGAGCATCGCGCTGACCTTGAGAAGCGTAGGGAGGAGATAACTTCAGGAACCAAGAAGGATTCATTCCTTCTCATCCTCTCGCACCAAAGGGACGTCGCCAGCTACCTCGGGAAGGAGCAAGCGGATCGTCTTCGGCGACTGGTGGATGAATGGCGTCTTGAGAGCGCAGGCCAAGGGGAGGACTACTACCGGATCAAGACCTTCTATCGATGTGCTCAGACGCCGACTGACAACTTCACGCTGCGCAAGATTCTCCATTTTGAAGCAGTCGAAATTTCGGAGGTGCACAAACTTATCACTGAGGCCTTGCACCGCGGCCTTACCCTGAGTCAGGTTCCGCACCCGGCCGTCGCAGCAGTTCTCGAGAAATGTGGACGCATTCAGCAGATCATTGATGATCCTGGCTCTGATGCCGTGGCGAAGACTGAGGAGATTGCAAAGGCGATCCGTGTGGATCATCCAGATCGTCTCGCTGAGGATCTTAAAGCGGCCCCAATTGCGGGCGATGTATCACGCTCCGTCGAGGAGGAAGACGAGATTGAGACTGCGGGGAGTGTTTCACCGATCGAATTGATGTCGATGGTTGGAGCCAAGGGCCTTTCGGCCGATCACGTTGTGGTCCTGGGATTCGACGACGTGAACATGAAAAAGGCCTCCCCCCTAGCGTTCTTTGTTGCGATGACAAGGGCTCGCAACTCCCTGCACCTGCTTACAACCCTTGCGGCTCGTGGTGCCTCGGAACCTCACCGCTACCTGGACAGCATTCCCGAGCAACACTGCCAGCACAGTAAGCACCTAAGGAGCGGCCACGTGGAAGTTGCATCACGAAAGGACTTCGTCGGCTTCTTTAAGTGGATAAGAAAGGCAAAGTCTTAGTGGGGCTCCGCCCCGAGCCCGGCCTAGTCCACCCTCGGCACTAAGTCCTTCGGCGGTGGGGCAACTCTCTGCCCGCTGGATAAGTCCAGATTCGAAGGGCTGAGGGCGACACAGGCTCGCGGGGAACCGATATCCTCGTTTCCGCCCCGCCCCGCCCGAGGGTTGGTTGCAGGAGAGAACCCACCCCATGCCGCAATCGCCAGAATCTGAATTCCGCACCCGAGCAACCGGGGTTGATCCAGGCCTGTCGGTCGCGGGCTGGAGTGACGCGACTACTTTCATGCAGCCCCGAACGGGGTCCGTCAGATGATGAAAAAGTCCGATCTATATAGCTCCCTCTGGAGCAGCTGCGACGAACTTCGGGGCGGCATGGACGCGTCCCAGTACAAGGACTACGTCTTGACGCTCCTCTTCATGAAGTACGTGTCAGACAAGTACGCAGATAAGACCGACGCCTTGATCGAGGTACCCGAAGGCGGCGGTTTCGCCGCCATGGTGACGCTGAAGAACAACAAAGACATCGGCGAAGGAATCAACAAGATCATCGGAAAGTTCGCTGAGGCGAATGAACTTCAGGGGGTAATCGACGTCGCCAACTTCAACGACGAGGACAAGCTCGGGCGCGGCAAGGACATGGTCGACCGGCTTAGCAAACTCGTCGGGATCTTCCAGTCCATCGACTTTGGCGCGAACCGCGCTGAAGGTGACGACTTGCTTGGCGACGCGTACGAGTACCTCATGCGGCACTTCGCTACTGAATCGGGCAAGAGCAAGGGGCAGTTCTATACGCCGGCCGAGGTCTCGCGCATCATGGCGAAGGTCGTCGGCATCAGCTCGAAGACCCGACAAGACCAAACGATCTATGACCCTACCTGCGGCTCGGGATCACTCCTCTTGAAGGCGGCCGATGAAAGCTCACGCGGCATAACGATCTACGGACAAGAGAACGATGTCGCGACTTGGGCGTTGGCAAAGATGAACATGTATCTCCACGGGCACCCGACGGCGGACCTGTGGCGTGGCAATACGCTCTCAGCCCCGTATTTCAAGAACAAGGATGGAGCCCTCAAGACCTTCGACTTTGCCCTGGCCAATCCGCCCTTCTCGATGAAAGCATGGGCCAACGGCTTCGATCCCTTGCACGATGAGTACAGGCGGTTTGCGTACGGAGTGCCACCAGCCAAGAACGGTGACTACGCGTTTCTCCTCCACTTTATTGCTTCTCTAAAGAGTGCCGGCAAAGGCACGATCATCCTTCCACACGGGGTGCTCTTCCGCGGAAACAAGGAAGGTGACATCAGAAAGAACCTCGTAACGCGCGGTCTCATAAAAGGCATTATTGGACTGCCGGCCAATCTCTTTTACGGCACCGGCATTCCAGCCTGCATCATTGTCATCGACAAGGAGAACGCGCAGGTCAGAACCGGCATCTTCATGATCGACGCGAGTAAGGGGTTCATGAAGGACGGCAACAAGAACCGACTTCGCGCGCGCGATATTCATCGCATCGTCGACGTCTTCAACAGGCAGGCAGAGTGGCCCGGCTACTCGCGGATGGTCCCGACGTCGGAGATTGCCTCCCCGGCCAACGACTACAACCTCAACATTCCGCGCTACATCGATTCCGGCGAGAAGGAAGACCTGCAGGATCTCGACGCACACATGCGCGGAGGGATCCCCGATTCTGATATTGATGCGCTAGCGACGTATTGGTCGGTCCTTCCGTCTCTACGTTCGAAGCTCGTTCAACCTGGCGACCGCGCAGGGTACAGCCGTGCTCGGGTTGACTCGCAACAGGTAAAGGGCACGATCCTCGCCGATGCTGAATTCATAGCATTCGCGGATCGAGGCTTTGAGGTGTACGACTCGTGGAAGGACGCGCACCATGCGGGTCTAAACGGTATCAAGAAAGGGGCTCTGCCCAAAGAAATCATCGAAGCCATCGCGGAAGACCTCCTCAAACGATTCGACACGCTTCCTCTACTTGACAAATATCGGGTCTATCAACGCTTGATGGATTACTGGGTTGAAACAATGCAGGACGACATCTATCTGGTCGCGGCTGAAGGTTGGATAGATGCCGCCAAGCCACGGCCCACGCTCGACGACAAGGAAAGGAAGATCAAGGAGACCCCAGATCTAGTTATTGGCAAGAAGAAGTACAGAATGGATCTGCTACCGCCTCGTCTCGTATCCGCACGATTCTTTCCTAACGATCTTCGGACCATTGCTGCACTCGAAGTTAGGGCCGCGAGCGCTGAACAAGAGTTCACTGAATTCGTTGATGAGAACGCATCTGAGGACGGCCCGCTAGAGGAAGCGAAGAACGACAAGGGAGAGATCACCAAAGCCGGATTGGGGGTGGCAATCAGGACATACGACGGATTGGCCGATAGCGAGAGCGAGAGAGCGCTCTTGGCTCGATGCGCGAAACTCTTTGAGGTTTCGGCTGCGGCAGCTAAGGCGGTCAGGGATGAACAATCCAGACTCGATTCCAAGGTGCTTGCTCGCTACGGCGAGCTTGCTGACGAGGAGATTAGGTCGCTCGTTGTCGACGACAAGTGGTTCGCCGAGCTACGAAGCGCGCTTGCGGACGAGATCCAACGCCTGTCGCATGGACTAGCCGGCCGAATCACCGAGCTTGAAATGCGATACGCGGAGACACTGCCGGAGCTGACTCGAACGGCGGCGGAGATGGAGGCATCGGTCCTAGGGGACCTCCACCGGATGGGAGTGGAATGGTGAATGGCACGGTTCGCGGCCAGGAAGCGTCTTCAATTCCGAAGGTCCGGCGCGGCTCAAGTTGACCGACTGGAGCGCCCCTCCCGCAGACTGGCACGCGGCTTCACTCAGAAAGTTGAGTCGTAACATCATCGATTTTCGCGGGCGAACCCCACGAAAGCTGGGTATGGATTGGGGTGGTGGAGACATACCCGCTCTCTCGGCGCGCAATGTGAAGATGGGACTTGTCGACCTCCAGGAAGAAACGTATTTCGGATCTGATGCCCTCTATAAACGGTGGATGACGAAAGGCGATGCTGAAAGGGGAGACATCGTCATCACCACTGAAGCGCCCCTTGGCAACGTAGCTCTCATTCCGGACCATCGCAAATACATTCTTAGCCAACGCGTCGTTCTGTTGCAGGTTGACCCATCTCAAGTTGTGAGCACCTTCCTGTCTCAACTGATGATGTCGGATGGATTTCAGCGCCGCTTGGTGTCAAACGCGTCTGGCTCCACTGCGACGGGAATCCAAAGAAAGAGGCTTGAGAAGCTCGAGCTGCCGTTGCCTCCCCTGCCCGAGCAGCGCGCAATCGCCGAAAGTCTTTCCGACCTCGACGCAACAATTGGCGCGGTCGACAAGCTCATTGCAAAGAATCGAGCTGTGAAGCTCGCCACGATGCAGCAGTTGTTGCGTGGAACGACTCGCTTGAGCGGATTCACCCGTGATTGGCGCGCCGCACAGATGGGTGAACTTGCTGACATTCGGAGCGGAGCCACGCCGCAGACTCGCGTCGCATCGTTTTGGGGCGGCGATATTCCATGGTGCACCCCTACGGACATCACGTCTCAACCTGGCAAATATCTCTGGGTGACTGAGCGGACAATCACAGGCAGCGGGCTTTCAAGTTGCGGCGCGACTCTCTTGCCTCGTGGAGCTCTGCTGCTTTGCAGTCGCGCAACGATTGGTGAGGTGAGAATCGCGGCCGTGCCCGTCGCGACCAATCAAGGATTCAAGTCCCTTGTAGTGAAACCAGGTGTTTCTAACGAGTTCCTCTACTACCTGGTATTGACGCTGAGATCCCGGATGATCGAACGCGCGACCGGCTCGACATTCCTTGAAATCGGCAAGCGCGACCTCACAGAACTGTCTGTGACGATTCCGGATACTGGCGAGGAGCAGGAAGCTATCGCAGACGTTCTATCTGACATGGATCGTGCAATTGCAAGACTGGTGCTGATGCGCGACAAAATGAAGGTGGTCAAGGTAGGAATGATGCAGGCGCTACTTACTGGTCGCGTGCGCCTGAACGAAGAGGCCGGCGTATGAGCTTAGTCGGCGATAAGGAGCGGCTAGCCCAGGAGCGTGCTGTTGCGTTCTTCCGACGCACCTTGAAGTACGAGTACCTCGGCGATTGGACCGACCGAGCCGGCAACAGCAACGTCGAGGAAGAGCTACTTCACAAGTCGCTCTCCGGTCGAGGTTATGACGACAAGATCATCGACAAGGTGTTTCGCGAGATCGATCAAGCGAAGGCAATTACCGGCAGTAAGAACCTGTACGACGCCAACCGCGAGGTCTACGGCCTCCTGCGGTACGGAGTGAAGGTTCGCCCTGATGTGGGTGAGCACCACGAAACGGTTTGGCTAATCGACTGGGAGAACCCTGATAGGAACGATTTCGCGATCGCCGAAGAGGTCACGGTTGCCGGACCGAATATCAAGCGACCCGACATTGTGCTTTACGTGAACGGAATCGCCCTTGGCGTCCTGGAGCTCAAGCGCTCGGTCGTTTCGGTGACTGAGGGAATCCGCCAGAACCTCGATAGCCAGAAGAGGGAGTTCATTCAACCGTTCTTCGCCACGATCCAACTCGTCATGGCGGGGAACGAAACCGAGGGCCTTCGATACGGGGTGATCGAGACCCCGGAGAAGTATTACCTGACGTGGAAAGAGACAAGCGATGTCGAAAACCTGCTTCATAAGCCGCTTTCACTACTGTGCTCGAAGGAGCGTCTGCTTGAAATCATCCACGACTTCGTCGTATTCGATGGCGGAGTAAAGAAAATCTGTCGGCACAACCAGTACTTCGGCGTACGGAGATCTCAGGAGCATGTCGGCCGGCGCGAGGGAGGCATCATCTGGCACACGCAGGGCAGCGGCAAAAGCCTGACGATGGTCTGGCTCGCGAAGTGGATTAGGGAGAACGTTGCTAATTCGCGCGTGCTCCTTATCACTGATCGTGAAGAGCTAGATGAACAGATCCAGCAGGTCTTCCTCGGCGTAAGCGAGGACATCTATCGCACGAAGAGCGGAGCCGACCTGGTAGCCATTCTCAACGAGGCCAAGGAATCTCTCATCTGTTCACTTGTGCACAAGTTCGGCAGTTCCCAAGAAGGCGACATCGACAGTTTCATTGAGGACATCCGCAAGCACCTGCCTAAGGGTTTCCTGGCGAAGGGAGACATCTTCGTATTCGTGGATGAGTGCCACCGGACTCAATCAGGGAAGCTTCACGATGCGATGACGACGATCCTTCCGAGCGCAATGTTCATTGGATTCACCGGCACGCCACTTCTGAAGAAGGACAAGCGAAAGAGCGTCGAAATCTTTGGTCCCTACATTCACACGTACAAATTCGATGAAGCCGTACGCGACAAGGTTGTCCTTGATCTCCGGTACGAGGCTCGTGACATCGAACAGGCGATCACGTCTCAAGACAAGATCGATCAGTGGTTCGAGATCAAGACGCGAGGTCTTACCGATGTTGCGAGGGCGCAGCTCAAGCGCCGGTGGGGCACGATGCAAAAAGTCCTTAGCGCTCGAGACCGCTTGGAGAAGATCGTTGCCGACATTCTCCTCGATATGGAACTCCGTGACCGGCTTGTCAGTGGCAGCGGAAACGCGATGCTCGTCTCCAGCGATATCTATTCCGCTTGCCGATTCTTCGAGATGTTCGAGAAGACTGATCTTGCCGGCAAGTGCGCCATTGTCACCTCTTACAAACCCGGGATCTCAGACATCAAGGGCGAAGAGTCTGGCGAGGGTGTGACCGAGCAACTTCTCAAGTACGACGTCTATCGCAAGATGCTTGCGGCCCACTTCAACGAGCCCGAGGATAAAGCTGTCAACAAGATCGAGCAGTTCGAAGACGAGGTCAAGGAGAGATTCATCAAGGAACCGGGGCAGATGAAGCTGCTCATCGTCGTCGACAAACTGCTGACAGGCTTCGATGCACCGCCCGCAACATATCTCTACATCGATAAGCAGATGCGCGACCACGGCTTGTTCCAGGCCGTTTGTCGGGTGAACCGACTCGACAGCGAGGACAAGGAGTACGGGTACATTGTCGATTACAAAGATCTCTTCAAGTCCCTAAAGAAGTCGTACCGGGACTACACGAGCGAAGCCTTCGATGGATTCGATGCTGATGATGTGGAGGGCCTGCTCAAGGACCGGTTGACCAAGGCGCGTGAGCGGCTGGAAGAGACGCGGGAGGCTGTAAAAGCACTCTGCGAGCCAGTGGAGCCGCCACGCGACACAATGGCCTACCTACGTTTCTTCTGCACCACTGATACCGAGAACGCTGATGAGCTGGCCGACAACGAGCCGAAACGGGTCCAGCTATACAAGCTGGTCAGCTCACTGCTTCGCGCCTACGCAAATCTGGCAAACGAGATGGAAGACGCGGGATACGCGAAGGATGAGGCAGAGACGATCAGGTCAGAGGTCGAGCACTACGAGAAAGTGAGAGAAGAGGTCAAGTTAGCAAGTGGTGACTACATCGACATGAAGATGTACGAGCCGGCGATGCGGCACCTTCTCGATTCATACATCAGGGCAGAGGACAGCACGAAAGTATCAGCGTTTGATGACCTATCCCTGGTGGAGATGCTCGCCAGCGAGGGGGACAAGGCGGTCGATCGCTTGCCCGAAGGAATTCGCAAGGATCGCAAGGCAGTTGCGGAGACGATAGAAAACAACATCCGCCGCCTCATCATCGATGAACTCGCCGTGAATCCGAAGTATTACGAGCGCATGTCTGAACTGTTGGACGCCCTCGTCAAGACTCGCAGGCTGGCGGCAATCGAATATAAGCAGTATCTCGCCGAACTGGCCGCGCTGGCGAAGAAACTGAAGACTCCGGACACTGCTTCATATCCAGCGCCCGTCGCAACGCCTGCGCAGCGCGCTCTTTACGACAACCTCGAAAGGGATGCGGAGTTGGCGCTGCGTGTTGACGAGGCGATTCGGACCACCAAGAAGGCCGGGTGGCACGGGAGCAGAATCAAGGAAAGGGAGGTCCGACTCGCGATCAAGAAGGTTCTTGGTGATGACGAGCTCGTCGATGCGATCTTTGATATCGCAAAGAGGCAACGTGATTACTAAGCAACTCGACATTGAGGTCATCAACCAGAAGGTCGATGTCGTCTTCAAAGACATCAAGAATCTCCACCTAGCCGTATATCCGCCGAACGGCAGGGTCCGAGTGGCGGCTCCGCTCCGCCTTGATGTTGAAGCCATCCGGCTCGCCGTCATTTCTCGACTCGGTTGGATTCGCCGACAGCAAGCTCGTTTTCAAGTCCAGGAGCGCCAGAGTGAGCGGGAGTTCGTAACTGGCGAAGCCCATTACTTCCAGGGCCGCAGATATCGGATGCGAGTCATCGAGAGTGACGATCAACTGATCCGTCGCAGCGGCAATACGACGCTAGAGCTGCGAGTCCGCAAGGGGTCCAGCAGGCAACGGCGCGAGTCAATCGTCAGCGACTGGTACCGCCGGGAGCTCAGGCTTCTCTTGGCACCGTTGGTGGAGAAGTGGCGAGAAGTGATCGGAGTCGAACCATCCACCGTGGCGATACGACGAATGAAGACGATGTGGGGCACTTGCAACCCTGAGTCGGGTCGTATTTCGCTGAATCTTGAACTGATAAAGAAGTCTCCGGCTAGTCTTGAGTACGTGCTGGTTCATGAGTTGTGTCATCTTCATGAGGGACACCACACGGTTAGGTTTCGACAGCTGATGGATCGCTTCATGCCGAACTGGCGCACTCGACGAGATGAGTTGAACGCGGCGCCTCTGGCTCACGAGGACTGGAACTACTAGCACTGCGTCCGCCGCGCCACGTCCTCTAGCTCTGGGCCGCATCGGGCCGGGAAGGCTCCTCCCTCCGTTGACGATTCATCCCTTTACGAGGTTGGCGAGGAGATGGTCACGCTCTAGTGTGCGGGTAGGGCATAGGCTTTGCCGCACACGAGGCAATGCAATGGTTCTGACCAGGTCTCATCCACTTTCACTGGCTCGTATGGATGGCAGGGCGACGCAACCATCAACATGTCATTGTCTTCGGTGAGAGGTGGCGGATATCCAACGTCGCCGCCTGAGACTTCCGCAGTAATAAGCCCGGATCGGTTGAGCGGTTCAAGCGCTTTCGTAAAGTCGTCGCGGATCTTAGGAGCGAACTCCGCGATTGCTACCTGGCGGAAGTAATCGATCTGCTCCTCCGTGAACCATTGGTCGGGTGCCGCCGGACTGGCGCAGTAGGGACAGAAATACTCCTCCGCTGCACTTTCTTGCTCGGGTGCGCCTTCTGTTGGTCCGCTGTGCCACTTGAATTCCCGACTACACGCTGGACAGGCCCGGCGCACAAATCCATCATCATCAACTGGCACTGACACCCGTATATCGATACCCATCTCGCTAGCCGTAAACCGACAAGAGCGTCTTGACTTCTACGATCTCACCGTCAGGCGTTTGCCCGGTCGTCAGAAGCTCAACCATTGGCGGTCCACCAAGCGTCACTGCGACTGGTACCCGCACATACTCACGCGGTGGTAGTTCCGGGATCGGATACTTCGGCAGAACGCTGTCCATGATCGACCAGTTGGGCACGGCTTCCTTGAAGGTCCACTGAACCTCTCTCAATTCAACGGACCCAGAATTCATCACCTCGAGTAGATAACTTGCGTTTCCGCGGTCGTACAGCTTCACCCTGAGTCCAGGCTTGCTCTTCGCCGGCGCCTTCGACAGGATGATTCCGGTTGGGAGTGACTGAGGGTCTTGACCCTTGATCGACTTGCTCCTTGAGTGTGTCGCAAGTGAGGCGAAACGTTGCGGGTCCATCCAACTGGGATTTGACTGGTCAACCGCGCAACCCGCCGACTGCAGACGTTGGAAGAGCGCCAAGACTGACGCTTGGGCCCCACTCGCGCTGAATCGCAGCACATTCCTGCCGTGCAAGTCGCTGGCTGTCTTGATTCGGCCGATTTCGACCAAGATTGTCCGTTCAGGCTGTGCGTTGAACGCCATTCCCGCCTCAAAGTAGACATTTGGGCGCGGCTGCCCCTGTATCTGTTTCTCGGCATCGTCCTCGTCATCCGACCAAAGTGTCTGATGCAATCGCACTTCATCATCCGGTGTCAGTAATGCGATGACGGCTTGCGCTTCCGCAAAAGCTTTAGCCACCACCTCGCCGGTATATGGACTGGCTTGCCCCGTGCGCGCAACAAGTTCCTCCCACTCGATGGGATGCAGGTCCAGATCCTTGAGGAAGCCGAAAATGGCGTTCCGTGCTTCGCTGTCCCGTCCGTGAATAACGAACACCTTTCTTTTGTCGGGGTCAGGCGTGTAAAAGGGCGCCGGTCCCGGCTGGCGTGCTCGGGTATCCAGTTCTGGCAAATCTTCATTGATTCGCGCCTGCAAATACTCTTCGAGGGTCGCCGTGTCACGATGATCGTGGACACGGGGAGAGATATCGAATTCCCAGCCATATTGTGTCTCGTTGTCGGTCATGCCACCGCCACTAAGGATTCGTTCGGTGTTTAGCAGGTCCCAGGTTTGACGGATCTCTGTGTTGGTCATTCCCAACGTGCCGTCCTGCCCGGAGCCTCCCAGAGTGCCGCTGCTGAGCTTCACGTCAGCGAGGTCGCCCGATTGATGGAATAGATGCCGCGCCAAAGTGAATGCGCGCCAGAAGTCCTCAAGGACGACGGTTGAATCGGCACCAACGCATGAGACGACACCAAGGAGCCGGATGTAGATAGGACTGTTTGCCGCACCAACCGCAACGTTACCTACCCAGGACGGCATGTCTCTGATGGCTTTGAAGATGTCAGTCTTAGGCGGCATCGCGAGCGTAATCCCCTTCTCGATTGATTTGAACTCCGGCCATTTGCCATCACGCTCAAAGCTGACCCAGCCGCGTTTGACGATCTCAACAGAAACGTCGTTGAGCTGGGGCAGCTTCTTTGTGACCCGTGCAAACAACTCTCCACGCAGCTCGGAAAGATGTTTCGAGCCGGCGCCGGTGATATAGATTCCGCCATTGTCGATCGACAATTGGTCGATGCTTGGCTCGCCTATTAGCCCTTGGGATGCAAGACCGTGCGCAACTTCTCGGTACGCCTCTGCCGACGATTGACAGCGTCCGAGGAATGTTTGAAGGTCGATCTGGCCGGCAATCTGCTGTCGCTGCGGGTCACGCCGTCGGTGTGCCTCCAGCTCGACCAATAGCGACCATGCCAAGGCGTCTTCATTCATTGGTTCTCTACGCGATTCCAGCCACGCCGATTCTACTGGAGCTATAGTCGGCCACCGGCACGCCATCTGACCTTCCGAAGTACCTCGGGGCTAACCCAAGCCTCTACCGCCTGCAGGCTTACCTGCGATCTCCCCACCGCGCGATCGAACACGTCTGTTGGATTGCTAGTCGCCCTGTGGCGCAGCGCAACGGATTTGCGCAAGGCAAATCTGGCTTGACTAGCTCACTAGAGGCCGGCTCGTCTACATCAAGCGTTAACCGCGACCGGGCTTAGCTGGTGGATTGCTCCGGCCGAACTCGCTGATCTTGGCTTCAGGTTGGAGGCTCGCTGACCTCGCAGTCCTTGCGTGCGGTACGATTCCCGAACGCATGTTCGACCGCGCCGCTGCACTGGCTCGCGTCGCCGTGGCCAGATGTGCGTGCCCAGACTGCTCCGGAGAACTGACCGACCCCGCCCGTAGTCGCGGAGGCTGGAGTTTTTGCCGAAGTTGTCGCTGCGCTTGGAAGAAATCGACCATCGACGGCCAGGAGTACGCCACCGCAATCCATGCACCGGTCCATGCTCTCGCGCCTAGCGATCCGCCGGCGAGCAAACGGTCATAAGCAAGCTGGCCGGGTGGGCATATTCGGTTGTAAATGTCCGCATCGACAGCAGACGGGCGTCGATGTGAGGTCAGGCGTCTAAGGCGTGGTCCTTCTGAATTTCGATTGCTCTGAGGTGCTGGCCGGTCTCGAGGTACGCGGCACGGAGCTTTCGGGCTAGGTCCTCACGCTGGGGCTGCCGCTCCAATGCCTGCTCCAGCAGTGGAATCGCTTTTTGAGGCTCTTGGCGGGCCAGGTGGTTGGCAGCTAAGGCACCCATGATGTCCACCCTGGCAGTGTCTGCCACCTGGCGGAGCGTGCGAACGTACTCGGCAGCCCCGCCGCGGCCGCCGTTGGTCTCCGACTCGATCTCCTCCCAGTCAGGGAGGAACTCCCCCTCCGTCTCGTCGAGAATTCGATCGGCTTCGGCTGCGAGGTCGCTGGTCATCAGGCCAGCCTTGGCCGCGCACTGCTTGGCCAGCGACTGAAGACGGACTATGTCGATGCTGCATTTGCTGAGGTCGAGGCGCAACTGTGTGCGATCAGTGATGAGCCGCGATGTCAGCGCCTTTGGCAGATCACGATTGAACATGTCGTCCAGTCGGTCACGAACGCGCTTGCGCTGCCTCTCCGGCGACAGTCCAGGCGCGAACTCTTCACAGAATGCGCCGCGATCAATCCGGCCCTCTGGCGCAAGCAAGCCCCGCACGAACAAGTACAGCCAGATGAACGCGAGCACCTTCTTGCGCAACAGTTCTGGGGCATAGTCCTGGCCCGCCTGTAGTAGCTCGATTCGTCCGAACGTCCGGATCCTCAAATAGCTCGGGTCGGCGCGGGGCGCCGCTGCCGATTCTGCCTCCTCGGCGTCCTCGGTTTCGTGCTCATCCTTCGCCCCCTCGTTCAGGGGTTCGACTCGGGCCCCTTTTCCTAATCCATCGCCATTCGGCTTGGCCATTGCGTGCGCCATCGCCTGGCGCTCCAGCCACCACTTGATGCTGATCAGCGGCCTGGCTTCGACCTTCGCAGCAACCGCCTTCGTGGCCGGCAGAGGCAGCCCTCGGCTCTTCAGTTGACCGTGAAGCTCGGCTTCGTTTATTGCGCCCTTCAGGTGTGCTGCGAGGAGTGCCTTCGGGCTGTCCACCCAGCGACTCTGCCACTCGAGATACAACTGGGCTGACCTCTGCTCGGCCAGACGGCCGACCACATACAGCGGAACCCCCAGCTCGAACACCTCAGCCGCATCGAGGGCTACGTTCCGAGCAGGCTGGCCACCTCGCGATAGAGGCGGCTCGAAGAGCCAGCGGCGCCGACCTGAATGCAAATCCGAGAACCTTGCGCGCAGGTGATCAACGCCCCGCTTCGGCACTAATAGAAGGACGAGGACAACCACTGCACCTGCCTCGAGGCCGGCGATCAACTCATGCGGCATGGCTTGAATCCTTCGCGGCGAGGTCCGGCATCAGCCTTGCCGCGAGCTCGGTGATGGCCCGGCCCGCTCGCGACTCGGGACGCAGAACCCAAGGCAGCTCCAATGCATTGCCCGCGGTCGGGTCCTCCGGAATCAGCGCCTGGTTAGCGAACGCAGCTGGCAGCAGTTCGGGTATCGAGGTTCTTGCGCTGATCCGATTGACTATCAGGCCGAATCGCGCGTCAAGACCGTATCTCCACGACGTATCGGACCACGGGAGCACCGCTTTAGCGGACTCTTCAGTCGGCAGTCCGACCAGGAGCGAAACCTCGCTCGCGTCGAATGCGGAGTCAGTCAGCCAGCGGTCGCCGGGCGGACAGTCGAGGAGGATCACGTCATAGAACCGTTTGAGCACTGAAGACAGCAGGCGCAATCGGTGACCGTCTAGCACACCGTCCGCAACACAGAGGACCTCGCAGCCCGAAGGATGTCGCTCCGCTAGCTCGATCACCTCGTCGCCGACCGCCGCCATGTGGCTGCGGCAATAGTTGGTGAAGGGCTGTGGATCAAGTCCGACGGTGGTGCTCAACGGACCCGCACGAACGACGCAGATCGAGCGAGGTCGGCGGCCATCGACGAGCCCCGCCGCCGCGAGTTCCACCGCGAGGTTGAACGCCATCGAGGTGCAGCCCGCCTGCGCTTGGAGACCGTGGACCGAAATGATCGCCGGCTTCCGTCGAACCTGGGGGGTCGTCGGCCTGGGAATCAGTGCCTCCGACACGATCGGCTCTCCCAAATGGGGCCTCGACCGTGGGAGCGCAAGCGCGATTCCCGCGGCCGCGCCAAGCAGCAGCAGCAAGAGAACGACGCTGGGAAGCCAAGACAACGCCAGCAGATGGTCGAGCCAGAGAATCCTGTTCGACAAAACCGCGGCAACGATCGCCGCAGCGACGCCCAGCGCCAACGGCGCGGCGAAACGGATCGCCCGTTTCGTTCTATTGCCCATAGGCAAACATCGCGCTCCTCGACTCGCTCAATGTCGCGGTGCCAAGCACCATGAGCTGAACGGAAAGCGTCGCGGTCACGGTCACACGCGGACCAGTGACTGTCACGGTCCACGCGTGAAGGCCGGGCACAGCAGCTGCTTTGATCGAACCATCGGCCACCGCCTTCGCCTGAACCGGATCGAGCCGAACAATCTGGCCGTTGCTGCTCCGGTAGGCCGCCACGTCGATCGATGACGCGCCATCCTCCGCCGACGCTTGCAGCGTCTCCCCGAGCTGGGCGTAACTCGATTCGACAAGCGCCGTGTCGATGACGAAGATCGAAAGCGGCAGGAAAAGGAATGCCATCACCAGCGCGGACATGACCAGCACCTGGCCCTTCTGCGTGTCCAGCCGTGTCACGGTGTCCTGCTCCTATACGGCTCGATCAGTGCGTGCGCCTGCCAGGTCACCGCGACCCTTCCGCCGAGCACCTGCGAGATGATCGGAAAAGCCGTCAGGTTTACGTAGCCTCGTGCAGTCACCGTCAGAGTCGATCCGCGCTGGAACGAGCCGGTGTCGA
>JALZAL010000333.1 GCA_030948325.1 Candidatus Dormiibacterota bacterium
GTCTAGGAGCTGTGGCTTCGGGGTCCTCTTCGTCGTCGGCCGCCCAGAGTTCTGCGACGAAATCCTTCGGACTTGTCAGCCTGCGTTGGTCGACGAGCGTCCTCGAACGAAGCGACTTCGCCGAGGCGTTGGCCTTGCTCAGTGTCGAATCGAGAAACACGACGTCGCCTTCGACCAGTCCGCGCTGCTCGCAAAGCTGGAGGATGCGCTTGAAGAAGCGCTCATAGACCGCTTGACCGAAGCGACGGCGAGCCTTGCTGAGAACGCTGTGGTCAGGCACTGGCTCATCCAGTTCGTAACCGATGAACCATCTCCACGCCAGGTTCAGGCCCGCCTCCTCGCAGACCCGGCGCTCGCTTCGGATGCCATACAGGTAACCGAGCAGCGAGAGCTTGAAGAGAACGACTGGGTCCACCGACGGCTGCCCGGTGTGGCTGTAAGAGCCCTTGACCATGCTGCGGATAAAGCTGAAATCGACGGCCGCAGCAAGCCGGCGGACAAGGTGGTTGCTCGGTACCGCAGCGTCCAGCGAGAAGCTCAGGTACAGCTTCGGCTCGACCGCCTTGAGACCCATCATGGGCGTCACCTCCGAGTACGACGTGAGCTGAATCGACGAGGTCACCGAGATTGTCGCCGAAAAAAGCTCGAGTTCGGCAACATCATCTTTTCCTGAGGTTCCCACTTGCGGAACCTCAGCGTTTCCTGAGGTTGAGATACCGGACGCCAGCACGCGAGCAGTCTTGATGGCTTCTACTGCTGGATACACTGGCTCCCGGTACTCCGCGGGTGGCGGCGTGACAGCGACGACGGCCAATGCGACGCCCAGGAGGCACTCCACCCAGCCGGACGCCTCGCCGGCCAGGATTACGGCGGCACCGCCGGCGGCGAAGAGGAGCCACAGGAAGGTGGTGAGCCCGCGGGTCTGGATGAACAGGTAACCGATGGCCGCAACGCCGATATAAGCCCAGCCGATTGGATCACCTGGCGGAGATAGCAGAGCGATCAGTCCGAAAGCAGTAGACGCGACGTAGCCGCAGAGGAGCACGATCCCGCGCGGATCCCTCGGCACGAGCAGCGCATCGAGCACTCGAATTGACCTTCCCGCAAACCAACTCCCTGCTCAAGGGAGCCGTTGCCTTTCTGTGTTACAGGTGTAATCACTGGACGGCGCCCTGCCTATCCTGAATTTCCATGTTTCGGGTCATGGATTTCCCTAGCCCGAGTAATGGATTTGCCGTGCCTCATAGCTCTCCCCTCGCCTCAAAGGTCTCAAAGGATTGCTCCCAGCTCCGGCTAACTCGCTCCTCTTCCAGCCAGCGAACGACCGCGCGATTGGCTTGTGACAGAAGGCGCACCTTCAACTTTCGGCCAGCGGTTTGAATCGGAATTGATGCGGCTGCCCGCAAGACTTCGAACATCAGCTGCTGGCGAACCTCCTCGGCATCGACGACCGGCGGCTCGGGCCGAAGCCATTGCAGGCTTTCGAGGATGGCCGGCGCCAGCAGGTCGAGAATTACCGGCGCCCAGAGCTGGCGTGGACCCCGTTGGTAGGCGGCGACGATCTTGCCCAGCAGTTGGTTTCGTTCCGCCGACGTCCGATTGATCGAGTCGCGCGCGCGCGCGAGGAGCTCCAGCTCGCTGCCGGCCAGTACCTCCGCCACCTGGTCGTAACCCGCTCTGAGGTCGGTCGCAAGGTTGCTCGTCATGGGCACCTCCTTGGTTGATGCCCGCAGCCTCGCAAGGCCCCGTCCACAGATCGTCCACTTCGTGTCTTCTAACGTCCCCGATCTGGGATTCCCCGAACTCAATCACGGTTTGCTTTAGCCGCGATCGTCCACGTCTCGTCCTTTTTTCAAAAGAAGGACGTTTGTGGACGCTTTTTCGGGCTTGGGCTTGACCTAAAGGGAAGGTGTGAGGAAATCACGCCGCCTGCACTTGGGCCTGCCTTCCCCGCTCGAGGCTGACCTAAGCGACTTTGCACGCCGGCATGGCCTCGGACTCGGGCCGGCGATCCGCCTGCTAGTCGGCCAGGCTCTGACCAGCGCAGCGGTTGGGAGGTTCGGTCCCACCCCGACGCTTGATTCGCCGGCGGCACTAGCGGCGCTGACCGCGGCCGAGCACGCAACCCTGATGGTCGCCTCGATCCTGCCCGAAGGGGATCGCCGGATGCACTCGCTCGCCGAGCGCGCGACCGAGGCGGCTGCGGAGCGACTGGCCCTATTCCAGCCGCCAAGCGATAACACAAAGGAGCCCGCATGACCGAGCGCTGCATCGTGCGCGTGAAGTTCACTCCGGCCGGGAGTTCGAGCGAGGTGCGGCGGGCAGTTGGCGGTTTCCTGCGCTACCTTCAGCACCGAGACCTCCATCCCGACTCCCAGCCCGCCCGGCCGACTTCTGAGGTGTCGGGGCTGCTCAAGTACGTCGCCTACCGTGACCGAGCGAACCAGCGCGCAGAGCTCTTCGGACCCGAAGGTCCGCTCGGGAGCCACGAGCGCAAGGCCTTCGGCGAATTTGTCGCCCGCTCCATCGCCGACTCTAGGCCACAGCCCTACCAGACCCGGGACGGCCAGACACTTGATCGCCGGCGCGCGGTCTCCCGCTTTGTCATCTCGCCCGAGCACAGCCAAGGCCTTGACTTGGCGGCGCTAACCAGGGCGGCGGTTAGGAGCCTGGAATCGGAGGCGGGCGCGGACGGCTTGCGCTGGATCGCGGCCATCCACCGCAACACCCGCCACCACCACGTGCACCTAGTCCTGGCCGGGATGGTCGCCGACGGCGCTGGCGGCTACCGGCGGGCTGACGTCACCAAGCCTCGGCTGGCGGCGATGAAGCAGGCGGTGGCATTGGACATCGAACGCCAGCGTGGCGATCGGTCGCCGTCGCACACGGCGCGCAAACCGATGGCGAGCGGAGTCGGTGGCAGAGAAAGATCGTCAACTCCGGCTCTGAAGCTGCTGGTGTCGCCGCCAGCACTCATCCGGGCTCTGCCCCTGGCGCCGCTGGCGCGGTTGCGCGTGGCATCTGCCGGCGGCCGCCCAGTGGGATGGCAACGAAGCAGCGCTCCAAGCTCGTTGCTTGCGCTTCGGGCGGTCGCTCGCCAATACGCGCGCCAAATGCAGCGCGAGGCCGAGGAGGAGGCGCTGCGCCGCAACTGGGAGCGCGCGGCATGAGGTTGCTGGTCGCAGCTGTACGACTTGCCAGCGACGTGCTCGCAACAGCGGCCGAGCAGTGGATGCCCAACTGGCTGCTTGGCTCGTCGGCGCCACGAAGCCACGGCACCAGCCGCTGGGCCAAAGCGCGGGAGGGCCGCGACCTTGGCCGGCCTGCAGCTCCCAACCGCCTACACGGCGACGGCATCGTCCTCGGCTGGCACGAAGGGCGACTGCTGCAGTCGCCGGCCGAAGACAACGTCTTGCTCTTCGGCGTCCAGCGATCTGGCAAGACCTCGACCGTGGTGGTGCCAACTCTGCTCGGCTGGAAGGGCGCGGTGGTCGCGACCTCGACCAAAGAGGAGCTGGTGTCCCTTACCGCCGACCATCGAGGCCGGATCGGTCCCCTCTGGGTCTTCGCACCAATCGATCGCGACCACCTCTGGATGGAGCGCCTCGGCCTACTGCCGGCGACCTGGAACCCCCTCGATGCGGTCGACTCCTGTGGTGCTGCGTCCGAGCTTGCCGACCACTTCACTGCTGCAGGGAAGCGTGGCGCCTCCGCCCACTGGTACCTGGCCGCATCCAGCCTGATCACCGGCCTGGCGGTCTGCGAGCGCGAGCGCGACGGCGACATGCGCTCACTGTTGAGGCGCCTCAATCGAACCGCCACCTCGGAGTACATCGGGCTCTCCGCCGTGGTCGAGGACGCGACCGCGGCTGAGCTGCTGGTCGCCTTCGCCATCACACCGGATCGCGAGGCGGGCTCGATTGCATCCACCGCTCGCTCCTCGCTCTCGCTCTGGACCGACGAGCGTGTCGCGTCGGCCACGACCTCAGGACTGCATGCACTCGATCTCGATCGATTGCTCGCAGATGCCGGCACCCTCTACCTGGTGGCACCGGCCGAGGAGGCCGAGCGCTGCCGGCCACTCTTCTCCGCCCTCCTCTCGTCCCTCCTGAGGCACGCGACCTCGCGAGCGCGCGCCCAGGGTGGAGTGCTCTCGCCGCGCCTCCTCCTGGCGCTCGATGAGGCGGCAAACTTCGCACGCATCCCGCGCCTCGCCGGATATGCCTCGAGTGGCCCCGGTCAGGGCATCCAACTGCTCCTCGGCTACCACGACCTTGCCCAGGTTGAGGCAGCTTACGGCGAGTCAGCCGCGCGCACGATCTGGAACAACTGCCGCGCCCGCGTGCTCCTTCCCGGCCAGGGTGACATCAAGACGCTCGAGCTCTTCAGCCGTGCCATCGGCGATGAGACGCGTACCTACCGCACTCAGAGCCGCGATCGCTGGAACTCGGGCTTCGGTGAGCAGCGCGTGGGTCGGCCGTTGGCATCGGTCGATGAGCTACGGCGGCTGAAGACTGCCGTCCTGCTCTACGCCACCGCTCCTCCCGCCCAGCTCGAGCTCCGTCGCTGGGACCAGGTCCCGGCCTGGCGCCAACTCGTCCGGCCCCGTCCGACGGTAAGTGCCGGCCATGCCGGCAAAGGAGACGAATAGTGAGTCGACTCCTCACGGATATCTCGGTGACTCCGGACTTCAGAGGCCTGCCACCCACCGTCCTACACGGCCTGATCCAGCTCACCAACAACGCCGCCGGACTTCTGACGCTGGTCGCCGGACTCGGCATCGTCGTCTCCCTTATCGGGCTCGTTATTGCGTCGTTCACTGCCAACCGCGAGCTGAGCGAGCGCGCCAAGGGTGGCATCGCCGTCTCCGTCGGCGCCCTGGCACTCCTCTACATCGGTGTAGCCGCAGCCAACTATGCCGGCCACCTCTTCGGGCACTAACCGTGGGTCCCAGCCAGGCTGAAATCGATCAATGGGTCAATCAGATAATGATTTCGATCGCCAACTGGTCGACCGCAGCTGCGGTAGCCAGCATCCAGTGGCTGCTGGCAGGCCTCGGGCAGTCAACCGAACCAGATCTGAGCGTGATCGTTCCCGTATACGACCGCGTGCTCGCAATCGCCCTGCTGCTCCTGGGAAGCGTGATGGCTCTGGCGTTGATCGAGCGGATCGCCTGGGGCTCGCTTGGCGCCGGCCTGTCGCTGATCCCCCGCGTGGTCGCGGCCACCTTCGGGGCGTTCGCGGGGCTCAGCATCGTCAAATACGTCGCGGGCTACGCGGCTTTGCTCGCCACGACCTGGACGCCTGACTTCAAGAGTCTGAACAACCTCCTGCTACGGAGCGTTGCTGTCAGCGACGCAGTGGTCGCGCACGGCGGCACGACTCATCACGTCAGCACATTCGGCCTGATCGTCACCGCGATGGCCGTGAGCTCGTTGACGGTGATGGTGCACCTGGAGTTGGTCGTTCGCTCAGCCCTGATCCTGACCGTTACAGCATTCGTGCCCTTGGTCTGCGTGCTTTCCATCTGGCCGCGGTTGGCCGGTGCCACCACCACTCTGTGCGAGTTCCTGATCGGTCTCTTGCTTAGCAAGTTCGTGGTCGCGACGGTCGTTTACATCGGGTTCCGGCTGGTCGTCGTCGCGTTGACGGCAACTGTCGATACCGATACCACCGAAAACTGGATGGCTTCGGGTTTCGCCGTGCTTCTGATTGCCGCCTTCTCGCCGGTGGTCATCTTCTCGGCTCTCCGCTTCGCTCACACCTCAGCGGGTTCGGTCGCCCGTGGTTGGGCTGGGACCGCTGTATCGATGGCCCCAGGCCGGCAAGTTGCTCGGCAGCGCGCACAACGCCCTGCGACCACTGACACGATCGGCCGGACGGCGAATCGGCTCCCGCATTGCTTCCGGTCTCACTCGCCTTCGGTTTCGGCAATGACCCGTCCGCGTCTGCCAGCCAAGCCGCCTGATGTTGCCCCCGGTCGACGCGGAGGGGGCCTGGGGGAACCGGCGTCGCGTCTGGTTCCCTCAGCCGGGGAGAGCAGCCTCGTCGAGGGTCCGACATTGCTCGTTGACAGTCGAGAGGTAGCGCGCCTGCTGAGCGTTGGCAGGACCAAGGCGTTCGAGCTGATGGCTAGAGATGAGCTACCTGTGGTTCGCATTGGCCGATGCGTCCGCGTCTCGCGCGCGGCCCTGGAGATCTGGATCGCCGAGCAGACGGCCGAGCGCGAAGTTGACTCAGACCTGCGAAGCAGAGGACGGCTCCACTGACTCGCGGGAAGCGAGGAAATGGTGAAGGCTCAATCTACCGGCGCTCTGATGGCAAGTGGGTCGCCGCCATCTCACTGCCTGGACGGCGACGGAAGGTCCTATACGGCGCCACGCGAGACGACGTTCGCCGCAAACTGAGTGTTGCGCTTGGGGCAGCCGAGGCCGGAACTTTGGCCGATCCTCGTGGAACCACACTAGGTGGGTTTCTGGACCAATGGTTGAAGGAGGTCGTCAAGCCATCGGTCCGAGCGTGGACCTACCGAGGTTATGAGGTTCACGTGCGGCGCCACATTAAGCCAGCCCTCGGCCACCTGCCAATCGAAAGAGTTGGTCCCCAGCACGTTCAGGCTTTTCTGAATCGAAAACTTCAGGAAGGCTTGTCTCCAAAGTCAGTTCGTTACATCCGAAGCACCCTTCGGAGCGCACTCAATCAAGCCCTCCGTTGGGGAGTTGTGTCGCGGAATGCCGCCGCCCTCGTTGATGGTCCACGAGTGGAACGCTTCGAAATTCGACCCTTCACGAGCGATGAGGCCCGACTGTTCTTGCAGGCCGTCAAGGGAGATCGCCTTGAGGCACTGTATTCGGTAGCTCTCACCATGGGCCTCCGACAAGGAGAAGCCCTCGGCCTCCGGTGGCGCGACATCGACTTGGACTTGGGTTACGTGCGAGTCACCAAGCAACTTCAACGAATGGACGGTCAGTTCGCTCTTGTTGAACCAAAGACCAGCCGCAGTCGGCGGATGCTCGTAATGCCGGAGGCAATCGCGAGCTCCATCAGGGCCCATCGCACAAGGCAATTGTCCGAGCGCGCAAGTGCTGCGGAAAAGTGGGCCGAGTGGGATCTCGTCTTCACTCGGCTGGACGGCGCGCCGCTCGACGGCACCGTTGTGACGCATCAATTTCATCGTCTGCTCGACCGAGCTCGACTTCCGCAACGTCGGTTCCATGACCTACGCCACTCCTGCGCCACGCTGATGCTGGCTCAAGGGGTGCCCGCCCGAGTTGTTATGGACGTGCTGGGGCATTCGCAGATTGCCTTGACTATGAACACCTACACGCACGTCTTGCCAGAACTCAAACAGGACGCTGCAAGCAGAATGAACGACTTGATGCTCGAGCGTTAGCGCGCGCTTCCTGCCGCATCATTGGCGACGGGATGGCGCAAGTGCCACGTGCGAGAAGTTTCATTTGGAGGTCCTCTGACTTTCTAAGGCTATGGTCCGCCGGGACCATCAGCGAGCTGGGTTCGGCTGTCACCGAGCTCGCGCTTCCCCTGACGGCAATATTGATTTTGAGCGCCACACCTTTTCAAATCGGCGTGCTGGGTGCAGCGAGGGCGCTTCCCTTCGTGATAGTCGGCCTAGCGGCTGGAGTCGTGGTTGATCGTTCTCGACCCGTCCCGTTACTCGTCGGTACCGACGTCGGTCGGGCGGTTCTCCTGGGTTCGATCCCAGTTGCTTATGCGGCCGGTCAACTGCAGATGCCTCAGCTCTACGTCGTCGCATTCGTGGCCGGCGGGCTGACCGTCCTGTTTGGCGTCGCAGAGGCGGCGACCATACATGCCATTGCCCCTCGTCAAGACCTGATAGACGCCAACTCCAAAATGGCTGTGAGCGGATCAATCGCCGCGGTGGCTGGACCTGGGC
>JALZAL010000352.1 GCA_030948325.1 Candidatus Dormiibacterota bacterium
GTCATATATCTGATCAGCCGGCTCCCGTCAAGCCGTTCCCCATTACAAGCTTGTCATCGGCCCAACGGCCCTGGAGCAGCGCGCGGCGCCAGGTATCAAGGTGCGCGCAGCCCTGGCGGATGATCCCTACGGTGACGGGGTCGCCGTAGCCGAGAAGCCCGGGGCAGCCGTCACCGTGATTCGCCAGGCGCAGGCGGACTGCACCGACAGGTGGTACCAGCCATCGCCGACGTAGTCGTAGTCTTGGCCACGAGATTGGTCCAGCTGATTAGAAAAGGACTTGAGAGGTAAGTCGACGCCTTTCCGATAGACGCTGATCCCCAGCCGACCCGCTTCAGTGTCGGCGCCCGTACAGGCGTAGGACCAATAGATGATCCACTGAGCGGGGACCTGAAAATCCTGCGTGACCACGCTGCCCTGGTCCGAGCGATCGTAAATGACCGGCACCGATTCCTCACCGATGCCGGATGGCATGGCTGTCGGGGGGACCGGCGACTTCTTGGCTGGCGGCGCAGTCTGTTGCGGAATGGACGCAGGCGCGGTTGCCGATGCGACCGAGCCAGATGATGGGCTGGCGCTAACGGTGGGCACTGCGCTCTCGGCCCCAACAACCAGCTGCCCAGCAGAATGTCGCTGGGGGACTTGCGGGACTCGCACAGCGACGTGTCGATCCGCAATTAGCAACAGGAACAGGATCACAATGATCGCGATCCCCCCCAATGCGAAGTAGAGGCCACGCCGACTCATCAGCGCGAATCAGTGCCGGTGATCGAGCTGATTGGCGACCAGAGCCCACTCCGCAGATAAGCCTTCCAGCACCTTGACCACGTGGTGAAGCGAGGCCTGATCTCTCTCCAACTTGACTCCAGCGTCAATCATCCGTACGACCGTCGACGTCGTGCGCTCGAGATGTCGGGCGCAGTCCTCGAGCTCTCCGGCCAGAGCTCGAAGCTGTTCCGCAACGCCCATTTCTGATCCCAAGTATACGGTGGCGCCCCCCACCCGGGGAGGGGCGACAATTCCGCGAGTTTGGCCGGAACTTGCCGGCGAATGTCCTGAAAACCGCTTTGCTTCCCTGTTACTGACGCGTCACCCGCTTAACAGCAAAGACACGCCGGCCGCGACAGTTACGTCCCCATGGCTTCGGTCCGAAGGTTACGTTGCGTGGCTGTTGGTCGGTTCGTGGTTGCGGCCGCCGGGGTCCTCGTTGCGATTGCTCAGTTGGTTCAAGCCTCGCCTGCGCTCGCGTCGGATTCTACGGCGGCGCCGGTCATCGGGCAGCGAGACCAATCCTGGGCGAGCTTGCCACTTGGCACCTCAATGACTGAAACCATCGGCTCGTCGGGGTGCGTCATCTCCTCGGTCGCGATGTTGTTGGGCTCTTACGGGGTAAAGCTGGACCCGGCGCAAGTCAATAGCTGGCTCACCGCCAACGCAGGCTACGTGGGTGACGACAACTTCCTGTGGGGTGAGGTCGCGCCGTTGAGCGGTGGGCGTGTCAGCTTTGACGGGTGGTACGGAGCCGACCTGGAAATCGTGAACAGCGAGCTTATCTTTGGGAAGCCGGTGATTGCCGAGGTGTCATTGAACGGAAATCAACACTTCCTACTGCTGACAGGGTTCTCGGCCAACGGTTACTGGATGAATGATCCCTGGTTTGGCGACCACGCTAATTTCAGCGACCGATATGGGGATCCATCGACCGGCATCATCTCCATCAGAACCTTTTCCCCAGTCGGCGCACTGGACCGTACGCCGAGCAGGCGTGCGCTCTCATAGCGTCAGGGCGCAGGGCCGGTCGGCCGTAGGTCGTCCGCCCAACCGCCGGTGGCGGCCGAGGAGCGGCAAATAGAGCATCGGAAACAGCGTCGCCATCGCAAGGATGAAGGCGCCGTACACGATGCCTACTCCGGGATCGTGGGTGACCTTGAGGTCTGAGTACTGCCGAAGTGCGGGGAAGGCTATCTGAACCCCGTCCGCCGTCGTCACGCTGTCGCCGATGCGTAAGAGACCCCGCCAGACCAATGACATCCCGTTGGTGTCCAGCGCATAAACGTTCTGCGGACGGCCGGTATCGAGGTGCAAATCACCACGCCATAGCTGCAGGAGCAGGATCGGGTTGCGCCTTTCAGCGGTGCCGGCCGAGATGGCTTGGCCGCTGACTCGCGGATCGGGGATTAGCAAAGCCGTGGCCGCGAGTTGCTGGCCGGGCCGGCCCGCGGAGGGCGCCTTGATTACACCGTTCGATATAGCCTGGTCCCCCAGGAACATGACCGGGGCGTCGGCTACCAGCCTTCCATCGGGCATTCGGACACGGACCCATGGCGCCCAGCCATAGCCGATCTGGTAGATCTTGTCCCCCCGATAGTCGAGGTAATGGTTGACTCGGATGTTTTGACTCTCGACCATCCGGCCACCGTCAAAAATGCGCACCCGCGAAAGGAAATCCGCCGGTTTCCCAGTTGACCAGTACTGCGCGCGGAAGCTATCGAGGGTGAGCTGGTAACCCTGGTGCGCCGGGGCGAAGTCGCCTTCGTCCAAGTTGTCGTAGTTCGCGCGTGCTTCAACAAAACTCCCGCCCTCGACGATGGCTGCCGCCCCAACGAAGCCGAAGGCCTTCCCGTACACGACGCCGACGAGCAGCAGGTAGAAGGAGGCGTGGAAGGCAATGCTGGATAGATCCGCCCACAGCCCTGCCGTCCGTATGCCTTGTCGCCACCGGCGCCAGGCGGCCGGCACGCGTACCCAGAGGAACGCGGTAAGGGAGATGTACATCAAAAGGGCGGTCACCAGGAAAAACCAGGAGCTGAAGACGTCATACAGTCCCAGCCGCGCGAAGAGGGGTCCGGTGGTCGGATGCGTGAGAACATAGCCAAAGACGCCGCGCGGGTTCTGGGGAAGCTGGGGAAGAAGTGTCCCAATGATGGAGAGGACTGCCAGAACGACAAGGAGGCCAATGGCAGTCCGGGCGCGGCGCAACTCCAGCCAACCTCGGTAGGCGGCCCAGCGAACG
>JALZAL010000355.1 GCA_030948325.1 Candidatus Dormiibacterota bacterium
TTCTTGCGGTTCTTGGTGCCGGCCGTGTCGAGCGTGCCGCGGATGATGTGATAGCGGACGCCCGGCAGGTCCTTGACCCGGCCGCCGCGGATGAGCACGACCGAGTGCTCCTGGAGGTTGTGTCCGATGCCAGGGATGTACGCCGTCACCTCGATGCCGGTGGTGAGGCGGACGCGCGCGACCTTCCGGAGGGCTGAGTTCGGCTTCTTCAGCGTCTGTGTATAGACGCGCACGCAGACTCCCCGCCGCTGCGGTGAGCCTTTGAGGGCCGGCGCCTTAGACTTCGCTCTGGCCGCCTTACGCCCGAAGCGGACCAGCTGCTGGATTGTGGGCAAACGTATCTCCGAATAACGGCTCGAAATCCCATGCGGCAGTAGCCGATTGGGCGACAAACGATGAGTATACCCAAAAAGCGGCCCCCCCTAGCCACCCCGAAGCAGGGTCACTATTTCGATCCCGCGCCCGAAGCCGAATCGAAGCGGCGCACGCTGCATCTGCGCCTCCCCGATCTCGATATCGAGCTCCAGGCAGACCGAGGCGTATTCGGCTCAAGGGCGATCGACCTCGGGACCTTAACTCTTCTCAAGGAAGCTCCCCTCCCACCGCCCGAAGGTGATCTCCTGGACCTCGGCTGCGGCTACGGGCCCATCGCCGTCGCGCTCGCACGTCGCTCCCCCAGGGCAAAGGTCTGGGCGGTCGATGTCAACGAGCGAGCCCTCCAGCTCACCCGTGTCAACGCCGCGACCGCAAAAACCGCAAACGTCACCGTCTCCCTCCCGGACGGCGTGCCTCCCGACGTGCGCTTCACATCGATTTATTCGAACCCGCCGGTACGCGTCGGCAAGGCACCCCTTCACGACCTGCTCCAACGATGGCTGCCGCGCCTGGCGCCTGGCGCGAGCGCCTACCTCGTCGTGCAGCGCAACCTTGGAGCGGACTCGCTGGCGTCGTGGCTTGCCGCCCAGGGTTTCAGCGTCCGCCGGCTCAAATCAAAGAAGGGCTATCGCGTGCTTTCCGTGGCGAACGGCGAGGTCGACGAATCGGCGGAAGCCGGCCACGCCACACCTATACTCACGCGCGACCCAGCTTCTAACTGAGGCCCAAGAGGGAGCCGCGCCCGTGGCCACACCCGTCCTGGAAATCAAAGATCTCAAAACTTTCATACGCCAGCGCAAGTCGTTGGTTCGCGCCGTCGACGGGGTGTCGCTGAGGATCGACCAGGGTGAAACGCTGGGCCTGGTCGGAGAGTCGGGCTGCGGCAAGAGCATGACGGCGATGTCGATCATGAAGTTGCTGCCCGGCGGCGGCTACATCGCGGGGGGCTCGATCCGGCTGGGCGGCCAGGAGATAGTCGATCTGGACGAGGACGACATGCGCAAGGTCCGCGGCAACGACGTGGCCGTGATCTTCCAGGATCCAATGACATCGCTCAACCCGACGATGACGATCGGAAAACAGATCGCCGAGTCGCTGCGGATCCACCGTGGCTGGAACGCAACGCAGGCTATGACCCGAGCCGAAGAGGTGCTGTCGGTGGTCGGCATGCCCAGGGCCAAGGAGCGGCTGCATCAGTATCCCCACCAGCTGTCGGGCGGTTTGCGGCAGCGCGTGATGATCGCTATGGCGCTTGCCTGCGAGCCCAAGCTGCTGATCGCGGACGAGCCGACCACCGCGCTTGACGTCACCATCCAGGCGCAGATCCTCACCCTCCTCGACAACCTGAAGCGAGAGTTCCAGATGGCGGTGTTGCTGATCACTCACGACCTCGGAGTGATCGCCGGCAGGGCCGACCGTGTGGCGGTGATGTACGCCGGCAAGATCGTGGAGGAGGCGCCGATCGAGGAGCTCTTCTACAGGACCCAACACCCGTACGCGCAGGCGCTCTTGCAGTCGATCCCGAAGCCCGACCAGCAGCAGTCGGAGCAGCTCTACAGCATCCCAGGGGTCCCTCCGGACCTTGCCCGCCCGCCAACAGGATGCCGCTTCCATCCCCGATGCCGGTACGCGACCCGCGAGTGCGCCGTGCGAGAGCCGATGCTGGACGGCGACGACAGCCGCCACCTCCACGCCTGCTTTCACCCGGTGGGCGGCGCGCCCCCAAGCCGGGCCATCGTCGAAGAGGCCGTCGCCGGGTGAGCGCCCGCCCCGTCCTGAGGCCGGACCCGACTCGGAGCCCGACCGCCGAGGTCCTGGTCGACGTCCGCAACGTGGTCAAGGAGTTCTCGGTCACGCGCGGGTCTGTCATCCCGCGAACTATCGGGAGCGTCAAGGCCGTGTCGGACGTATCCCTTTCGGTCGCGAAGGGCGAGACTTTCGGCCTTGTCGGCGAATCCGGGTGCGGGAAGACCACCCTGGGGCGCCTCGTGGTGGCTCTGGAGAAGCCGGACTCCGGGGAGATCTGGTTCGACGGCGACAATCTCAACAAGCTGAGCCGCGGGCGGCTACGCACCAAGCGCAAAGCGATGCAGCTCATGTTCCAGGATCCCTATTCGTCGCTCGACCCCCGCATGCGTGTGGGCGACATCCTGTCCGAACCGCTCGCAATCCATCGCGTGGGCAGCAGCCAGGAACGCCGCCAGAGGGTTGGCGACCTGCTCCACGAGGTCGGCCTGAGCCCGACGGCGATGGAGCGATACCCACACGAGTTCTCAGGCGGCCAGCGGCAGCGCATCGGCCTCGCGCGCGCGCTCGCCCTGAACCCCAGGTTGATCGTCGCCGACGAGCCGGTCTCGGCGCTCGATGTCTCCATCAGGTCTCAGATCCTGAACCTGATGAACAGACTCCAGGAAACACACGACCTCACCTACATCGTCATCTCGCACGACCTTGGCGTGATCCGCTACGTGTCCGACCGGATCGGGGTGATGTACCTGGGCAAGCTCGTCGAGATGGGGCCGGCCGGCGCCGTCTACAACCGGCCGGCGCACCCCTACACGCAGGGCCTGCTGAGCGCCGTCCCAGTCCCTGACCCAAAGCTCGAGCGAGGGAAAGTGAAGTTGGTCCCTCGGGGGGAGATCCCCTCCTCCATCAACCCGCCGTCAGGGTGCCGGTTTCGGACTCGCTGCCCAAAGGCCAAGGACATCTGCGCTGAGCTGGAGCCGCCCCTGCGACGGTTCGAAACCGGCCAGGTGGCGGCATGCCACTTCCCGCTCGAACGCCCGGCCTGACTCCCTCAGCGCCGTTGCAGCCGGACCTCGAAAGCGTCTCGCATCGCGTCACCGATCAGGTTGAACGCAACCACGGTGGCCACGATGGCAAGGCCCGCCGGGTAGATCAGCCACCAGTAGCCCGCGAAGGTGTAGTTCACACCGTTCGAGAGCATGTTTCCCCAGTTGGTCGCGGGCGGCGGAACTCCGAGGCCGAGAAACGACAGCGCCGCTACGGTCAGGATCGCGTCAGCAACCTGGAATGTCGCGTTGACCATGATCGTCCCGATCGTGTTTGGGATGATGTGCCTGAGAACGATCCGGGCATCGGTTCCGCCCATGACACGCACCGCATCGACGAACTCGCGTGTGCGCAGGCTGAGAGTCTCACCCCGGATGAGCCGTGCCGGCACCAGCCAGGCCGCCGTCGCCACGATCAGGATCAGCATCGGAACGCTCGGCACGAACATCGCCGCGAGGACAAGCAATAGAAAGAGGGTCGGCACAGCGAGCATCGAGTCGACGATCCTCATCATCACCTGGTCCAGCAGGCCGCCCACGAAGCCTGCGATCGCGCCCCACAGCACGCCAAACGTCGTCGCCAGGAGGGCCGCGATTATGCCGATCTCCAGCGAGGTCTGACCGCCGACCATCAACCGGCCGAGTACGTCGTAACCGACGTCGTCGGTGCCGAGGGGATGCGTCGCGCTGGGCGCCTGGGTGAACTGCGTGATGTCCGTGTTGATCTGGTCGGTGTGGTAGATGAGCGGTCCAACAAAACAGAACAGGAACATGAAGATGACCACGCCCAGCCCGACCACGGCCAGCTTGTTCTCGACGAAGACGTAAGCGGCAAGCCTCCAAGCACTACCGGTTGTCTTCGCTTCGCCGCCCTCAGCCGTGGCGCGGGCATCAAGCGCCGGCAGCTCGTCTAGCGTGAGCGACGGTTCGCTCATTCGGTGATTCTCACGCGCGGGTCGACAATCGCGTAGCCGATATCGGCCAGGAGGTTTCCCACCACCGTCGCGACAGCCACGACCAGCGTTACCCCCAACAGCACTGGAAAGTCCCGCTTCTGGGCGGAATCCCAGAACAGCAGACCCATGCCGGGATAGTTGAAGATCGCCTCCGCGATCAACGCGCCGCTGAAGATGCCTGGAAGACTGAGTCCGAGCAGAGTCACGATCGGGATGAGGGCGTTTCGGAGTACGTGCCGGTAGAGGACGCCGGTGGTCGAGACGCCTTTCGCCCTGGCCGTGCGGACATAGTCCTGCACCAAGTTGTCCAGCATCGACGAGCGCATGTAGCGACTGAACAGGGCGATCTCGACGAGCGCCAGGGTCACCACCGGCAGCACCAGGGAGGAGATCTGCGCCGGGTCCAGATATGTGCTGATATCGCCTTGCGGACCTTCTGGTGGGAGCATGTTGAGGTCAGCGGAGAAGACGATGATGAGGATGAGCCCGAGCCAGAAGATCGGCATCGAATAAAGGGCAAACGACAGCGTCGTGAAGAAGTAGTCGTCCAGCTTGTTCCGGCGCACTGCTTGCATGACACCGAGAGGTACTGCGATCGCCAGCGATATCAGCGTCGAGATGCCCAGGAGGATGATCGTCTTCGGGAGATGGTCCCTCAACAGGCCCACCACGCTTTCGTTCAGCTGGTAGGAGAAGCCGAGGTCTCCGTGCACCACCTGGTTCAGATAGAACAGGTACTGCTGCCATCCAGGGAGATCGAGGCCGTTCGCGTGGTTGAACTCGGCGATCGAGACGGGCGACGCGCGCGTTCCAAGGATCGCCCTCGCCACTCCACCCGGCAGAAGGCGAGTGAGGATGAACGTAAAAATCGTGACCCCTAGGACCACGATCACCGACTGACCCAGCCGGCGGACGAGGAACCTTGTCACTGCCTAAGCATGTTCAGGCCCAGCGGCCGGGCGACGCAGCCCGGCCGCTGGTTGGCCTGTTCGGTTCTATGACGACGTGAAGTACCAGTTTTCCGGGTACAGCTGCAGGAGCGGATCCTGCGGGTCCCAGCCGTGTAGCGTCTTTTTGACCATGGATATCTGCGCGTCGTTGACCGGAAGCCATACCACAGGGAGGTCCTTCGCCAAGAAGTCCTCGTACGTGTGGAGGGTGCTTACGTCGTTACTCAGGGTGCTGGCAATGGTGTTGCTGTCGTTGGTAGCGTTGGAGTAGAGCCCGGCGTTGGAGCCAGCGCCGGTGGAGAAGATCTCGTCACCGGTCGGGTAGTAGTCGGGCGCGAAGATCCAACCGCCGCCCCAGTTCGCCATCTCCCAGCTCGGGCTGCCTCCGAACGCGGTGCTGATCACCGTGTCGAAGGGGGCCGTCGAGAGGTTCAGCTCGATGCCGGCCTTGGAGAAGGCGGTCTTCAAGATCTGCATCTCCTGGTCGTAGACCACCTGGCCGGACGCGTACTGAAGGTTGAAGCTGGCTTTGGCGCCCGCCTTGACGCCGTCGCCGCATTGTCCGGAACCGGTCCCCGGACTCGTGCAGGTACTGACGCCGCCCGGGTTGACGGTCCAGCCGTTGTCAGTCAATAGCTTTGCAGCCGCCCCCGGATCGTATGGGTAGGGGTTGCTCTGCTCGAAGGCGTCGGCGAAGTTGTTCGCAGGCAGGATGGGCACGGGCCCGTAGTCCGGCGTGGCGTAACCCTTGAAGATGTTCTTGATCATCGTCGGCTGGTCGATCAAACGCTGCATGGCCTGGCGGAAATAGAGCTGCTTGAAGATCGGGCCGTTCTTTGGGTTGCCGAAGTTCACAGGGAAGTACGTGATCGACCAACCTACCCACGGCGCGAAGGAGTACTTGCTGAGCGAGCTTCGCTGGCCGACGTCCTGGTTGGGGATGTAGCCATAGTCGATCAGACCTGATCGGACGACGTTGAACTCCGCCGTGTCAGTCGTGTAGGGCTTCAGGTCGAACTCGGCGAGGGTCGGCTTGACAGGGCCCGAATATGCAGGGTTCGGGACCATTGCCACTGCGCCCTCAGCGGTCATCGACTTCAGCTTCCACGGCCCGCTGACCACCTGCCACAGGGGGTTGGTGTTGTAGGTGCCGATCGTCTTGGACTGACCGTCGAGGTACTTGTAGACATCCACAGCTTTTTTGGGGTCACGGTCGTAGTCGCCGACTGGGCTGGCATCGGACGTCTTGTCCCATGCGTGCTGGGGTAGGGGTGTGATCTGGCTGAGCTCGTTATAGGTGAAGAAGTAGGAGCCGTACGCCTTGTCGAGAGTGAACACGGCAGTTTGGTCGTCGGGGTAACTCATGCCGATCACGTTGTCGGGGAATTCCTTTGGCGAGTAAGCCGCCCAGCTTCCAAGGTTGGCCTTGAGCAGGTTCATCCAGAACTCGATGTCGCGTGCGGTGATCTTGCTGCCGTCAGACCACATCCACCCCTTGAGCTTCATCGTCACCGTCTTGCCGCCGTCGGTGTAAACGGGGTCGCTGGCCAGGCTGAGGCTGGAGTTGAGCGTCACCTTCCCGCCCTGGCCGAACCAGTACAGGGGCCGGAACATGAGGAACTGGAACTGGCTCAGGTTGGCGACACTGAAGTACCCACCCGACGTGAGCGGGAAGATGTAGTTCGGCTTGGTCGCCGGTAGCTCGGCAAAAGTGGCCACGCCGCCGGTGAGCTTTTGCCCGCCGGATGCATTGCCGCCACATGAGGTCAGCACGAGCGCCACAAGCGGAAGGATGGTTGCGGCGCGCAGTCGGGACATGCGCATGGGACCTCCCTTGCAAACCCTGCGACCATCTTCCCGACCACCGCCATCACCATGGTGCTCGGGGCGAGAGCTCGCCGGCGGCAGGTCTTACTCCTCAGCCGATTGTCTGGCCCTCCCCAGCAGGTGTCAAATAAGCGCTCAGCGACCTCTCCGGCGGTCGCGGCCGCCCGCTATGCGTAGTGGCAGGCCGCGATCTGATCCTTGCCGACGGGTCGAAGCAGCGGCTCTTCGACGGCGCACCGTTCGGTTGCGATCGGGCAGCGCGTCCGGAAGTGGCAGCCTGACGGCGGGTTGATCGGGCTCGGGATGTCCCCCTTCAGCACTGTCCGCTCGCGATGGAATTCGGGGTCGGGTATCGGCACCGCTGAGATCAGCGCCTTCGTATAGGGGTGCTTCGGGTTGCTGACCAGCTCCTCCGCCGGGCCGACCTCCACGATCTTCCCCAGGTACATCACGGCGATACGGTCGCTCACCTGTTCGACGACGGCCATGTTGTGGGCGACGAAAAGGTAGGTGAGGTTGAACTCCTTCTGCAGATCGCTGAGCAGATTCAAGACCTGCGATTGGATGGAGACGTCGAGCGCCGAGACGGGCTCGTCGGCAATGACCAGGTCGGGCGTGAGGGCCAGGGCTCGGGCTATGCCGATGCGCTGCCGCTGGCCACCGCTGAATTCGTGCGGAAAGCGGCCACGATGCTGCCCGCGCAAGCCCACGATCTCCAGCAACCTGTTGACTGCCGCCTCGCGCTCTCGTGGCGATCCGATGCCGTGAACGACCAGGCCTTCGGCGATGATCTCGCCAACAGGCATCCGGGGGTTCAGCGAGCCATACGGGTCCTGAAAGATGATCTGCATGTCCCGGCGCAGCTTCTTCATCTCGTTTCCCGACGCCTTGAAGACGTTCTTGCCATCGAGCAGGACCTCGCCGCTGGTGGCCGGAATCAAGCGCATGATCGTGCGGGCGACTGTGGACTTCCCTGAGCCAGACTCGCCTACGAGACCCAGCGTTTCGCCGCGCTGGATGTCGAAGCTGACTCCGTCGACCGCCTTGACCCATGCCACGGGCAGCTGAAGGAGTCCACCCTTGATCGCAAAGTGCTTGACCAGGTCGCGAACCTGGAGAAGCGGCCCCTTGCTGCCGGTCGCTGCGACGTCGAGCTCCGCCACCATCTCCTTGCTCATTGCCCGACGGATTCCTTGTCCGCCAGGCGCTCGACCTCGGGATAGAGGAAGCACGAGACCTGGTGAGCAGGCGCGATGTCGGCCAGCGACGGGAGGTATTTGTCGCAAGGCTCGAATCGCTTGGGACATCGGGGATGGAAGGAGCATCCGGGAGGGATCGTCAGCGGGTTGGGCACGTTGCCGCGGATGACGTGCAGCCTGTCCTGCTTGTGGTGCAGGCGCGGAATCGATTCGAGCAGCCCAACTGTGTACGGATGCTTTGGGTTGCTGTAGAGCTCCTTGGTTGGGGCGTGCTCCACGATCCTGCCTCCGTACATGACCGCCACGTCGTCGCACATCTCGGCGACGACACCGAGGTCGTGTGTGATCAGCAGGATCGCGGCACCGGTCCTCTTCTTCAGATCGCGCATCAGCTCCAGGATCTGCGCCTGGATGGTCACGTCCAGGGCGGTGGTCGGCTCGTCTGCGATCAGGAGGTCTGGGTCGCACGCGAGCGCCATCGCGATCATCACCCGCTGGCGCATGCCGCCCGAGAGCTCATGCGGATATTCCTTGGCGAGTCGCTTTGCGTCGGCGATGCCGACCATCTGCAGCAACGTGATCGCGCGCTTACGCGCTTCTGATCCGTCCGCCAGCTGGTGGATCTCCACCGACTCCGCGATCTGGTCGCCGACGCTGAACACCGGGTTGAGGGCGGTCATAGGCTCCTGGAAGATCATCGAGATGTCGTTGCCCCGGATCTGTTGCATCGCCGGCTCCGAAAGAGTCAGCAGATCCTTGTCGCGGAACCTCACCTCGCCGCGCGCGACCCTTGCGTTCTGCTCGAGCAGGCGCATGATCGTGAGCGCGCTCACGCTCTTTCCGCAGCCGGACTCTCCAACGAGGCCGACCGTCCGGCCCGCAGGGATGGTCAGGTTGAGTCCGCGAACCGCACGCACGATGCCCCCATGGACTCTGAACTGGACGTGGAGATCCTTGACCTCGAGGACCGTGCCTTCCTTGACAACTTTCCCCGGTTTCCCGGAGAGCACCTGCGTCACCGTTGTCGGGGGTCTAGCGCGTCGCGGATTCCGTCACCGACAAGGTTGATGCACAGGGCGGTGGTGACCAGGGCGATAGCCGGAAAGGCGATCAGGTAGACCTGGCCACGGAGCACCTGGTCGTTGTAATCGCTCAGCATGTTGCCCCAGCTGGGCTCCGGGGGCGGAATGCTAAGACCCAGGAAGCCGAGCGCCGCCTCTAGAAGGATGATCCCGCTCACTCCCAGGGTGGCCGAGACGATGATTGGCGCCATCGAGTTCGGGACGATGTGTCTAAAGATGATGCGGACGTCGGACGCGCCCAAGGCGCGGGCGGCCTGTACGAACTCAGACTCCCTCAGGACGAGAAATTGGGCGCGCATGAGACGGCCGATCTCGAACCAGCCGAGGAGCGCGATTACGATTACAAGCACGTTCAGGCTGACGCCGCCGAAGGCGGCTGTCACAGCGATGACGACGAGGATGAAGGGCATGGCGATGATGACGTCTGTCATGCGCATCAGCGCCCCGTCGATCCAGCCGCCGTAGTACCCGGCAAGCGCGCCGAGAAGACCTCCGATGATGATGTAGCCCAGCATGGCCAGCAGTCCGACGGTCAGGGAAACGCGTCCGCCGCGTATCAGACGGGCCAGCTCGTCACTGCCCAGCCCGTCGGTTCCGAGCAGGTGGTCAGACCAGGGGATCGTGACGCTGAGCCCCGCCGGCAGCGCTATCGCCCGGGAGTGGAACTGAAACGGCGGCCCGTACGGATGCGTGTAGTCCTGGATCCGGTACAGGTCACCCTGAAAGATCGGCACTATCACCGCCGTGACGACAATGAAGGCCAGGATCAGGAGGCTGACGAACGCGGCTCGATGGTGCATGAAGCGGATCATCGACAGGCGCCAGAATCCAACCTCGCTTGGTTCTGGAACCTCCGCGACGACGAGGTCCGCAGAGGCCGCCTGCTGGCGAAGCGCGCCCTCCGCAGCCAGCGCGCCGGCCAACTTGGTCCCCCCGAGCATGGACTTGAACTCGCTCGGCGGAGGCACGCCCTTCTTCAGCGGCTGGTCTGCCATCAGTTGCGGCCCACTCAGTACCGGATCCTTGGGTCGACCACCGCGTACGTGATGTCGGCAAGGAGGTTGAACAGCACCGTCAAAGCGGCGACCAGCATCACCACCCCGAGTATGACGGGGTAGTCTCGGTCAAGGGCGGCTTGGAACGCGAGCAGGCCCATGCCCGGCCAGCTGAAGATCCCCTCGGTGATGATGGCCCCGCTGACGAACTGGGGTGTCTGCAGGGCGACCAGCGTGACGATGGGGAGGATCGCGTTGCGCAGCGCGTGCTTGTAGTTGACGAGCCGCCCCGGCAATCCCTTGGCCTTCGCGGTCCGCACGTAATCCTGATGAAGCACCTCGAGCATGCTGGCTCGCATGAACCGGCTGAAGCCGGCGATGCTGAGGATCGAAAGTGAAACGACCGGCAGCACCATGTGCCATGCGAGGTCATCGATACCGGTGCTGCCGCTCGCGTGCATCCCAAAAAGTGGGAAATAGAGAGTCCCGCCGGTCAGGTGCCGAAGCCAGACCCCGCCTGCGAGCAGCAAGACGATGCCGAGAACGAAACTGGGCACAGATATCCCCACGTAGCTGAGAACAGACGTAGTTGTATCCAGCTTCGAGTACTGACGGGTCGCAGCGAAGACACCCAGCGGGATGGCGATCAGCAGCGATACGAGCAGCGACACGCCGAGGAGCAAAACCGAGTTGGGCACCCGCTCCACCAGCAGCTTGCTCACCGGCTGGTTGTAGACGTACGAGTCTCCCAGGTTCCCATGCACCAGCGCGTTAAGGTAGGCAGGGTACTGCTGATACCAGGGTTTATCTAGGCCCAGGTTGTGGAGGCGGCGGTCGATCAGATACTGGTGCGCCCTGGGATTTTCGCCCGTGCTGAAAGGAGGGCCCGGAGTGACACGAGTCAGCGCGAAGAATGCCACCGACATGAAAAGCAACAGCAGAATGCCAATGACGACGCGCCTTATGACGTAGAACGTCACGCCCTCATCCTACCCTTCGCTGGCTCCTACCACATCCCGCAATTTCCCGGACAGAAGGTGAGGGAGGCGGCAATCGGCCGCCTCCCTCTGTTGAACTTGCGAACGCTTATTTGGGGCTGGTCAAGCTCCACTGGGCGAAGACCTGCACGTTGCGGTCCTGGTCGGCGTAGTTGAGCGCGCCGCCGTTGCCGGTGACCACTCCGCTGACACCGTTGAACGCCATTCCCACATTGTCGGCCCACATCATGTAGACAACGACGTTGTCACCAAGGATGTGTTCGATCTTGGCGAAGTCCGCCTTGCGAGCCGCGAACGTGTCGGCGGCGTTCGCCTTCAGGTCCGTCCGCTCGGCGTTGATCGCAGCGTCGAGATCGGCGTTGACGTAGCCGGTCCAGTTGCTCCCGCTGCTGCTGTTCTCCGGCCGAATCTGGCTGGAGGAGAAGATCGTGTAGTCGTCGGGGTCGAGCGTAAGTCCGAATCCCGCGAAGGCCAGGTCGAAGTTGCCGGCCTGGATCGGCTTGTAGAAGACCTTGAAGTCGGTTGGTGTCGGCTGCAGGTCCATGCCGATTGCCCGCAGCTGCTCGGATATGATCTGAACGGCTTTGATCCGCTGGGGCTTCCCAGCGCGAACGTAGAACTTGGCTGAGAACTTCTGGCCGTCCTTGACGCGAATGCCATCGGCTCCCTTGACCCAGCCGGCCGCGTCCATAAGGCTGTTGGCCTTGGCAACGTCCTGGGTGTACTTGACGACCGCGGAGTCGTCGTAGTACGCGGACGCCGGCACGAGGTCGCCCCACAGCGGGGTGCCGTGACCGTCGGTGGCTGCCTTGACTACCGCGTTCTTATCGAGACCGTAGGCGAAGGCACGACGGACGTTGACGTCGCCGAACAGGCTCTTCCTCGACTTGTCGACCCACTGCGCGCGGTCGTTGAAGCGCACGTCGAAGTAGCCGAGGTCGGGGTAGGTGTAGCTCTGTACGTTGGAGGCCGCTTTGACGGTGTCAATCGCGGCGCCGGTGATTTCGGGGTCCCAGTTGATGTCACCGGTGATGGTGCCCTGGGCCGCCGCCGTCGAGTTGGTCACGATCTTTAAGACGACCTTGGCGAAGTGCGGCTTGCCGAGGTAGTAGCTCGCGTTCGCGGTGAGGTCAATCTCGGAGCCGGCAACGCGGTTGGTAAACAGGAACGGCCCCCCGGTGACCGTCGGGTGATCCTGCTGGTATGTGCGCATCTTCGTCACGTCCTGCTGCCCGTAGGTCGACGCAGGCGCGACGAATCCGACGAGGTTGACGGCTAGGAACGGGGCGAAAGGACTGGTCAGCGTGAACACCACTGTATGTGCGTCTGGAGCGGTGACACCGGTCACCGGGTCCGTCAATGCGGACCAGTCGAACGACGCGTCGGTGTCGAGCTTGGTGTTGGCCTGGATGTGAACCGTGCTGACCACGTCAGCTGAGGTAACCGGCGTTCCGTCGCTCCACTTGGCGTCGGTGCGCAATTTCACAGTCCATGTCTTCAGGTCGGCGGAAACTGTCGGCATCGAGGCTGCCAGGTCGGGCTGGATGGCCAGGTTCTTGTCGGCCTGGTACAGGCTGGGGAACATGAACTGGTAGGCCCGTACGGACGGGACATCACTAGCTTCGAACGGGTTCAGCGTCTGGGCGTCGGCATCGAGAGCGTAGAGGAGCGTGCCGCCCTCTTTGATCGTCGAGGTCGTCCCACCGCCGCCACCACAAGCGGCGATCGCGAACATACCTACACATGCGAGCGCTATCGCTCGGATACGGGTCACTACCTGCATACGCGTCTTACCTCTCTTGACTGATGATCCTGCGGCCTTCTTCCCGGAAGTCGCTCGGCTCCGGGGCGAGAGTGCGCCGGCAGCAGGTCTTACTCAGCAGATCTACGGCTGATCAAATTCTCTGGTTCCCCACCAGTGACTGTCAAGTATGGGGCATTCCCCTCCCGAACGCCTGTTTCTAAATGGAACCTAAACTCAGCGTGGCGCGATGTAGATCTGGGTCGGAAACAATGCACCCGGCCACTCGTCGAGGGGAGTGGCGATGAGGCCTCGCACGTACGACCGAACGAGGTTCCAGTTGACGCTCTGGGCGAGGAACGCCACCGGCGCATCGCCGACCAGCATCTGCTGGGCTTGCTTATATTCCTGGTCCCGGCGGTCGCCCTGGAGATCTGAGCCGGCCCCTCGCACGAAACTGTCGTACTGCTGATTCTGGTAAAGGCTCACGTCCGTGGAGCTCGTGGTCATGAAGATCTGGTACCAGTCCGCCGGATCCGGGTAGTCAGCGGTCCATCCAAGCGGTCCGGCGATCTGGAAGTCGCCCGTACCCAGGTGCGAGTTGAAGGTGTTGGTGTCGAGCGGTTGCAACACGACGTCGAGGCCGAGGTTGGCCTTCAGCTGGCCTCGCACGAATTCCGCGGTCGCCTTCTGGAAGTCGAGCGACCGATCGTACGAGAGCTTCATGCCCGACAGCTGCTTGGCGCTCATTCCGGAAGCCGCAAGGTTTGCGCGCGCCTTCGCCACATCGAACTTCTGCGCACTCCCGAGGCTCGGTGCGTACCCGTGCATCCCTTTAGGGATGAGCGTCTCGGCAGGTATCCCCTGGCCCTGGAAGATCTGCGCCACGAAGGCGTTGCGATCGATCCCCTCCGCGATCGCCCGCCTGACCCTGACATTGTTCAGCGGCGGCGATGACAGGCGGAACACGAGCCAGAAAACTGACAACGACGGTGTCTTGAGCAGGTCGCGGCTCAGGCTCGCATCGCCGGGCACGCCCGGAGCCTGCGCGGGCTGGACGGCGATGGTGTCGAGGCGGCCGTTCTTGTACTTCGCGAGGGCGGCGGCTCCGTCGTTGACGATTACGAAGTCGATCGCAGACAGAGTCGGGCGAGAACCCCAGTAGTGCGGGTTCGGGACGACGTTGACATGGTCGCTGGGGACCATCTCGATGACCCTGAAGGGTCCGTTCGTGAGCAGCGAGTCGGCCGAGGTCGACCATTTGTCGCCGGATTTGGTGATCGTTTCCTGCCTGATCGGCGCGCCCGCCGGTAGCGCGGCCAGCCATACGAACGCGGGGTTTCGATGCGCGAGGGTGACCTGGAACGTGTAATCGTCGATCGCCTTCAGGCCAAGCGTGCCAAGTGCACCATCGAGCCTAGCGGCGTCTCTTTGCGGGTCGAGAACCGACACCTTGTCGCCATTCAGGATCGCTGCCGCGAAGAAGCTTTCGCTGGGCGACGCAAGCCGGGGATCTATCAACCGCTGCCACGCGAACACGAAATCCTGCGCCCTCACCGGCGTGCCGTCCCAGTACTGAGCGGTTTTGCGAAGGTGGAAGGCGTAGATCGTCCCGTTGCTCGACACGTCGTAGCTCTGTGCAGCGGCGGGCGCCACTCCGCTCAGGTCCGCGTTGGGCCTCAGCAACGGCTCGGAAATCGCCCGAAGCACGGCGGTCTCGTATGTGTACTGGGTCTGGCCTGGATCGAGCGATGCCGGCTGGTCCGCGAGCAGAACGCGAAGGGTCTGGTTCTTGTCGAGCCTTGCCCCCTGCGTGAGCGTAGGAGAGGAGGGGCTGCAAGCAGGGGCCGCGGTCAACACAAGGACCGCCAGCGCAAGGGCGCGAAGGCGCCAAAGGCTAAGAGTCACTCAACCCATGATATCCAGGGTGGCCGGCAAGCCCAAATGCGTGGCAGGTAGGCCCGGCTCCGCCGGGGCGTCCGCCAAACACCCATAAAGGCACCATCCAAGGCTGGGAGAAATCAGTCAAACAATCCCAACCTGCAGGAAAGAGAGCAATGAGAGGAAACCTCGGTTTCCTCTCATACATCGCAGGCAGGCCCTGGCTCCGCCGGGCCGTCCGCCGAACGCCCATCTCGCCCACCAAGCACGGCGAGAGAACTCATTCAACTAATCCCAACCTGCAGGAAAGAGAGCAATGAGAGGAAACCTCGGTTTCCTCTCATAACGAGAAAAAGGAGCCACCCGTGACGGGCGACCCCTTGTGCACGTACGGCTGACTGTAACCCAAACCGGACCAATCGTTCTAGGAAATTTCACTGCTTGCGTGGCCGGTGGGCCCGGCTTTGCTGGGCCGTCCGGCGATGAGAGGGAACCCCGGGTTCCCTCTCATATCTAGACCGAAAGGGTTTCCAGGTCGATCGGCTCCTCTTCAAGGATCCGGGCCGCCTGCTCCCGCTGCTTCTTGTAGTAGTCGAGGCCCGTCCCGGCGGGGATCAGCTTCCCGATGATCACGTTCTCTTTCAGGCCACGAAGGCGATCGACCTTGCCCGAGATCGCTGCCTCGGTGAGGACGCGAGTGGTCTCCTGGAACGACGCGGCGGAGAGCCACGAGGTCGTGTTGAGGGCCGCCTTGATGAGACCCAGAAGAACTGTCTGCGCGGTCGCGGGTTCGCCGCCCTCTGCGAGGGCCCGCGCGTTGGCCTCCTCGTACTCCCATTGCGAGACGATCTCGCCCGGGAGCAGGCCTGTGTCGCCTGCCGAGTCGATGCGAACCTTACGCATCATCTGGCGAACAATCACCTCGATGTGCTTGTCGTTGATGTCGACGCCCTGGCTGCGATAGACCTTCTGGACCTCATCGACGAGGAAGGTCTGCACCGCCTCCTTGCCCAGGATGTGCAGCAGCTCTTGGGGCGATATGGAACCCTCGGTGATCTGCTGGCCGGCCTTGATCACGACCTTCTGGCCGTCGCGGCGGTCGAGCTCGGGCCGGATCCGGACCTGGTGGGGAATCGGGTACTCCCGCACCTCTTCGTCCAGCGTGCGCACGGTGATCTCCTTCGCGGAGACGGTCACCTTGCCTGCGTGACGTGTCCGGATGCTGTTGCCCTTGGCGTCACGTGCCAGCTCCTGGCCCTCCATGACGTCGTCCTTGTTCTTCACAAGGACCTGCATCTTGGGGTCGGCCGGGTACGAAACCTCGAACTCCTCTTTGGAAGTCACGCGCACCTTGCGCGAGCCCTCAGCCCGGATGATCTCGAGCTCTCCGTCGATCTCAGAGATGATGGCCTTGCCCTTGGGGATGCGAGCTTCGAAGAGCTCCTCCACGCGGGGAAGACCCTGGGTGATGTCCACCCCGGCGACACCGCCGGTGTGGAACGTGCGCATGGTCAGCTGGGTGCCCGGCTCGCCGATCGACTGTGCGGCGATGACGCCCACCGCCTCACCGATCTCAACGATCTTGCCGGTGGCCAGGTTCCGGCCGTAGCAGGTGCGGCACACGCCTTCGCGCGCCTCGCACACGAGCACTGAACGCATCTTGACAGCGACTCCCGCGGCGATCGTCTGTCGTGCCGCCTCATCGCTGATCGGGGTTCCTCCGGCCACGAGCACCTTGCCGTCGACGACGATGTCCTCGGCTGAGATCCGGCCGGCGATCTTCTCGAAGATGGGCTCGCTCTTGGCCCGCTCGGGGGTGATGTCGCGAACCCAGATGCCGTTGGTCGTTCCGCAGTCCTCCTCGCGCACGATCACGTCCTGGGCGACGTCGACCAGGCGACGTGTCAGGTAGCCGGAGTCGGCGGTACGGAGAGCGGTGTCCGCCAGGCCCTTGCGCGTGCCGTGGGTCGAGATGAAGTACTCGAGCACGGTCAGGCCCTCTGTGAAGTTGGCCTGGATCGGGAGGTCGATGATCCGACCCGTGGGGTCGGCCATCAGGCCACGCATGCCGGCGAGCTGGCGGATCTGCTGGATGTTGCCGCGGGCGCCCGAGCCCATCATCATCCAGATCGGGCTGAACTTGTCAAAGGCGTGCTCGGTGGCGTTGCCCACCTCTTCATAGGCGCGCTGCCACAGCTCAATCACCTTGCGGTAGCGCTCGTCGTCGGTCATGACGCCACGGCGGTACATCCGCTCGACGTCGGCGACCTCTTTCTCGGTGCTGTGGATGATCTGCCACTTGGACTCGGGGTGTGGAATGTCCATGGCGGAGACGGTGATTCCGGCCTGCGTCGCGTAACGGAAGCCAAGCCGCTTGATGTCGTTGACCACGATCGCCGTGACGTCGCTGCCATACAGCCGGAACAGCTCGGCGACCAGCGTGCGTAGGAGCTTGCGGTCATAGTGCGCGTTCTGGAACGGCAGTGGCTGCATCGTGGCCGTCTCGACCGGTTCTTTGCCCACAGGCAGGGGCTCGTTGAAGACCACACGTCCGGGCGTGGTCGTGACGAGCTCGGTCCCGATGCGGACCCGGATCCACTCCTGCAGCTTGACGACCTTGCTCTCCAGGGCGAGGACGACCTCGTTCTGGGATGAGAAGGTGCGCAGCTTCTGGAGCTTTTCTGGCCCGGTGGGCATGTCGCCTCGCGCGGCTGTCAGCCAGTAGCAGCCAAGCACCACGTCCTGGGTCGGCGCCACCACGGGGTGGCCGTCCGCGGCTGACAGGATGTTCTGCGAGGACATCATCAGGTTCTTGGCTTCGGCGATTGCGCCGCTGAACAGCGGCACGTGCACTGCCATCTGGTCGCCGTCGAAGTCGGCGTTGAAAGCAGCACACACGAGCGGGTGGATCTGGATGGCCGAGCCCTCGACCAGAACCGGCATGAAGGCCTGGATGCCGAGGCGGTGAAGGGTCGGGGCGCGGTTGAGCAGGACCGGGTGGTCGCGGATGACCTCGTCCAGCACGTCCCAGACCTCGGTGCGGCTGCGCTCGACCATTCGCTTGGCGGACTTGATGTTGGTCGTGTAGCCCTTGTT
>JALZAL010000360.1 GCA_030948325.1 Candidatus Dormiibacterota bacterium
ATATGGGCAGGCGGCATCGCAGCATTGAAGAAACCGGGGTCGGCGTGGGTGGGTTCGATGGCGGCGCCATGGGGCTGTCGGATGGCGACGGGTACGGGCTCGGCGACTGCTGCTGGGGCGTGGGAGAGTGCGACGCCACGGTCGGCCCGGCGCACGCGGCCAGCGTCAGCACCGCCAGAATCGCCGTTCCGACTCGCCGTCGCACGGACGTATAACGCTCGCGCAAAGGTCCGGTTCCGAAAAACCAACTTCGCCGAGTTGGCTCAAGATACACGCGGGAAATGGGCACCCTGGAAACCGCGTTCACCCGGCTTGTCGGCTGTGAGGTGCCCATCCAGCTGGCGGGCATGGGCAGCATTCTCTCGCCTCAGCTCGCGGCGGCGGTGTCCGGCGCGGGGGCGCTGGGCCAGGTCACATTCGCCGGCATCGAGGTGGCCGACGCAAAGCAGCGCTTGGAGCGACTGTCCTCCCTGACGACCAAGCCGTTTGGAGTCAACCTACTGATTCCGTACCTGGATAAAGAGATCCTTGCGATTTCCGTCAAGAAGGCCAGGGTGATCGACTTCTTCTGGGGCGACCCGGACCCGGAGCTCGTTCGCTACGTGCACGACGCCGGCGCCCTCGCCTCATGGCAGGTCGGCTCGGTGGCCGAGGCGATGGCCGCCGAGAAGGCGGGCTGCGACTTCATCATCGCCCAGGGCATCGAGGCCGGCGGGCACATCAGGGGCACCCTCGGGCTGCTTCCCCTGCTGGCGCAGGTGCTGGACAAGGTTTCCGTGCCCGTGCTCGGCGCGGGTGGCATCGGCAGCGGCCGGGGCATCGCGGCTGTGCTGGCCACCGGAGCGTCGGGGGTCCGGATGGGGACCAGGTTCATCGCAGCGGCCGAGTCGAACGCCCACCCGGACTACGTCAGGGCCGTCATCTCCGCCCAGGCCGATGACAGCGTCCGCACGAACCGCTTCGAGGTCGAGTGCCTACTGTGTCCTTCGACCCACGGCGTCTTGAGATCGGCGCTCGAGGCCGCCGAGGCGTTCGATGGTTCGTATGTGGCCGAGTTCAACGGCGAGCCGGTCGCCCGCTTTCGGGGCATCCCGCCGTTCAAGGGCTTTACCGGCAACATCGGTGCTATGGCGTGCTACGCGGGGCAGTCGGTGGGAGAGGTGCGAGGCGTCCAGCCGGCGGCGGAGATCGTGGCCGAGCTGGTCGACCAGGCAGAGAAGCTGCTTCAGCGCTCACCCGTCAGTGCGTAGGCGAGAGCGCCAGCCGGTCGGACGCCTATTTCTTGTTTTGTTGGGACTGGGCAGACGAAACATCCGGGGCGTGATTGCCGACATGTCCTATCCACATTCCAGCCAGTCCCGGATATGCTGCCCGCGCAATCGTCGGTGGGAAGGGCGATGGCTGCCCTTCTATTGCGAAGGGGGAATGCACAATGCGAATTCTTCGGCCTGTCTTGGTCGTCATGGCCTTGCTGACCAGTGTGCTCGTGAGCAGCACCACCGCAAGCGCTGCGGCCGCGGGCGCTAATTACACGTGCTCCGGAGGCACGCTGCAACCGCTTAATCCTTCCATAATCGCACCCGGCAACTACAAGTCGCTCACGGTCACTGGGAACTGCTTTATCCCAGGCGGGACAACTAACGTCCGAGGCAACGTTTCCATCCACAGAAACGCTGTTTTGGTGGTCAACGCGCCTGCGGGCGGGGGGATGCCCGAGGACGACGCCACGCTCAACGTCGGCGGCAGCGTCTCAGTCGGGCAGGGGGCGAGCTTGATCCTCGGCTGCGCCCCGTCATTCGGCTGCGCGAACACCACGCACAGCGTCATCCAGGGGAACCTTGATGCCGACGGTGCTCTGGGTCTGCTGCTCCACGGCGACACAATCCTTGGCAACCTGTCGGTCACAGGCGGCGGAGGTAAGAATTACGACTGCATACCACCCGCAACTGGACTCTTCGGTGCTTTCGGAAGCCCGGTCTACACCACCTTTGAGGACGGCACCATTGGCAGGAACGCCAGCTTCACCGACTACAAATCGTGTTGGCTCGGCTTTGCCCGCGCCTATGTCGGCGGCAACTTGTCGTACACCCACATCATTCTGGGAGACCCCGACGGGGTGGAGATCCTCGCCAGCGTGGTCAACGGCAACCTGTCCTGCCACAGAAACTTGCTCGTCGACGTCAGCAAGACGCCGGCGGTGTACACGCTGCACAGCCCATGGGACAGCGCGGACCTGAGCACAACCGGAAGCCTGTTCCCGCGCCAAGCTGAACCCAACACCGTCTACGGAAAGAGGTCGGGCCAGTGTGTGTTGAACAGCCCAACCTCGCCAACTGATCCGCCGGGACCCGGCCCCTTCTAAAGGTCGAGCCTCATAGATAACTGCATCTAAGGAGACGGCTCGGGATGCCCGGGCCGTCTTCCTATTTCTCCAGGGTCACCTCGATGAGCGGGCTTGTGTGGACCATCGTCTCCAGGTCCTTGCGCTTCCAGGCCCTCGCGATTGGGCCCAGGGTCGTGCGCCGCTCCTCCTCGTCGGTGATGATCCGGGCGGTCGCCGGGAGGTCGGCGCTGAAGGGGCGCTTCAAGTGGAAGGTGAAGCGTGGGTTGGCGGCGAGGTTGGCGAGCCATCCGCGGGGAAAGCCGGGCATCCCGCTGATGTAGATCCGGCCGTCGATGTTGTGGAAGACGATCTCGATCCGGCGAGGCCGGCGGGTCTGCCGGCCGACGGTCGTGATGTCGATGACGCCGCCCCGGGAGAGGGCCTGGGTGGTCCTGGGGTCCAGGGAAGTTTGCTTGTTCACAACTTCTACAACTCGAGTTGAGAGCATTCCATTCGTGCCCGTCCCCTCCCGGCCGCCTAGGGGCGGCCGACCTCCTCCGCGGAGCGGGGAGGACAACGGACGGGGCTTGTCGCCCGGCCCTGGTTTGGAATAAAGCTGAACTAGGTAATATTGAATAGCTTCAGATATATGCACACCAAGTTCGAACCCTTCATCGAGAGCGACGAGACCGGCTGTCTCTTCGATCGACGCGTCCGCGAGCACCTCAAGAAGAACGTGCCCGAGAACGAGGCTGCCGCAACTGAAGCGCTGGCCGCCCTGCGCGTGGCGTCACACGGCTTCCACACCATGATGGACCGCTGGCTGGAGCGTCACGACATGAGCGAAGGCCGCCTGAGCGTCCTGTGGCGCTTGCGGGTCAAGGGCTCGCTGACGCTCGGCGACCTCGCCGAGTCACTTGACGTCAGCCCGCGGAACATCACAGGCCTGGTCGACCACCTCGAGAAAGACGGACTCGTGGAGCGATTTCCCGACCCCGAGGACCGTCGTGCGACCCACGTCCGGCTCGCGCCGGCCGGTAAGCAAAAACTCTCGGACATCAAGAGGCAGATGGGCAGCCCACGCCACGGCGTGGTCGCCGGATTCACCGATGAGGAGCTCAACCAGCTCCGTCATCTCTTGCTGAAGTTGGCTCGAAACATGACCG
>JALZAL010000243.1 GCA_030948325.1 Candidatus Dormiibacterota bacterium
TGCGGGCCCCGGCGATCGTCGTCAGGCATCGACAGATGCCATCCTCCTCTCGCCACCCGCGCCTTGGCACCGGCCGCCTGGAACGCCGGTCTTCGAGCCTGCGGCCTGCTCCAGCTCTGGCCGTTACAGTCCACTAATCGCGGTCGATTCGAGCGATCGGCTGGCCCGGCCTGACCGGGTCTCCCTCATTCAGCAGAAGCTCCTTGACGCGGCCGCTCACCGGTGACGGGATCTCGGCGTTGACCTTGTCGGTGAGCGCTTCCATCAAGGTCTCGCCCTCGGTTACGTGGTCGCCCGTCTTCTTGCTCCAGGCTCCGACCGTGATCTCCTCCGCGCCCTCGAGGTCGGGCATCAGGATCTCTTCGATATCGGCCTTGCTCACGAGGCTATTTTGCGATCAAGCAAGCGATACGACATCCAGCAGATCCTCTTCCCAGTAGTCCATGCGCCCTTCAGGCATGAAGAGCACGCGACCGGGCTGGAGCGCTTGAACGAACTCCGGGTCGTGGCTGACGATCACCATGGTTCCAGGCCAGGCCGCGAGCGCCCGCGCGACGCCGGTGCGAGACGGCGGGTCGAGGTTGTTGGTCGGCTCGTCGAGCACCAACAGGTTGTGCCGTCCCGCCACGAGCTGCGCGAGCGCCAGCTTCGTCTTCTCGCCGCCCGACAGGGTGCCCGCATCCTGACGCGCGATGTCGCCGGTGAGGCTGAACATGCCGAGCAGCGCACGGAGCAATCGCTCATCTGCATCGGACTTGTCGCGCATGTGGGTGAGCACTGGGACTCCCGCGCGAATGCCCTCGTGCTCCTGCGCGTAGTACCCGAGCGACACACCGTGCCCGAGACGGAACCTGCCCGCGTTCGGCTCGGTCATGCCGGCGAGTATGCGCAGCAGGCTCGTCTTGCCGGCGCCGTTCAGGCCCATCACCAACAGTCGCTGGCCGCGCTCGACCTCGAAATTCACATCCCGGAAGACTGTCGGCCCGCCGTAACCCTTGGCGAGCGCTTCTACCGTTAGCACGACACGGCCGCTGTGTGGCGGGTCGGGGAAGCTCACCTTGACCTTCCGCTCGCGCTTGGGCGCAGCAACCTGTTGCGCCTTCAGACGGTCGACCCGCTTGAAGATGGCTTTGGCGGTGCGGGCTCGTTTTTCAGTTTGCCGTCGCATGACCTCGGCCAGGAGGCTCAGCCTCTTGATCTCCGACTCCTGCCGGACGGCGAGTGACGCCAGCCGCTTCTCGGCGAGCCGGCGCGCCTCCTGATACTGCGAGTACGTGCCGCGGTATTCGACCATCCGGCCTGCATCCAGGTGCAGGACGCGGGTGATGGCTTCGTCGAGAAGGATGAGGTCGTGGCTGACCACGATCACCGAGCCGCGGTGATTGCGGAGGAAGTCCATGAGCCACGCCTTGGCGTCGCTGTCCAGGTGGTTGGTCGGCTCGTCGAGGAGCAGGAGGTCCGCCTCGGCGAAAAGGACGCGGGCAAGCTCGACCCGCCGGCGTTCGCCGCCGGAGAGCACGCCCAGCGCAAGGTCCACTCGATCCGGCTTCAGCCCTAGGCCGGTGACGATCCGCCGCGCGTCCGATTCGCCCGAATAACCTCCGTCCAGCCGGTATCGCTCCTCCGCTTCGGAGAACCGCTCGATGTTCGCAATCGAAGGGTCCTTGTCCAGGCTCTTGTGCAGCTCCACCAACCGTGTAGCCGCGCGGTCGAGTCCGCGGCCGGAAAGGATGTGCGACAGCGCCGTCTGCGCCGACTCGGCCCGCGGTCGCGGGTTCTGGGGGACATAGCCGAGGGTGCCGCGGCGCAACACAAGTCCTGCCGCAGGGTCGTCTTCGGCCGCCAGCACCTTGAGCAGGCTGGTCTTGCCGGCGCCGTTGCGACCGACCAGTCCGACCTTGTCGCCTGGCGCGACTGTGAAGTTTGCGTCCGAAAGGACGCGGCGTGCGGCGACGTCGATGGCGAGATTGCGAACCTGGAGCACTCAATCAATTGTTACCTGCGGGGCTGGGCGGCGTTTGGTCTGTCATCAAATCGGCAGGAGGCCGTCGAATGAAGAAAGTCATCGTCGCGATCCTTGCGGCGGCGGCCGCCTGCGGAGGCGCCGGGAGCGCCACCACGTCCTCCCTTCCCGCGTCCGGTCCAGCCGGGTCGGGCGGATCAAAGGTCGGCGCGCCGGGACCGGTGACCAATCCACCCTTCGGGACCGACGGCTCCGGCGGCACGACCAACGTCGTTCCGGCCGTGCAGGGACCGCAGGTCATCCGCCAGGCTCAGCTGACGATCACCGTCGGCTCGGGTTCGTTCGACTCCAAGCTGGCCAACGTGCGCGCGCTCGTCCAGCTCGAGCAGGGGTTCATCTCCGGCACCGATGCCCAGTCGAACCCGGCCATCAACGACCAGATAAGGACCGGGGTCATCAGCTTCATGGTGCCCGCGGCGAAGTTCGACGAGACCATCGACCAGCTGGCCAGGATGGGGAAGGTCCAGAACGAGCACATCAGCGGCAACGACGTCAGCGCGCAGTACGTCGACCTGCAGGCACGCCTGGCCAACCAGGAAGCCCAGCGCGACGCGATGCTGGCGCTGCTCAAGAGGGCACAGACGATCTCGGACATCATCGCCGTGCAGACTCAGATCGGCCAGGTCACCGGCCAGATCGAGCAGCTGAAGGGTCAGATCCAGTACATCGAGCACAACACCGCTTACAGCACTGTGACGGTCAGCCTATTCGAAGCCGGGGTTCCGGTCAGGAGCGCTCAACAGGACAGCTGGGGTTTTACCTCGGCCCTCAGGGACGCCGCCCACAACTTCGTCACCACGGTCGATTACGTCATCACAGGACTGGGCGCAATCGGTCCGGTTGTGATCCTCGTCGGGCTTGGTTACCTCCTGTGGCGGCGCTCGGGCCGCCCGGGCTGGCCGGTCGCGCGGCACGCGTAGAGCGAGCTCTCGGTGCCAGGTCCTCCCGCGCGGGCGTCCCTCCGCTCGAGTGAGACGCCCGGGAGGGCACACTGTCCACGACGGGCTGATTGGGAATGCGTCAAGTAACCTTCACCGGTAGTGCCGGTGGACAGACTTGAGCGGATACTCTCAGGATGAATTCGGGGCGGGTCGTCCGATTTTCGCGTCTGCGCGAAAGCTTGGTCGTGCTCGCGGCTGCGGTCCTGACCGCATCCTCCTGCGGTGGGTCGGGCGCCGGCAAGTATTCGTCTACGAGCCCGACCAACACGGGTTCGACACCTTCCCCGACTGCGCTCACCTTCCCTCTGACCGGCGTCAACTCGACAGCCGCGGGCACGATCAGCCTGACGACGGAGCCTGGGACGATGACCGTCGAGCTCAAGATCGCCGGCTTGCAACCGACTTCGTCACACATCGCCCACGTCCATATCGGCAGCTGCAAGGCGCGCGGGCTCATCCAGTTCGCGCTCAACCAGGTGTTGGCGGACGGACAGGGGAATGCCGACATCGCAACGACCTTCCGAACCACCTACCCGCCCCCGAGCGGAACCTGGTATGTGGTGGTCCATGCCGGGCCCGACCTTCAGGGCTCGAACTCCAACTACCTGCTCTGCGGGAATCTGTTCAAGTAGGGATCGGTTGAAGACCGAGCCGCGGCCATCCCAGGAGCCGGTCGATGCCGAGGGGGCAGGCGACCTTCTCGAGCTGCCCGCCGCCTCCCGCACCACGGCAATCGCGCTCGATGAACTGGAGCTCGTGTACGCCTTCATCTACGCGCGCGTGGGCAACCGGCCAGACGCCGAAGACCTCATCCAGCAGGTGGCGATGAAAGCCATCCCGCGCCTGCGCAATGGAGCGCCCGCGAGCGCGATCCGCGGCTACCTCTTCGCGACGGCGCGGTCGGTCCTGGGCGCCTTCTGGAGCACGAGGCTCGGGCTGTCCGAGGCCGAGCTGCATGAAGACCTGGCCATGGCGATTCCAGCCGGCCCGCCTTCCGAGGAACCGGCGGAGAGGGCCCGGCGGATCCTGGAGGGTTTGTCCGACAACTACCGGCGGGTGCTGGAGCTGCGTTTCCTCCATGGGTATTCCCTTAAAGAGGTGGCCGCCGAGATGCGTTCGACAGTTGGAGCCGTGAAGGTCATGCAGCTGCGCGCCCTGCGCGCGGCGGCCAAGGTGCGCCTCGATGGGTAGGGGACCAGAGCACCGAGTCGATCGGATCGTCAACGACCTCCTTCGGGGCCGCCGTCTCAGGCTGCGCGGGGGAGACGCAGAGGAGAAAGAGGCGATCACAGCCGCCGCCCGCCTGGTCGCAGCCGGGCAGGGCGCGCAGCGCATGCACCCTGCCTTTCGCAAACGTCTGGCCGCAACCCTCGAATCCGCCCCCACCGACGGTTGGCTCACCAGGCGCGCCGCATTGGTCGCGGGTCTGGGCGTCGCCGCGGGCGCTGTCACCGGCGGCTTGATCGGCCGGTCGCTCGAATCCAATAGTCCGGGCCTGACCGGCCGTGCGTCACCGGTAAATCCAGAGCCCGGCCGCTGGGTGGACGTTGGCGCCTTCGCCGACTTTACAGACGGCCAAGGCAAGCGGGTCACCGCCGGCGCTGTCGGCGCGTTCGTGTTCCGCAGCGGTCCCTCCGTGACCGCGGTGTCGTCGATCTGCTCCCACCTCCCGTGCGAGCTCTGGTTGAACGGAGGCAGCGGCACGCTCGACTGTCCGTGCCATCCAGCCTCGTTCACGCCGAGTGGCGCGCCTGTTGCCCAGACCTATGGGCTGCAACCCCTGAACCAGGTGAGCGTCCGCGTCACCCCCGCCGGGAGGATCGAGGTACTGGGAACGTGAGCGAAAGGGAGCACAGGCTGCGCCAGCTCGCGCTCGACCGCTGCCTTCAGCTGCTCGAAGAGGCGCACGTGCGCGGACGGTCTCGGATCGACCAGGCGTTGGGATTGTCGCTGCGACGCTATCTGGAGAGGGCGGGTGTGATCGCCGACCATCGCCTCGAAGGCAGGCGTGTCGATCGCGTGCTCGATGACATCTTCGCCCTGCAGGCCCAGCTGCTGGGGCAGGCTCCGGAGGACCGGCGCCAGCGCACGGGGATCTGAGCCAGGTCTGCGGGTAGCTCCAACCTGGGCGGTGATCGCTGTCGGCTGAGCGCGCGCATCATCAGGTGCTGAACAAGGTGGCGCACGGTCCGATCGCCCGACCTCGATATGATTGGCAGCCGTTGTGAGTACTTCTTTCGGCAGCTCGCCCTCTTTTCTCATGACCTCCGAATCGGTTACCGAAGGTCACCCCGACAAGGTGTGTGACCAGGTGTCCGATGCAGTCCTCGACGGGATGCTGGCGCAGGACCCCGACGCTCGGGTCGCCTGCGAGACAGCCATCACCAAGGGCCTTTGCGTCGTGATCGGCGAGGTGACCACGCATGCCGAGCTGGATATCCAGCGCACCATCCGCGACACCATTCGCGGCATCGGCTACAACTCCGAGGAGATCGGTTTCGACGCAGACCACGCGCTGATCCAGGTCTATCTGAAGGAGCAGTCGCCCGATATCGCGGCCAGCGTGGACCATTCGCTCGAGGAGCGGGAGGGGACTCTCGAAGACGACCCGTTCGAGCTGCAGGGCGCAGGGGACCAGGGCATGATGATCGGCTTCGCGTGCCGTGAGACGCCTGAGCTCATGCCCCTCACCATCGCACTGGCTCATAGGCTGGCGCGGCGGCTTGCGCAGACACGCAAAGATGGCAGCCTTCCGTTTCTGCGCCCCGACGGCAAGACGCAGGTCACCGTCGAGTACGAACACGGCGTGCCCAGGCGAATCGAGGCCATCGTCGTCTCCACTCATCACGCGCCGGGGGTCAGCCACGAGGACATCACGGACGGAATTCACGAGCTGGTGATCGACCCGGTGCTCAAGGGTCTCACCGTTGACGCGAACACCAAGATCATGGTCAACCCGAGCGGTCAGTTCATAGTCGGCGGGCCCGCGGCGGACGCAGGCCTGACCGGTCGCAAGATCATTGTCGACACGTACGGCGGCGTTGCGAGGCACGGTGGAGGTGCTTTCAGCGGCAAGGACCCAAGCAAGGTCGATCGTTCGGCGGCATATGCAGCGCGACACGTGGCCAAGAACCTCGTCGCGGCAGGCCTGGCGGATCGCTGCGAGGTCCAGGTCTCTTACGCGATCGGTCGCGCGCATCCCACTTCGATCGCCGTGGAGTCGTTCGGCACCAGCACCGTGTCGGAGGAGGAGCTGCTGGAGCTGGTGCGGCGACACTTCGACCTGCGGCCGGGGGCCATCATCGCGAACATGAACCTCAAGAGGCCGATCTACAGGCCCACCGCTGCGTATGGCCACTTCGGACGTGACGACCTCGGCGTTGCATGGGAGCTCACAGACAAAGCCGAGGCGATGCGCGCCGACGCTTCGGTGCGCGCGCGAGCCACCGGCTGATCGCCCGAGAGCTCCGACGCGAGGGGGCGTGATGGGCGCCGCTGATCGCACCAATCACGCCTTCCGGCTTCGAGTGCGCGACACGTTGTCGCAGCGGAAGGTTCGGCTGCGGCCGAAGGCCAAACGAGGAATGCCGGAGCTGAGCCTGTACGTGTGTGGTGTCACCCCCTATGACTCGGGGCACATGGGGCACGCATTCACGTTTTGCATGTTTGACATCCTTGTCCGCTTCGCGGAGGCCGAGGGCGTACGGGTCCGGTATGTCCAGAACGTGACGGATGTGGACGATCCGCTGTTCGAGCGGGCAAGGCGCGACCACGTGGATTGGAGAGTGCTGGCCAAGCGCGAGACTGATGTCCACATCCGCGACATGACCGCGCTCGGCTGGCGTCCGCCGGATTTCATGCCGCGCGTGTCGGACGAGATTCAGGGCATCCTCGCCGCGGCCAGCAAGCTCAAGCGGACCGGGCACGCTTACAAGACGGACGCGCTGTATTTCGATGTCAGCACGTACCGGCGTTTTGGAGGGTTGTCGCACCGCACGCGCCAATCGATGCTGCGCAAGCTGCGCGAAGAGGGTCTGCTCGGCAGGGTTGGTCCGGACGCAAAGAGGGATGCCCTCGATTTCCCGCTGTGGCGCGGCTCTGCGCCGGATGAGCCTTCGTGGCCGTCGGCGTTTGGACCGGGAAGGCCGGGGTGGCA
>JALZAL010000031.1 GCA_030948325.1 Candidatus Dormiibacterota bacterium
GACCGGATGTCAGTTGGCGGAAGAGCTGCTGGCGGCCGGCCGAGGAGTCTTCCTCGCCTGTGGTCGTTGCCCGTGGGTGCCACGCCGGATCGGTGATCGCGACATGTTCTGGTGGTTGATCGAGTCGGGCTTCATGGATCGCACCCCGGACAAGCTCCCATCACCCGCCGCTCGCCTGGTTGGGAACCCGCAAGCGACAGGCCACGGCAGCGGCCACGACCTTCACTTTCGCACGCTGCATGAGTCAGGCGTCGAGCTCCTGGGTCGATTCCTGGGCGCCGACGGCTCAACGCTTCAATTCGCCGACGACCTCGCCGCCAGCGTCGGCTTCGGCGATGCGCGCTGGGCGGAGCTCAGGGGATACATCGACGATTACTGCGCCAGGATGGGGATCGCAAAACCCGAGTACGAGATTCCCTCGCCGATGAGGATCAAGACGCGCACGGAGATTGACGTGGTGCGCGAGCGAATTGGATCTGTCATCTGGACCGCTGGATATAGGCCCGAGTACGACTGGGTGAGATTCCCCGTCTTCGACGATATGGGATTTCCCGTGCAGGTCGACGGGCGAACATCGGTGCCGGGGCTTTACTTTGTTGGTGTGCACTGGATGAGGAAGAGCAAGTCCACGATCCTGTACGGCATCGGAGAGGATGCACAGGTCGTCGCGAGACAGATCGTGGAGAGCCGCTCGTGAAGATCGCTGTGGCTATGTCTGGGGGGGTCGACTCATCGGTGGCCGCGGCTCTTCTGCAGGCGCAGGGACACGATGTCGTCGGCATCACGTTGCAGCAGTGGCCACGAGGCCACGTCAACGAAACATCGAGTCACGGTGGGTGCTGCTCTCTTTCCGCAGTCGAGGACGCACGGCGCGTCGCTTCGGTGCTCGGCATTCCTTATTACTGTTGGAACCTCGAGAAGGAGTTCGGTGAGATGGTGATCGAGCCTTTTCACCGTGCCTACCTGGAGGGCAGGACGCCAAATCCCTGTGTCCGGTGCAACGCGTTCGTTCGCTTCGATCTCATGCTCGGACGCGTACTCGGTCTTGGTTTCGAGAAGCTCGCAACCGGCCACTACGCGCGGATCGTCGCCGGGACCGCCGGCCCAGAGCTGCACACTGCGGTGGATGCCGCCAAGGACCAGTCGTACATGCTCTACCACCTCGACCGCGAGCGCCTTGCGAGTGTCGTCTTTCCGCTCGGCGGGCTGACCAAGCGCGAAGTGCGCGAGCATGCGCACGAGTTTGGCCTGCCTGTCGCCGACAAGGCGGAGAGCCAGGAGATTTGCTTCGTCCCGCGCGGGGAGACATCGCGTTACCTTGCTCAGCGCCTGCCTGTTCGGGCGGGCGCGGTGGTCGACTCCGCAGGGCGCACCGTCGGAACCCACCGCGGAACCCCTCTGTACACAGTCGGCCAGCGCAGCGGTTTCGGGGACTTGCTCGAGGCCGGTCCCTGGTACGTGCTCAGGATCGACGCGCCCGCCAACCAGTTGGTCGTTGGACGGCGCGAGGAGCTCGGGGCACGGGAGGTCGAGCTGCGCGACGTGACTTTCATCGATGGTGAAGTCGCGGAGCCGGTCAAATGCGGCGCACGGTTGCGATATCACGCTGCTCCGATCCCAGCCGTTTATCGGTCCGGCCGTCTATCGCTCGAGGAACCTTTCCTCGGCGTGGCCCCGGGCCAGGCCGCAGTTCTTTATTCGGGGAGTCGGGTGTTGGGCGGAGGGATCATCGCCGCTGCGGGGGCGTAGCCCGCGTGATCGAAACCGAGCGATTGACCATCCGGCTGCCTCAGGCGGCGGATGTCCCCGAGATCATCCGCTACTACCACGAGAACCGCGCCCACCTCCAGCCCTTTTCGCCAACGTTCGGAGCTGATTTCCTCGACCTTGCCACGTGGAACGAACAGGTGCGCGTGCGTTCCCGCGAGTACTCCGCGGGCGAATCCTTCCGCGGATTCCTGTTCGCGCGATGTGAGCCCCAACGGATCGTCGGCAACCTCAACTTGACGCACGTCCATCGAGGCGCCTCGCAATCGTGCGTGCTCGGCTACAACCTGGCGAGCGAAGAGCAGGGCAAGGGTTATATGACGGAGGCGGTCACAGCGGCCGTCGCCTTTGCTTTCGCAACGTTGAAGCTCCACCGTGTCGCGGCCGACTACATGCCTCATAACACCCGGAGTGCCGCAGTGCTGCGGCGTTGCGGATTCCGCATCGAAGGCCGCGCCAACCATTACCTGCAGATCAACGGAAAGTGGGAGGACCATGTCCTGACGGCGATCACGAATCCTCAGTCGGCCCTTCTCGCGCCTTGATCCGCAGCGGGCCGATACGGTGGCTCGTAGTGTTAGCGCCGGCTCTCGCCGTGCTGTCTTGGCCGCTTCAGGCGAGCGCCGACGCCACAGTTGTTTCAGCGGTTCCCCGGCCGGGAGCCAACCTTGCCTCAGCGCCCGCCTTTGTCGCGCTGGAGTTCTCGGAGGCCCTCAATCGATCGCTCTCAAAAGCCGACGTCGTCACGCCGGACGGCCGCCGGCTCCTCTCTGACCCGGCGCGCGAACAAGAGATCGTCATACCCGTCTCGGGGTACCAGCCAGGCGCGTACAGGGTGGAATGGGTCGCGGTCTCGGCCGTTGACGGGCACGTCCTCGGCGGCGCATTCAATTTCGGCGTCGGGATCGTTCCAAGGCAGACGGGCATCCTCGAGCGGGCATCCCCGTCGCCGGCCGAGGTGGCCGCCGCCGCGCTCCGCTGGCTTGAATACCTGGGCCTGTTGAGCACGGTCGGCATCATGGTCGTGCGGAGGCTCGCGGCCAATCCTCCGCGGATCGAATGGGTGCAACCTTCGCTGCCCCTCGCCCTGACGGTCGCCTTCACAGGTGGCCTGGGGGTGATCGGCGCCGAGGCTTTCGACGCCGCGGGTACGCTCCCGGGCGCAATCACCTTTCTGACCAGCGGTCCGCCCGGGTGGGTGCGGGTCGCCCGAGTGGCAGCCGAAGGCGTGGCGCTCATGTTCTGTCTGCGCGGCGTGCCTTTGGTCGCCCCTGCAGCCGTCTTTGCCGCTGCGGCCCTTGCTTTTGCCGGACATTCGGCAGGGGTTCGGCCTGCGGCAGGCGCCATCCTCACAGATTCGCTTCATGTCCTCTCTGCCGGTGTTTGGGCCGGAGGCATCATCGCGCTAGCAGGGTTGCGCCCGCCGGGGGGTTGGCGTGGGGAGGAGGGTCGATCGCTGCTGAGTCGCTTCGGGCGAGTGGCTTTGATCGCGTTCGCGGTCACCGCGCTGACAGGCGTCCTTCGGGCTTCAGCCGAGCTCACTGCTGTCAGCGACCTCTGGACGACGTCCTATGGCCTGGTCTTGAGCGTGAAGTCGGTAGGCGTGCTGGCGATGGTCGTCCTCTCGTCAGTCACCTGGCGTCGACGGCTGCCCTTCGCGCGCGCCGAAGCGGCCATCGCCGTCGCCGTCCTGGCCGCCACCGCTCTCCTGGCGGCATATCCCATGCCGCCTGCAAGGGCGGCAGACGGCGCCGCCATCAGGGAAACGGCAGCCGCCGGCTGGATCAGATCGGCTTTTGATCGAGCTAGAGCCTAGGCCGCGAGGTCGCGAATCGACACGACGCCGATGACCTCGCCGCCGTCTACCACCGGGAGGTGGCGGAAGCCATGGCTCAGCATCGTGTTTAGCGCCACCTCGGTGTCCTCCTCAGGGCCTACCGTGATCGGGTTGCGTGTCATCCAGGACGAGACCTCGTGAGCCGGGGCGTCGTGGGCCTGCGAGATCGCCCGGACGGTGTCGCGCTCAGTGAAGATGCCGGCCAGGCTCGTCCCCTCCATCACCAGCGTCGAGCCGATCCTGTGCTGGGCCATCAGGGCCACCGCTTCGCCGATGGTGGCTGTTGGACTCACAGTGTGCAGCGTGGTGCTCATGACCTCGCGAACGGTCGGCACGCGGCGATTCTAAGCCTGGGAGAGGGAACGTGGGTGATCGAGCAAGGATCTGTGAACGGGGTCGTTGTACACACGATGTTCCGGCGTGGGCGCCGCCACGAGGCCACAACGGAGCCGAGTTCGCCGGGGGTCGATGAGCCGCCGCAGTGGCTGCTCGCGGAAGGGGTCGAACCCAAGCCGGTTCAAATCGCACCTAAGGCGGCTTTGCTCCGCTATGACACGCCTCCATGGCTGGCCGACAAAGAAGGTTGGATTCGGCGGCACGTCCAGGCGTCAATCCCCTCTCCTTTGCGTGGCGTGTCGACTGAGGAGGTCCTCGACGCACTCGGTTCCGTTCCCAGCCCGGCCGAGCTTGACTGGGAGCTGGTGGGCGTCGCGTTCGTCTACACGAGCACCGATCCCATAACCCCTGCGCGCATGGCGGTCGACCTGGTTCTCGAGGCACCACCCTGGGCTGACGAGGTACCAACATCGCTGGATGTGCAGCCGGCCGAGGCGCAGCCGGCGCCTGAGTTGGACCCGGCATTTGAGGTGGACCCGACGCCTGAGGCGGACCCGGCATTTGAGGTGTATCCGCTCGATGATGCTCAGCCGGCTCCGGCCGGCACGCCTGCCCCGGGGGTCACTGCCGCCCTGTACTTGGAGCGGAAGCAGCGCAAGTGGCTTCCGGAGCACGACGCGATCATGACCGCCGTTGGCGACCTTTCATGGGAGGGCTATCGCTCTCTGATCGCCGACATGTTCCGGCGCGAGGGCTATGAGGTATTCGGGGGCGAGGGTCCGGACGGGGACGTCATCGACATGGAGATCGTGCGCGGTACGGAAAGGATGCTGGTCAACTGTCAGCTCCGCGGCCTCACGCAGATCGGGGTCGAGCCTCTCAGCGAGATGGCCCAGGTCGCGACGCGCAGCGGAGCCGACGGCGTGTTCCTGATCTCAGACGGTGACTTTGTGCCCGAGGCCTGGTCGATGGCGTCCGGGCAACATCTGACGCTCATCGATCGCGATGCGCTTCTCAGCCTCATCCTGGAGTTCACGCTCGGGGCCGGACACGACAGGACCGTCAGGGCGCACATGCGCCGCCTTTTGTCCGGCCTTCAATCGCGCGGCAAGGAGTGGGCGAACTAAGCGCCGAAGGTCCCGAATCGGCGCCCGCGGTAGACTGCAAATTCCCTCCACGGGCCCCCGGCGACATCCTCGCTGGAGCGTGCCCTCAAAACCGGCGATAAGGAGTCCTTCCGACTTGGGTCTGTTGGCGTTGCGGCGATACCTGCCCTACTTGCGGCCGTACATCGGCCTCGTTGTGATCTTTGGCGTCGCGCAGCTCGGAAGCCTGTCCGCCTCAGCGGCGATACCGAAGGTGATCCAGTCCATCATCGACGGCCCGATCACGCATCACCAGCTGGGTCAGATGGTGCCGCTTGCCGGCCTGCTCGTCGCCATCGGCTTGCTCGAGTTCGTGTTCATCTTCCTGCGCCGCAACTACTCAGGTGTGGTTTCCCTGCGCATGGAGACCGACCTGCGCAACGACTTCTATGCCCACCTGCAAAACCTGCATGTGGCGTTTCACGACAACTGGCAGTCCGGACAGCTGCTCTCCCGCGCCATCTCCGACATCGCCACGGTGCGCCGGTTTGTCAGCTTCGGCTTGATCTGGTTCCTGCAAACGATCGTCACGTTCGCGGTCGTGTTCGTGCTCATGTGGACTCTGGACTGGCGCCTCGCCCTCGCGGTGGTCATCTGCATGCTGCCGATGATCTACATCAGCAAAGTCTTCACCGACAAGTACAAGGTCATCTCGCGCCGTCAGCAGGACCAGCAGGGCGACCTCACGACGATCATCGAAGAGATGGCGACCGGTGTGCGAATCATCAAGGCATTCGGCCGGATGCGGCTGGTTCAGGACCGGTACGAGGGCCAGGCCCGACTGCTGCGTAAAACCAACCTCGAAGGCGTCACGGCGCGAGCACAGGTGTGGTCCCTGCTGACGCTGCTCCCCAACCTGTCGCTCGTCGTCGTGCTCCTGCTCGGAGGCATCGATGTGATGCAGGGCAGGCTGACAATCGGCGGCCTGGTCGCATTCATGAGCTACGTCTTCATGCTCGCCTGGCCGATGGATGCGATCGGATGGGTGCTGTCCATGAGCGAGGAATGCCGGACGGCGTCCGAGCGCCTCAACGAGGTGCTTGACTCGCGTCCGGAGATCGCAGATCGGCCTGGCGCACGCTCGATGGAGCGAAGCAGGGGGCGTCTCGAGTTCCGCGGCGTCGGCTTCAAGTACCCGAGCTCGAACGAGTGGATCCTGCGCGACCTCAACCTGTCGATCGAACCAGGTGAGACCGTAGGGCTTGTCGGCCGCACGGGCTCGGGCAAAACGACTCTCGCGTACCTGCTGCCTCGCCTGTATGACGTTGCGGAAGGACAGGTGTTGCTCGACGGGATCGACGTGCGGGACCTACACCTGCGCTCTCTGCGCTCGCACATCGGCGTCGCTTTCGAGGATCCGATCCTGTTCTCGGCTTCGGTGCACGAGAACCTGGTGATGGGCCGGCCGGTGGTTGATGACGCCGAGCTGAAAAGGGCGATCCAGGTGGCGCAAGCCGGGTTCGTGTGGGAGCTGCCGTGGGGGCTCGAAACCCGGGTGGGTGAGCAGGGCTATAACCTGTCTGGCGGCCAGAGGCAGAGACTGGCGCTCGCTCGCGCAGTGCTCGGGCATCCCCAGGTCCTCGTTCTCGACGACCCGCTCTCGTCGGTCGACGTGCACACGGAGGCGGTGATAGAAGAGTCACTGACGACGGTGCTAGAGGAAGTCAGCGCCCTGCTGGTCGTGCACCGGCCGTCCACCCTCGCACTGGCCGACCGGGTCGCTTTGCTCGATGGCGGCACCATCGTCGCCACCGGCACGCACACCGACCTGATGAAATCGAATGAGCTTTACCGGGCGCTGCTGTCCCAGGAATACGACGCACCTGTGGGTTCCCTGCTGCGGAGCACCGGAGGCAACGCATGAGTGCTGTCACCCCGGCCGACCGATGGCGGGGCGTCGCCTCAGAGGAGGTCGACGAGTTTTCAGCCAGCGTCGCGGGACTGCTGCGCAAGCGAAGCCGGCGCCTCCTGGCCAGCCTCGCGCACCCATACCGGTGGCAGCTGGTGCTGGCGGGCGTGCTCATCCTCGTCCGATCGGCAGCCTATCTGTCGATCCCCTACCTTGTCGGACTCGGCATCGACCGCGGCATCCGACCCGGAAGGAGCGGAAACGTGGTCGCCCTTGCCGAGGTCGTAGCGGCCCTCATCGCGGTCCTTGTC
>JALZAL010000094.1 GCA_030948325.1 Candidatus Dormiibacterota bacterium
CAGTTCCATGAGCTCCTTTCCTCCAAAGAGCTGCCGGATCACGCGCATGTCTTCGTCCACAATCACCATGCCTGGCGTGGTCGTGATTCCCCACTTCCGCATGATCTCGGCGTTGGAATCGAACAGGACCACGGCCTGCCCATTCGCAGGTAACTTGGCCTTCTCAAGAAGTGGAGCCGTCTGCTCCACGCTGCCGAGACTCACAATCGCGAAGTCGCGAAGATGTTCGTCAAATGGGTCAGGGCCTCCGTGGTGGAGATGCTCCAGGAACTTCGCACAACCTCCACACGACGGGCTGACGACCGCGAACGCCATTCTCTTCCCCAGGAACTTTGATGTGGCCGTTGCGTCCCCACTGCCTGTAACCAGTGCAACGTCCGGCAACATGTCGCCAACCGTTAGACTACTCGGCTTCGGTAGGTTACTCGGACGTGGTAACGAACCAGCCGACCCGTCCGAACCGCTGACGATCGAATACAGTGCCCCTAAATTGCGCAGCGTGCTGACGAGCATGACCGCCAGTGCCAGCAGGAGCACCCACATTATCAGGTAGGAGAGCAACCAAAGTCCCGTCATTACGATGCCTGGCTCATCCTTAGGGACCTCGACTGGCGTCGCGTGTCCAGGCCCCATTCCAGAAGGTATACGAGCGCCACACAAGAGAAGGTCATGAGCGCCACGAGCAACGCGCCACTCAGAGAGTTCACGTGATACCAGCCCGGACCCCACGAGCGGGACAACCATCCAGGGCCTCGCGCCACTGTGCCGAGACTAGTCACCACCAGAGCGAGCCCCAGTAGAACGACGTTGCGCGCAATCGTTGCCATCCCAATCCGACTTGTCGCAGCAACGCCGTAACAATTGCAGCCGATCACGCGGTGGCGATGGAGACTGAAGCCTACCGCAACGATGAATATCGTGATTAGTATGGCCGCGAGGGCGCCTATCAGAGATGGTGCGATGCCGACAAGCAACGCGAGGCCCAGCAGGCACTCGAGAACCGGCAGCGCAACTGCCACGGGCCTGACCGCACGATCGGGGAGGATCGCGTAGTCTCCCAGGCCCTCGATGAAACCGCGCCAATCCCTGAACTTGGCAATCGCCGATGGAATGAAGAAGAGGCTGAGAGATACCGAAGCGACCAATAGGATCCCGGTTGGCACGTCAGGCAGCTCCATCACCGGAACCCCTCGATCCCGCAACTACCGTTGCCGCTCACCCTGCCTGCATCCCCAGGACCCGCAGTACCTCAGAGGCCTATCACACCGGCTCGACGCGAGGGTTCGCCTCATCACCGCTATACTCCATTCCTTATAGCGTTGTCAAGGCCCTGCCCGCCCTGCAGCATGGACGGAGGGGTGGTGCTCGGGTTTCGCACGTTCTAGGGGCCTGGCGGTATTTCGTTAAGTGATAGCACGGATACCCGCTATTACGAGAATACAGGGTCCTGCTGCGCCAGACCAAGCGTTCCAAACTGGCGTCGTTGCTTACTCCCTAGCCGGCAGGCATAGGAGTAGTCGCACTAGTCAGCGTTTGAAAGGGAGGAGGACTGGTTGACCTCAAACCCTTCACCATCAGCGACTTTGACGAGGACGCCTCCCTCGCACGGAGGAGGTCAGGGGTTCGAATCCCCTTCGCTCCACAAAAGTTCCCACCCGCACGAGCTCACCTTGAACCCGGCGTGCCGTCGCAAAACGATCGTCGGGCGCCGCCAGTCCGAGCCCACAACTCCTCGCCTGGCGTCTCACACGCTGGCCACCCGGATCGTCAAGCCTTCAGGACCCGGCGTCCCACGTGGCTGTTTGGAAGGCGGTGGCTACGTCGTTTCGGCGTCGCACATTGATCGCTTGCCAAGCGACGGTTATCGCCCACGCGCACGACCGTTCGCGTATTCGCTCACCATGCGCCAGGAGGGAGAGAATTCTGGGCTCAGCACGTGCAAGCTCGCCAGCAACAGCAGCGCTGCGCTCGCACCTGCAATTGCCAGAATCGCGGCCGGCAGGGAAATTTTCGTTGCAGCGCTACTTGAGAGTTCGCTGTTCATCACACTTCCTCCATGACCATTACGCCTTCCGCCTCGATGCGCGGTCGGCTCCTTGGACTTTGGCTTCGTTCTCTCTGACTCGCGCCTCGACCACTTTGCGTATGAGTGCGACAGGCAACGGCTGCCCAACCGGGAATCGGATGGCCGACTTCGCCGCCCTGTATTCCTTCAGTTCGCTCGCATATGAGTTGTTTGACGGGATGGCGGCGTAGAGCCCGATGTGGTGTTCATAGCCGGCGAAGTACACCAAGCGTCCGTGGTGCTCGTAGAAGGGCATGCCGTAGCTGATCCGCTCGTCGGCTCTCGGCGCGGCGGCCCTTATCACCTGGCGAAGTTGCCGCAGCATCGGCTGCGCAGACTTGGGCGCTGCAGCTATGTAGGTGTCAACGTCTCGCGTTCCAGCATCTGGCACTGTCGCTCTCCTTTCGTTGTGCTTTGCGGTGCTTCTCGCCAGAGACGTCGGGGCCAGTTGCCAATTCCGGACATCCACCCGCCGCGGAGTTGCGAAAGTGAATCTCCGGGGATCGGTGCGTCAGGCCGCCTGGCGCTAAGCCCAAGGTGTGATCTCCTTCGCGGCAGCGCTTTGCGGGCCCGGAGCGCAAAGCACGATCGGTGGCCGCGCACCTGGCGGTGGCGAAGAACTCACTGGTCGTTTGTGAAGCGGGCGGCTCGGGAGTATAGGTAGCGCTGTCGCACGAGATTGGTTGCTCGTCGGGCTGCTGCCTCGTACGACTCGCGCGCCGCCACGCGGTCGCCGGCCATCTCCAGCAGGTGCGCGCGGACTGCATGGAGCCGGTGGTCATCGGCGATCCGTTCGTCGGCCTGGAGCTCATCGAGCAGGTCAAGCCCGGCATGCGTGCCCCGGGCCATGGCCACCGCGACGGCGTGGTTCAACGCCACCACGGGGTTGTCGGAGATCCGCATCAGTAACTCGTACAGCGCCATGATCTGTGGCCAGTCCGTCGCCTCTGCGCTGGGAGCTTCGTCGTGGATCGCCGCGATCGCCGCCTGGAGCTGATAGGGACCGGTTGCTCCCTTGGGCAGCGCGTCGGTAATCAGAGCCACGCCCTCTGCTATGTAGTCGGCGTTCCAGAGGGCTCGATCCTGCTCGGCCATCGGGATCAACTCACCTTCCGGCCCGGCGCGCGCGGGCCGGCGCGCGTCGGTGAGCAACATGAGCGCAACCAGGCCCGTCACCTCGCCGTCGTCGGGCAGCAGGCGGTGGACCATGCGGGCCAGCCGGATCGCTTCGGCGGCCAGCTCACCGCGGTGCAGGCTCGGCCCCGACGTACTGGAGTAGCCCTCGTTGAAGATCAGATAGAGGACGTGGAGAACAACGCCGAGCCGTTGGGAACGCTCTGAACTCGCAGGCAGGCGGAAGGGAACGCCGCTGTCCTTGATGAGTTGCTTGGCCCGGCTGATGCGTCGAGTCATGGTCGCCTCGGTCACGAGAAATGCACGCGCGACCTCGGCGGTCGTGAGACCGCCGATCGCTCGCAAGGTCAGCGCGATCTGCGATGCCGGCGACAGTGACGGGTGGCAGCACATGAACAGCAGGATCATCGTGTCGTCAGACTCCGAAGCCGGCCTGTCGGCGGCTGGCGCCAGCCATTGGTCGGGCAATATCCACTGGGCGACGGTGCTTTCACGACGTTGGCGAGCCTGCTCGCTGCGCAGCAGGTCGGTCAGTCTGCGCGAGGCGACCGTGATCAGCCAGGCGCGGGGATTCGCTGGAATGCCATCCTTCGGCCACTGCATGGCGGCTGCGATCAGGGCCTCCTGTGCCGCGTCCTCGGCGGTGTCGAAATGCCCGTAGCGCCGTACGATCGCGCCGAGGACCTGCGGCGCCAGCCGGCGCAGCAGGTCCTCGAACTGGGCGTCAGGCACAGGACGGGTTAGAGCTCAAGCTCGTCCCGGGACTCGGCGACGGGCCGCACGTCGGCCACGGCCGCGGCCCGGATCGCCTCCGGACCGGGGCAGGCCGCCAGCCGGGCCGCGATCTCGGTCGCCCGATCGAAGCTTTCACACTCGACGATCCAGTAGCCGGCGAGGACCTCGTAGGTTTCGGCGTACGGCCCGTCCGTAACGACCGGAACGCCCTTTTGCAGCTGGACTCGCCTGGTGTGAACTGGGGCGGTCAGTCCTCGCGTCTCCACAAGCTCGCCGGACTCGGCGAGGTCCTTGTTGAACGACTCCATGAACGCGCCCATCGCCGCAAAGTCCTGCCCGGACCAGGCCGTCTTGTCGGTGGCCCTCCCCGACATGGCGTCATAGTCCTGCTGCGATGCGTAGGTCAAGATCATGTACTTCATGATGTCTCCTATCTGCGGGCACATCTGCAGTGCCTCTCACCAGAAACGTCGAGGCCAGCGGCCCATCCCGGACATCCACCCTCTCTGCGACTCAACGATGCGCGGACCGATCGTGAAGGTCAACGTCCAGACAACGCCTCGCCTTTTCCAGTCCGCGCCAGACTCTGACGTCCGAGCCACGGGCGCGGCAGGAAGGCGGACTAGCCCGTCTTCAGCGCCGACGCGAACGCGTCCGCCAGCGCCCGGGCGCCGGCCTCGGAGGGGTGGAGGCCGTCGCGGCCGACGTAGTCCGGGTGCGCGACGACCGCAGCCCCCGCCGACGTCAGGTCCACCAACCGCGCGCCGTGAGCGGCCGCCACACGTGCGATCGCCTGGTTGTACTGGCTGACCAGAGCCTCAACTGCGGCCGCCGAGGGCACCGCGACCCCCTTCAGCGGGCAGGAGGGCAGGCCCTGGCCGCACGCCGCAAAAGCGGGCAGCTGGTCGATTGGGACGGTGTTGGCGACGAGCACCCGCGTGTGGCCGCCGGCGCTCAGGGCTGCCACGATCTGGTCGAGCCGGCTTTCGAAGTCCGAGACCGGAACGCCCGCGACCAGGTCGTCCACGTTGAAAAAGACGGTTGCGATCTGCGGCCGGGCGGACACGGCCGCCGGCAGCTCGTCGGTGAGCGCGGCCGCTGTCGTCTCGGCGGGAATGCCCAGGTTGTAGAGCACAGTGCCCCGCCCGAGCCGCGCCAGGAGATGCTGCGGAAACGCCGAGCGCGAGGGATGGTCGGTGCCTAGGCCTGAGGTCTCGCTGGCGCCGAGCGCGACGTAGGCCCCGGCCGGCGGCTCGGCCAACCGTGGAGGAGCTGGGGTGGAACCGGCGATGATGGCCGGCGAGCAGGCGGCCGCGATCAATGCGACCAGAGAGAAAGTGGCCGCGCGCAGGGTCCTCACAGTCCGCCCAGCGCCTCCCGTGCGGGCAAGCGGGCGGCGCGGAGCGCGGGTGCGGCGCC
>JALZAL010000096.1 GCA_030948325.1 Candidatus Dormiibacterota bacterium
CTCATACGCTGATCGAGCAATACACGGGCGGCAGCTGGACCGTCGTATCGAATTCTGTGAGCAGTGCCTTCTTGAAAGACGTGGCCTGCCTGAGCTTGACTGGCGACTGTTGGGCGGTCGGATACAGCTTTGGTGCGACGTGCGTCAACAAGGGGCAGGGATGCACGTTGATGGAGCACAACGCGGGAGTGGCTGGGTCACCGTGTCCAGTCCCAATGCAGGGCAAGGTGATTCGCTGAACGGCCTGACGTGTATGAGCGCCACCGACTGTTGGGCAGTGGGGGCTTACACCAACGCAGGCAAAGGCCTGACCTTGGCAGAGCACTATGACGGGAATAGCTGGACCGTCAGTCCAACCCCAAGCGTGGGCAGCAAGAGCTCCAACTTGAGCGACGTCAGCTGTGCGTCTGCCGGCGACTGTTGGGCAGTCGGATCCCAATGTTGTGTTTCTCGAGGCGGCATCGGTGTAAACCAGACGTTGATTGAGCACAATGCCGGCAGCGGCTGGCTCATCGTCACAAGCCCGAACGCATCAACCCAGGACAACAGCCTGATTGGCATCAAGTGCGTGAGCACTCGCAATTGCTGGGCGGTCGGCGCGTACCAGCAGCTGCGCCCAACTGTGGCCGGGAAGACGCTGGTAGAGCACTACAGCTGACCGTCCGAGCCGCCAGCCGTCAGCAGGATTCAAAGCTCAGGCCGGGGGGCGCCTCGATCTCGCCATGGCCTGGGTCACAAAGTTAAGCCCCCGGACCAGGCGGTCCGGGGGTTTGAGCCTGGGAAGGTCAGGAAGTACGACGTGGGCGCCGCACCGTTCTTGCGGCCCCAAATGGGGCCGCTTGCTAGTGGCTCTTGAACGTCTCCCTGAAGCTGACGCCAGTGGTGTTCAGCTTGCCGGTCTTGATCTGAACGACGTTCGTGCTTGAGACGCGATCGACCGCCGCCGGGGTGGTTGTGCTCAGGGCGGCGCCGTTGACCTTGGTGTCATTGAATCCCTCCGACACGAAGGTCGGTACTCCCATCAACGTGGTGCCCTGGTAAAGCGCGGTGCTGCCGACAAACAACGAGCTCGGGGCGCCACCAGCCCCAACCGCCTTCTTGGCGGTATGTGCCGTGACATCGCTGATCTGCACCGTTGTGCCGGTCGTGCTGACGGCGACGGTCATCGAGATCTTGTCGCCGGGCGCAGCCGGTACGGCCAGCGTTGTCGTCGCACCGTTGATCACAGCGACCGCCGAGTAGGCCGGTGTTCCACTCGCGCAAGATTCGTTGATGGTTGCGGCCGCAACCGAGGTCGACCCGGACAGCACGATGCCCGGCGCGATTCCCTGAGACGTCGCCGTGCAAGTGATCGCCTCGAGCTTGAAGTTGGTTGTCACGGTGACGGCTCCTGTCACGGCGGCCGAGTATCCGGCGAACGTTTTGCTGCTCGTGTTTGTCGCTGATGCGGCCGCGGGCGCTGCGCCCGCTCCGAGTCCAACTGCAATGGCGGCAGCGACCAGTGCAGTACGACCAGCGATGGTGGCGGCCTTCATCCTCCCTCCCTCGATCAACAGAAACAGGAGCTCGATCATCGGACCACACCGACTCGCTCAGAGTAGACGGCAGCAAGCCCACCGTCACTGGGACTTTCCACCAGCCAAATCGCAAATCCAACTGGGTCGTGAATAAGAAGGAGACGGCCGCTGATCTCGCGCCGTCTCCGATCTTTATCCCGGCGTTAGCCGGACGTTAGAAATAGATAACTAATGCCTGCGCGCGGCTGAAAGAACTCCCGCATTCGTACCTACGCGCTGCACGACCACCAGCCCCTTGATCGCCGACAGGACGATCACTATCCGAAGGACGTTTCTCACTTCATCCACCTCCCTTGATGGTTACTTGGGCCCATAGCCACTGCTCTTGCAACTAGAAACGGTCTGAGTGGGGAGGCGTTACGGCTCTGGCCCGCCGGCGGGCTTGGTAAACTCAGATCGGCCCACAAGGCCTCGTCAGGTCGTCCTCCTAAGTCGTCCTCCCAGTTCAACCAAGACATCTCTTGAGAGGAGAAGCCGGCATGGGCTTGGCCCAGATCAAGATGCCGCAGCTCGGCGAGTCGGTGACCGAGGGCACTGTCGAGAAGTGGCTCAAGAGCGAGGGTGACTTCGTGAAGAGAGACGAGGCCTTGGTCGAGGTCGTCACCGACAAGGTCAACGCCGAAATCCCCTCCCCGTTCGAAGGCAAGCTGGTCAAAATTGCGGTCACCGAAGGCGAGACGGTCCGCGTCGGCGCCGTCATCGCTCAGATCGAGGTCGCGGGCGCCGGAGCCCCCGCAGCGCCCGCAGCCCCCGCAGCCCCCGCGGCTCCCTCGGCCGCGTCCCCGCCGGCCGAGCAACCCACAGCGCCTCATCCTGAGGTCCCTGCCGCCCCAGCGCCGCAGCAGGCCCCGGCCGCACCGTCCGACGCAGGTCCCCCGTCAAAGCTGCCCGGCGGCGACGGCGGCAACGACCGAGCTCGACTTTCGCCCGCCGTTCGAAAGCTTGCCGCGGAGCACGGTATCGACGCCACGGCTCTGCGCGGGACCGGTATGGGCGGCCGGGTGACGCGCGATGACATCCTCGCCGCAGTCGAAAGCGCTTCTTCCGTTGTCGCGCCGACAGCGGCTCCGGGCCCGCCGCCGGCTGCGTCGCCTGCGTCGGGCCCGCGGACTGCTCGTACCGAAGGCGCACGCGAAGAGGTCATGAAGCTGAGCTCGATGCGTAAATCGATTGCAGAGCACATGGTCCGGAGCCTGGCGACGTCCCCCCATGCGTGGACTCTCCAGGAGGTCGATGTCACCAACCTGGTGCGCTACCGCGAGGCGGAAAAGGAAGGGTTCCGCGAACGCCATAGCGTCCCCCTGACATACCTTCCATTCGTGGTGCAGATCGTGTGCGACGCGATCAGGCAATTCCCGTGGCTCAACTCCACGTGGAGTGACGAAGGGCTGGTCGTCAAGCACTACATCAACATGGGGATAGCGGTCTCCATACCCGACGGCCTTATCGTCCCGGTCTTGAAGGACGCGGACCAGCGCGGATTCACCGACCTGGTGCGCTCGCTCAACGACCTCGTCGAAAGAGCGCGCAGCAAACAGCTCAAGCCGGACGATGTCCAGGGAGGCACATTCACGCTCAACAACACAGGAGCGACGGGCTCCGTTGCCAGCCAGCCGATCATCAATCAACCTCAGGCGGCAATCTTGACGACCGAATCCATCGTCAGGCGGCCGGTGGTGGTGGGCGACGGAATCGCGGTGAGGCACATGATGAACATGTGTCTGAGCTTCGATCATCGAATCGTCGACGGCATGATGGCCGGCCAGTTCCTCAGCGCAATCAAGAAGCGCCTCGAGGAATGGACCGCGGCGAGCATCCAGCTGTGAGCGCCGGCTCGTCCCTCCCGATGGCTCCGATCCCGCCGTGGATTCGTGTGCGCGTGAGCGAGAGTGAGAATTTCAAAGAGCTGAAGCAGATCGTGCGGGGCAGGCGGCTTCACACCGTCTGCGAGGAGGCGCGGTGCCCCAACATCTTCGATTGCTGGAACCGGCGCACCGCGACCTTCATGATCCTGGGCGATGTCTGCACTCGCGCATGCCGGTTCTGCGCCGTCACGTCGGGTCGGCCAACTGAGCTCGACCTGGGGGAACCTCTGCGCGTTGCCGAATCCGTGGCCGAGCTCGGACTCCGCCACGCTGTCATCACGTCGGTGGACAGGGATGATCTGAAAGATGGCGGAGCGGGGATCTTCGCCCGTACCATCAGGGCGATCCGACGACGCAGCCCGGACACCACGATCGAGGTGCTCACGCCTGATTTCCAGGGCGATCTCGAATCGGTGAGGACCGTGGTCGAGGCCGGACCGGACATCTTCAACCACAACACCGAAACCGTCCCGCGCCTGTATGCGCGCATACGGCCGAAGGCGGTTTACGCAAACAGCCTGGCATTGCTCCGCCACGTCAAAGCCCTCGCTCCTCAGCTTGTCAGTAAGTCAGGCCTGATG
>JALZAL010000098.1 GCA_030948325.1 Candidatus Dormiibacterota bacterium
GGTGAAGACCACGTCGTGCAGGTTTGGAAGGCCCGCTGCAGTCTCAGCGGCCAGAAGGACCGGGGTGCCGCACGCCATCGCCTCTTGGGCGACGACGGGGAACCCTTCGCCAACTGATGGCAGCACCAACAGGTCGGCGGCGGCGTAGTGATCGCGAAGGCGTCGTGGTTCGACTGGCGCCAGCACGCGAAGGTTCTGCAGCCTCCACCTCGTCGGGTCCTCGTCGCCCGCCCTTCCGACGAGGAGCCACTTCCACTGAGGCGTCGCCTCGATGACGGGACGCAGCAGCCTGATCCCTTTCTTCTCCACGAAGCGGCCCACGAATAGAAGCAGGCGGCCGCTGCTCTCCACTCCAAGATCGCCACGTAGTGCCCTCCTCTCCTCGGTAACCGCGGGTGTGAAGAGCTCGATGTCGACGCCGTTCTCAACCACCACCGGTGGCCGCCGAAACCGGACCCGCGGAGCGAACCAGCGGCTCACCTCCTGGCTGACAAATACAACCTGGTCTGCGCTTGACAGAGCGGCGCGACCGAGGCTCGCATAGGCGAGCGCTTGGAGCCCGCGCAAGGCTGGGTTGCGGAAAGGCACCCGGCCGATGTGCTGGGTCAGGAGGACGGGCCTGTGCTTTGATCGCCGTGCGGCCACCAGGGTCGTGAGGTTCAAGGCGTACAGGCAATCGTGCAGGTGAACGACCTCGCACCAGCTCACATGCTTCCTGACGGTCGAGGCTGAGCCAGGGCCGGCTAGCGGATATGGAAAGCCAAGACGCTCGGTCAGGTTCCATACCTTGATCGGCACGTCGTCAGGCGGCCCGGTATGCGGGCGCTCGGTGAGGTCGCCCGCAATCCACCGAACCTCGTGCCCGTGCCGCCTGTATCCGGCGGCGAGCGTGGCCGCGACTGTCTCGATCCCGCCCACATGCTCGGGGTAGTAGTTGCTGACGAGCAGAATCCGCACGCGGTCAGGGCACTGCGGCGTCGACTCGATCGAGAACCGCCCGCTGAAGACGAACGACTTCCAGACCGTCGCGGGCCGAGATCCCGCTCGGGGCGATGCGCGTCCTGCAGGCCTCGGCGAAACGGGCCATCACGATGTCGTTGCCGTACGCGAGACGGCCGAGTGCTAGCCTTACGCCCGAGCGCCCGACGCCCATCAGGTGACTGCCGACCGCCCCGGCGGTTGTGGTGACGATGTGGCGGGCGAGGTGTTCGCGATCATTGCGCACAAGCACCAGAACGTCTCGGAAAACGTCAATCACCGCCAGGCCGCGCGACCCGATCACGGTCAGATGCCACTCGCTCACAGGGGCTTCGAAGTTCATCGAGATCTGCACTGGAATCTCGCCCGCTCGCATCAAGAGAGTGATGGCCGCTGGGGTCCGCTTACCCGCGCGGCCAGGCACTAGATGCGCGAGCTCGAGCTCAGGCTCGGCTTCGAGAATGCTGCGCACGAGATAAAAAAAGTGCGGCGATTCATCGAAGAACAGTCCAAGTGGGAGCGATTCGTACCACTCGGGCAAACGACGCCGTGGGTTGGACAGCTGGGCACCCCACACGGCATGGACGTCGCCGAGACGGCCTTGGGCAAGCAGCCTGCGCAACCGGATCACTGATCGCGCGAACTGGAAGTTGTGCACTACGGCAAGCATCCGGCCCAACTTCTCTGCCGCTTCGACCAGCTCGCGGGCATCGTTCACAGTCAGCGCCATCGGCTTCTCGAGCAGCACATCCTTGCCGGCGTTCAAGTACGCCAGCGCGAGCGGATGATGTGTGGCGGGTGGCGTGGCGATGCTCACTGCGTCGACCTCGCCCAACCAGGGGATCCCTTCTGGACCATCGGCCACCGCGCCCCGCTCCACCGCGAAGGCCGCGCGCGAGCGCTCGACCCGCCCCGGGGTGTGGTCGACGACCCCGACAACCCGCACGCCGGGCGTGCGCTTCAACCAGGGCAGGTGGCGGTGCGTGCCCACCCAGCCGAGGCCAACCACCGCCACGCGGAGGTCGTGCGAGCGCGCCGCGTCAGCCAATCCCATGTCGGGGCGGGATCGTACACCCGAGAGGACCCGCATAAAGGCAGGCCTTCACGGTGAGCCCTTAAACACCAGCGCTCGATACCCTCACGTCTACGACGATGTCCTCCACCGCGGCGTATGTGTCCAAGGCCACGTCTGGAAAGCGGAGAAAGATCGAGCCGTCTGGATGCACGGTCGAGGGGTCGATCTGCACGACGAGCCAGCCGGTCGCGGTCTGGCCGGCGTCGATATCGCCCGGCATGTGCGTCGAGCGCAGATAGTCACCGAGCACCGAGACACCACCGGCTGAAGCGACCGGTGTGGCTGACCATTCCGCCTCGCCGCGGCCGGAGTTGGTGATCGTCACCTCGAACCAGGTTGCAGAGTGGGCGGGATCGAGCGCGATGCGATCGACAGCGATCGACAGACCCGGCTGGTCGCCGCGACCATTCGCGTCGACCAGCCGGGCGTTCGATGGTGGCATCCCCAGCCCCGGCATCGGGGCCGGCTGTGGCGACAGCGCCGCGGCGGTCAGGATGCCGGTCGCAGCGATGGCGTAGAGACCGCTCAGCACTCGTCTTGCGAACGTTCTGGCCATGGCGCCATTAACTCCAAGGCCGCAGAGAGCCGCCGCGGCGGGCAGCGCGGTGTACGCGTAACGCCCTGGACCGGCGAACTCATAGCCCGCAGTCGCCGGCAGGAGCAATGCGACGCTGGCCATGCCGCAGACCGCAGCGCCGGCGACGGCGAGCGGCCCGGTCGGCACCACACGGTTGATGAGCAACCGGGTCAAGCCGGCCACCGCGATGAGAGTGATGAGAATGCCAAGCACAACGAACGGCGCCGCCATCGGAAGCGCACCCAGAGGTTCGCCGCTCCAGTAGCTGAGGAGGAAAAAGGCAATGTCGAATCCGACGAATGGCAACTTGAAGGGCACGGGCAGCATCTCTGACAGGCGGTTTGTGCGCGCCGAAGGCACGACAACGCCGTACACATGAATGTTGATGAGGAACCAGAGCAGAAGGCACGCGGCCGCCACCGCAACCATGACGGCCGTTCTCGCAAATCTCTGCGCCGGTGAGGCGCCAGGTCCCGGCCACACCATCGCCAGCGCAACGGCCGGCACCAAACCGAGGAGGGTCAGCTTCACCAGCAGCCCCGCCCCGAGCACCAGGCCGACCAGCAGGGCGCGCCGCCACGTCCAGGCTTTGCCCACCGAGCCGACGGCCACCACTATGGCCAGCCCTCCCAGGACAGCCGCCAGCCCATCGTTGCTGACGCGGGTTCCATTGAGGGCGAGGCCGGGGAGCAGGATTGCAAACACCGCCGCAATCACCGCGACCTCGGCGCGGCCCGGACTCAAGCGAGTCGCGACGACGACCGCCATGGGGGCCAGCAGGGCGATGAGCAACGCGTTGATGATCCGCATGACATAGATGGCGGCGGAGGTGCCACCCAACCTGTCCGCGACCCACCACGCGGGAACCATCAACAGGTAGTAGCCAGGCGTTTGCGCCGATTCGAATGAGAGCTGCCACAGGTGCCGTGACATCCAGACGGCGTTGCTGCGCGCTGACATACCAGCCGGTGGCGGACCGATGTCGGTGAGGTCCGGTGCCGGATACGAGCCTGGGTCGGCAAAACGGAACACGCCGGTCGACCTCATGACGGCCAGGGTCTCGGGATCTACGACCGTCCTATCGGCAGCCGGGTACACGCCGTGGCTCAACTGGATGATGAAGTCAGCGTGCTGCGCCTCGTCGACACGTGACCACACGGGCTGCGTAAGGGCCATGACCAGCGCAGGAATCAGAGCGGCGATGTAGGCGAGGATCAGCGGGTGCCGTTGCACCCGTTTCAACGCGTCAGAGGGAATCAGTTTCGCTGTCGATGCCCAGGATGCTGAGGAAAAAGCTCGCAAATATCGTCTGCATGCCGAGGGTCAGAAGAACGGCGGCCGGGATGATCTCGCGCATCGTCGTCCGTGGGTCGAGCGCGCCGAAACCGACCGACCGCCAGGTGAGGACGGCGATGATGGTGCCGGCGATGCCGAGCACGCACATCAGCGCCCCCAGCGCGAGCCCGCTCTCCAGCTGGACGTACTTGAACATCGCGGCGTACGTGCGATTGGGTGGATGAAAGCCTGCGCGGATGGCGAACACCTTTGTGAAGACCGCGAACACGATGAGCTGATACCCGATGAGGCAGCCAAAACCAGCCAGCAACAGGGTGTGGATGTCGAAGCCGACCGGCCCGATCGTCTTTGGTCCCGTCTCCAGCGCAGCACCTACCAAGAGGCTCAGCGCGACCAAGGCCAGGCCTGGATACAGGAAGAGCCAGCGTGGGCTGAAGAGCAGCATGAAGCGCAGGTGACGCCAGCCGTCGCGCCACGTCCGCAGGTGAGGTGGACGGGATCGACCGTCGCGACGAAGGACGACCGCCACCTCGGTGATCCGCATGCCCTTGAGCGAGGCCTTGATCACCATCTCGCTGGCGAATTCCATGCCGGTGGCTCGCAGCCGCATCCTTTCATAGGCTTCCTTCCTGAGCGCGCGCAGCCCGCAGTGCGTGTCCCCGACCGGTGCGTGGAAGAAGATGCGGCTGATGAGCGTCAGTACCGGGTTTCCCAGCCACCGATGCGACCATGGCATGGCGCCCGGCTCGATGCCGCCCAGGAATCGATTCCCGACCACCAGGTCGTAGCCCTCACGCAGCTTGTCGATGAGCGGTCCGATTGCCTCGAAGTCGTAGCTGTCGTCGGAGTCACCCATGACGACCAGACGCCCGTTCGCAGCATCGATGCCGGCGATGAGCGCGCTGCCGTAGCCCTTCCTGGCAACGTCCACGACCCTGGCGCCGAGGCTCCTGGCAACGAGCTGCGAGCCATCGGTGCTGCCGTTGTCGGCGACGATGATCTCCGCGGAGAGGTGGTCTCTCTTGACTGCCGCCTGCGCGTGAGCGATGCACTTGGCGAGCGTCTCGGCCTCGTTGAGGCAAGGCAACACTATCGACACCTCGACGGCCGTGAGCGGTGTGGATTCAGTTCGTTTGGCGGAGCGCTGCGCGACGGACACTGTGCTTCAGCCTAACGATTGGTGCCGGGCTCAGCTTGCGGAAAGCTGAAACCAACAACGCCCCTCTCTCAGGCTCTCGCCCCTGAAAGGGTGAGAGGTTAGAGGTCTGGCCTTAACAAAACAAATGACCCCGACGGATCGCCTCTTGAGTGCTGGCACCTGCCTTGCGGCCTGTTCCTGCTCTCTCGAACGTGTCCCTCGGGGCCGTTGCAAACAGTAGACGGGCCCGAGCGTGAGCGCAATACCGAAAGTCAGTTCGCCGCCAAGCGATCTTCGGTAGCCGGGACAAATGACACACCCTGCACGTCGTGCGACACTATCGCCCGTGCCCATGAACCTTGCGGACGCCAACCAGACCATCGCCAAAGCACACGCGAAAGCGACGCAGCTTGGGGTCAAGGTGACTGTCGCAATCGTGGACGAGGGAGGCCTCCTGATCGCCCTCGGACGGATGGATGGAGCGCCGCCTTTATCGCCGCAGATAGCCGAAGCGAAGGCCGTGGGGACCGCCATGCTGCTGCGGGACGGAGGCGGCATGGCGCAGATGGCGCAGGACAGGCATGCATTCTTCAGCGCGGTGGACAGGCTTGTGCGCGTGCCGCTCATCCCGGGCCTCGGATCGGTGACGATCCAGCAGGATGGCAAGGTCGCCGGCGCCATCGGCGTGAGCGGGGCCCGCCCGGAGCAAGACCTGGAGTGCGCTGAAGCCGGCTTAGCTTAAGGGCAGCTTTCTGATCACTTCGTAGACTGCCCCCGAGCTCGTGAGGCGGCTCGAGTACAGGTTCAGCTCATCCGCTTGCCATGGGCTCAGCCGGGGCGCAGCAGGCAGCTCGGGGAGCCCTGCACGATCGCGGGCTCGCGCAAGTGTCAAGTGAGGCTTGAATGGCCTCGCCTCGCCGACCAGGCCTGCGCGCAGGCACTCCTTCTCGACTTGCGCCGCCACCACGCCGGCGCCCTCGGCCCCGGCGCGAAGGCCGAGCCACACCACGCGCACTCCGCCGCCCCGCCCGAAGGCGTCGACGCCGTCGAGCTCGAGCTTGAACGCCGGCAGCGGCGAACCGCTCAGCGCGTCGGCGACGCCCTCCACGACCGCGCGGTCGACGCTGCCGACAAAGCGGATGGTGAGGTGGAGATTTTCAGTCGGCGTCCATCGAAAGCTCGGCGCGACCTTGGCGCATGCGGCGATGAAGCGTCCCAATTCTTCACGTTGAGGCCCGGGCACCGGCAGCCCGAAAAACGCGCGAACCTTCAGTGGGCGCCTGTTTTCTTCCAGTGCTCAGGTACCCATGAGCTAGGCCGGGTCGGACGCCAGCCGAAGTTCGCGCTGACGGAATCGATTCCGCTGGCGATGTTGTCGAGCTGGATCGTGTTGATCTCGTCGGGGGTGGCGAGCGGGTTGCTGAGCATCGCCTCCATGGCCATCGCTCCAGGAATCAGAAGCGCGGGTGGGAGGTTCAGCTTCGGCTTCTTGATCCCGCGCGCCTGGATGAACCAGTTGAACATCTCCTCGTAAGTGACGACCTCAGGCCCTCCCAGCTCAACGATCTGTCCAAGCAGCTCCGGCTTGCCGATCGCTTCGACCACACACCGGGCGGCGTCCTCTCGCAGGATCGGTTGCAGCTTGGCACGACCGCTGCCGGGGATGATCAGGAAGGGCCCGAAATTGGCAGCCCTCTCGAAGTCGGCGACGACCCCGCCTTCTTCGGCCAGCACAAACGAGAAGCGGAGGATGGTGCCCGCCACCCCGGACTTAGTCAGCTCCTGCTCTCCCATCCAGCGCGAGGTGAGGTACTTGTAGTGCGCGTCGAGACGAGCCCCGATGGCGCTGACGAGGATGACGGACTTCACGCCCGCCGCCTTGGCAGCCTCACCCATGATCCGAGGTCCGTCGACGTTGACCTCGAGGAAGGATTGCGGCCGGTTGCGGCGCACCGCGACGAGGCTGATGACGTGCTCCACCCCCTGGGCTGCCTGCGTGACCGCAGCCGGGTTGAGGGCGTCACCGACGACCACCTGGGCCCCCCGGATCTTGAACGCCGCCGCTTTCATCGGGTCGCGCACCAGAACTCGCACCTGATGGCCGCCGTCGATCAACCTGTGCGCAACGCCACGACCGAAGAAGCCGGTCGATCCCAACACCAATATCCTGGCCACGGGTCAGAATCGTAACCGAGGCCATACTGGGGCCAGAAATGAGTGGAGCCGGTTGAGCGGTCAGGAAGCGGCCGGACTGGGGCTCGGCATTCTCGCGGTGATCTTCGGCGCCGGCGGGATTGCGGCCGCCGTCCGGACACGCAGGCGAAGAGCCGACATCGCGTTCACCTACGGCTCGACCGGAGGGATGCTCTACACGGCGGTGCAGGCAGGCTGCTCCGGCGTCCTGCTACTCGGCGGCCTGGGCCTCATCGTGCTCGTGCTCGTCGCAAAGCGATAACAGTCGCCTCAGGAAAGCCACGCTTCTCAAATCACGTTGCGTTCGGTCACGAGCGCGCCGCGGGCGAAACGTTCGAAGGCAAAGGGCGATAGGTCGATCTCGGACTTTTGATCTAGCAGCACCTGCGTCAGCAGCAACGCGGCGGCGGGTGCTTGCATGAACCCGTGCCCGCTGAAGCCGGCAGCGCACCAAAAGCCCTCCATCTCCGGGACCGGGCCGAGGATTGCCTGGTGGTCCGGGGTGGACTCATAGAGGCCCGCCCACGCCGTCTTCACCCCTGCGCCTGCCAGCGCCGGCGCTCGCCGCGCCGCTTGTTCGAACATCTTCTCCAGGAACTCCCCGTTGACGTCCGTCACGAAGCTCGGCGGCTCCGAGCGATCGCTCATGCCGATGAGGACTCCATCGCCTTCGGGGTGGAAGTACAGGGAGGTCTGGAGATCGACCGTCATGGGCGCGCTGCGCGGAACAGCCGGAAACGTGCTGGTGACCGCGATGTGCCGCCGGTACGGGAGCACTGGAATTTCGAGCCCGGCCATGCGGCCAATCGATGGCGCCCAGGCGCCCGCGCAGTTGACCACCACACGCGTCGCAATATCACCCGCTGAGGAGCGCACTCCGACCACGCGTCCGGACGCCAGGTCGATGCCGGTGACCTCAACTCCCTCTTTCAAGCGCGCGCCCAAGCGGCGCGCCGCTGCTGCATAACCCACAGTCACGTCCGCGGGGCTTGCGATCCCATCGGTGGGACAGAACGTGCCTCCGAGGACGTCATCGACATTGAGCACCGGGACCATCCTCGCGGCCTCGGCCGGGTCAATCCACCGCGCCTCGCTGAGGCCGACGCGATGCCACATCTCCAGGTTGCGGCCAAAGTCCTCGACCTGCTGTGGTTGTGTGAGGAGGAACAGGTATCCGATCTGGCGGAAGTCCGCTGGGTGGCCTATCTCCTCATCGAACCGCTCGAGCAACTTGACCGACAGCATCTGCAGGCGGACATTGGCCTCCGTCGAGAATTGCTGACGCACCCCGCCCGCGCATTTGCCGGTGGATTGCGAACCCAGCGTCTCACGCTCGAGAAGGACCACGTCGACATCACGCTTGGCGAGCTGATAAGCGAGGGCGCAACCCATGATCCCGCCGCCCGCGATGACTACGTCAGCGCTTTCCATTCCAGGACATTCCCCAGAACTCGAAGATCAGCTTCAGAGCCGCGAAGGTCGTGATGTCTCCATGGTCGAACGGCGGCGAGACTTCGACCACGTCGAAACCGATCGGGCTCGTGCGCCCCAGCACGGCTCCGAGAAGGTCAAGCGCCTGGCGCGTCGTCATGCCGCCAGCCGAGGGGATCTCGGTGCCGGGCGCGTGCGCTGGGTCGAGGGCGTCGATGTCAAAGGAGACATGGACCTTCTTGCCGGCGAGCCGGTCCGCTATCGCCAGTGCCGAGCCCGCGGGGTCGGCGGCCAGCTCCCGGGCCGAGACGAGCAGGACGCCGGTCGCCCGAATGAACTCCACCTCCTCGGGGTCGTAATCGCGCCCGGCGGCGATCACCACCCGCGCGGGATCGATCCCCGACACCTCGAGCGCTCGCCGCAACGCGCAGCCGCAAGTCCAGCGGCCGCCGCGAGAGTAGTCGCACAGGTCTGGATGGGCGTCGACCCACAGAAGCTGCATGTCCGGGTGGCGGCGCGACTGGGCGGCGATGGTGGCGATCGACGTGCAGTGGTCCCCGCCCAGAACGGTGAGGAGCGAAGTGAGCGGCACCGTCAAAAGGCGTTCGGCGACGCCCATCCAGCCCTCCGCGATGCTCGGGCCCGGGTCGAGGTCGCCCATGTCGTGCACGCGAAGGCCCTGCAGCACCTGACCGTCCTCGGTCACCGGCGGCATCGCCGCCGACAGGCTCCGTATGTGCTCTGGCGCGAGAGCGGCTCCCTTCCGGTAGACCGCCGAACCCTCATACGGGATGCCGGCCACTATCATGTCGGCGGCCTCGAACGTCGCGCCGGCAAGGCCTCCCCACGGCTGCAGACCATCTAGATTCATCGCTTGCGAGCCTCTGGAACCTTCAAGATCAGGAACGCCCCGACCAGCAACGATGCACTGAAGACCGCGAAGATGACGGGAAACCCTCCAGGCAAGCCGAGGATCTTGGGGCCGTGGTTGAAGGGGTCGAGAAGGAACCCTCCGATGAAGCGGGCAATGATTCCCGACCCCGCGGTGGCGATATTGCTGAACCCCATGAACAGTCCCGCCTCCTGAGCCGGAATCACGTCTTGCATAAATGCCCAGTCGACCGAGAAGAAAACGCCATAGCCTATGCCGATCAGGACCCCGACCAGCGTCGCCTGGGCGGCCAGCGGCGGAACTTTCAGGGTTCGCGCGAGTGGCTCCAGGACCTGTGTCGGCAGCAGTTGGTAATGGCTGAACACGAGTATCAGCACGCCCGCAGCTCCCAGCAGCCCGCCGGCCATGATGAACGGCCGCCGGCCGTATCGGTCGGACGCGCGCGCCGCCGGCCAGGAGGCGAGGAAGGCCGCCATGATTACCAGGCCCAGGAGCGTGTAGCTCGCGGTGATCGTGTCGTTGCGATCGTTGTGGAAGAAGACATTGCTGAAGTAAAAGAACACAAAGCTCTGGACGCCGACCAGCCCCATGAGGATCAGGAGCCGCGAAGCCATGAGCCACAGAAAGGTCGGGTACCGCAGCGGTCGCGCGAATGTGGTGAGGATTGCCTGCCGCGCGCTCGTGAACTGGCTCGCGGTCCGTTTCGCCCGATCTGGAATCAGCAGGACGGTGGGCAGCATCGTCAACACGAGCAGGGCGCAGATGCTGAGGATGGCCGCGGTCCGGCCCGCGCGAGCCAGGATCGCACCGGCCCCGACGGTGCCGGCGAGCAGTCCGATCACGTTGGCGACGCCGAAATACCCCGAGGCGGTCCCGCGCTGAGCCTCCGGCACGACGTCGGGCATCAGACCTTGGTACGGTCCCTGGGCCGTGTTGGAGGAGGTCTGAAGCAGGAAGTAAAAGATCAGGACCATTCCGAAGGTGCCTGAGAGCGCCAGGCCTATGAGAAAGAGGACGTCTCCGATCGTTCCTGCGACGATGAAGGGATGGCGCCGGCCGAACCGGCTCTGCGTGCGGTCTGACAGCGCGCCCCCGATGGGCTGCCAGAACACCGCCATCAGTGATCCCACACCTTCGAGCGTCCCCAGCGCCAGGCCTTCATGCTCCCTGCCCACGAGCTGGAGCACCATGTCGGGCAGGATCAGGCCGCCGAGGCTCGTCCACAGGTAGCCGATCGCGACCCAGTACAAAGAGAGCACGACAAAGTCGAGATGCTTCAGGTTGCGCCGCGCAGGCGTGACGGCGGACACCACCGACCTTCTAGCGACCGCCGCTTTGATCAATTAGGTTGATAGGGCGGGAGTGACTTCTTGACCGGTCGATCTTCCCGGTAACCGAGCGCGTACTCGCCCTGGAGGATGGTGTGCACCTCGCGGGTGCCCTCATAGATGATCGGAGCTCGCGCATTGCGCAGAAAGCGTTCGACGGGATAGTCGGACGAGTACCCGTATGCCCCATGCACCTCGATTGCATCATGCGCGGCGTTGAAAGCGGCGTCGGTCGCGTACTGCTTGGCCATGGAGACGTTGCGCGTGTGCCGGATGCCTTTGTTCTTCATCCACGCGACCTTGAAGTACAGCAGCCGGCAGATCTCGTAATCGCGCGACATGCGGGCGATCATCTGTTGAACCAGCTGGTAGCGGCCGATCTCCTGGCCGAAGGTCTTCCGCTCGCGGGCGTACTTCACCGACGCGTCGAGGCAGGCGCGGACGGTGCCGGTTGCACCGGCGGCCACGGTGAAGCGGCCGTTGTCAAGGCAGCTCATGGCGATCTTGAATCCGTCGCCCTCGTCGCCGATCCGGTCGGCCTCAGGCACCTCCACGTCGGATAGGAAGATCGATCCCACGTCACCCGCGCGGATGCCCAGCCGGCCCTCAATCGGCTCTGTACGCAATGCCTTGCCGCAGGCGACGCGATCGAGCATGAAAGCAGAGACCCCGCGGGACCCCGCCGTCGGGTCGGTCTTTGCGAAGACCAGGAGGAAGTCGGCGGTGTCCGCGTCCGAGACCCAGACCTTCTGTCCATTGAGGACATAGATATCGCCTTTCCGCTTCGCCGTCGCCTGCATCGAAGCGACGTCGGATCCCGCGTCGGGCTCGGTGAGGCCGTAGCAGGCGAGCTTCTCTCCACGCGCCATCGGAGCGAGCCACCGATCCTTCTGATCTTCCGTGGCCCATGTGTAGAGGCCCATGCCGACCAGGCCGACGTGCACCGAGAGCACCGTGCGAAAGACGGTGTCGACGTATTCGAGCTCTTCGCAGACGAGGCCCAGCGACAGGTAGTCGAGACCGTGCCCGCCATAGCGCTGCGGGAAGCACACCCCCGGCAGCCCTATCGATGCAAGCTTGGAGAAGATCTCGGGATCGTGACGTCCAGCGCGGTCGTTCGCGCCGATGGTGGGCGCGAACTCACGCGCGCAGAAGTCGCGGACCGTCGCCACGAGCTGCTCCTGGTCAGAGGTCAGCGCCAGCTCGAGCACGGCTACTTGTGTGGGGTTGGCGAATGCGTGGGTGCTGGACTCGGCGAAGGCGCGGGCGATGGCAGCGGCTTGAGGTCGCCTGGCCCGACATGCCCGATCAAGGGCACGTGGCTCCCGATGCTGAGTATGATCGGCACCGTCCTCGAGCCGTGCAGCTGTGGTTGGAGGAAGCCCGTATAGATCTGCTGGAGCTGGTGGATGCCCTGGACATTGTCGATCTTTGCACCTGACGCGCCTTTGGCGGCGTCCTGGAGCGCCTTCAGATCCTGCTTGGAGACCATGGCCGCCGTGATCGGGTTGGACTGAATCCACGACTCCAGCCTGTTGACCTGCGCCAGCGTCATGGAGGCGCTTTTCAACGTCGGCTCGAAAGCGTTGTCCAGCGTGACCAGGACCGAGATCGCAAGGTAGATGAAGACGAGCGTCACCGCGACATGGACGAAGATGCCGAGCAGCCCATCGACGCCGCGGATCGATTCAACGCGATGAAACGCGCCGCCGACCGCGCCGCCGATCGCGCCCATGACGATGGCCAGGATGATGGCGACGAACACGCTTAGCACCGCGTTGAGGTGGAAGATCTTCTGCATCTCGGAGGTGTACTGGTCGTGGAAGCGGAATATGACCAGCAGCGTGCCGAAGAAGAAGATCTCGGCCATCAGCGGCTGGATCACACCGCGTTGGTAGCCGAGAAACAGCGCGACCATCAAAATGCCGACCACGGCGACGTCGAGGAACATCGGTTCAGCCGCTCCAGGCCGACGGCTCGATGGCCCGGCCTCGGAGCCCGGGCAGGGTCACGATCAGGGGGATCTCGTACACCGCGGCCATTGTAGAAGCAAGGCCCGCAGATGCCTCCCGCCATAGGCGATACAGGCCGCCTTGGGTTAGACTCGCATCACTCTTGGCCCGAACGATCGCGGTCGCGATGCAAAAGGGGGGTGTGGGCAAGACCACCACCGCCGTGAACCTCGGCGCCGCGCTTGCGGAGTTGGGTCAGCGGATCCTGCTCATCGACCTCGACGCACAGGGCCATCTAACCCTGTACATGAAGCCCGCGCACGACCTCGACAAGACCATATACGACCTCCTGGTGAACCCCGAAACCACTGTTACCGACGTCGTCCAGGAGGCGGCCCAGATGGGCGTCCACTACATTCCTGCCAACGTCGAGCTGGCCGGCGCGGAGAACCAGCTGATCAACGAGATCGGGCGCGAGAGCATCCTGCGCGACAAGCTGGAGGCGGCCCAGAAGCGATACGACTTCATCATCATCGACTGCCCGCCTTCACTCGACCTCATCGTCATCAACGCGCTTGTCGCTGCGGACGAAGTGCTGGTTCCGCTGCAAGCTGAGTTCCTTGCGCTGAAGGGCATGCAGGAGCTGCTGGTGACCATGGAGCGGGTCAAGCGCAGGTTGAACCCAAGGCTCGAGCTGACAGGCATCCTGCCGACTCTTTACAAACAACGCGCCCTGCACTCGCAAGAGGTGCTCGCGGCGGTCAGAGAAAAGTACGGAGACAAAGTTTACGATTTCGGGGTCACGGACTCGATCCGTTTTGCGGAGACCCCGCTCGCCGGTCAATCGATACTTCAGTACGCAAAGGACTCAGACGGCGCGAGGTCGTATCGTGCGCTCGCGGCGAAAGTGATGGAGAATCATAGGCAATGACCACCTTCAAGCGCGTATCGCTCGCCGGCTCTGAAGAGCTTTTCAGGCCCACTCGTCCGCAGGTCGTCACTGACACAGACGAGGTCATCAGAGAGGCTGTCGACCGCCCCGCCCAGGTGAAGGAGATCGTCTACCGGACCCTCCACCTCACGCCTGAGGAGATCGAGCTTCTGCTGGAGTCGATCCAGACGGCCAAGTATCCCGACCGAGCGCGCGCCAAGCCCGCCCTCGACAAGTTCGATTCACTGGACGCGCTGCGAATCAAGGTCCAGGGAGAAGCGGCGACCTAGCAGCGCGTTCTGCGTGCGGAATGTGGGCGCACGAGCAAACCGCGCCACCCTAGCGCTTGCGTGCGCGCCGCCGGATGTAGCCATACGTCCAGAACAGCAGCAAAAGCAACAGCCCGCTCGTGAACACGATGACCGCGACGCGCTGCATCAAAATAATGGTGCCTGTTCCCCGTCTGTCGTGCGAAGCCGGTAGATTGCTATGGGATGAAGCTGGGGATCGTCAAGGTCAAACTCGACCGCGAGGTCAACGCCTACGTCATCACGTGCGCATCGACAAAAGAGGCGGTGGTCATCGATCCCGGCCTGCCGGCACAAAAGCTTGCCGACCAGGTCAAGGGCCTGACTGTGCGGTACATCCTCGCCACCCACTGCCACCCAGGACACGTGGGGGGTAAGGATGAGCTCAAAGAGCTGACCGGCGCGCAAACGGCGCTTCACTCTGCCGACGCGAAACAGTTCCTTCGCTCAGCGGACCGGTACCTGTTCGACGGAGACGAGCTCGAGTTCGGGGAGTTCACGCTGTCAGTTCTCCACACGCCGGGTCACACGCCTGGCAGCGTTTGCTTCCTGGTCGCCAACCACGCCTTCGTCGGCGACACCATCCTGGCGGGCGGCATCGGCAAGCAGACGCCGGAGACCGACCTACGCCGGCAGATGATGAGCATCGGCACCAAGCTGCTGCGACTGCCGCCGACCACCGCCCTTTATCCCGGTCATGGACCGGCCACCAGCCTCGAACGTGAGCTGGCCCAGAACCCGATCTTCAGAGGAGTCGGAGCCCGAGCTTAGAAGGTTTTAGAGAGCGGGCTGATGACCAGGGTGATTTTGATCAGCGCGGCTCTGCGGCGCAACCATGCGGCCGATTCGCGGTCCGACCTTGCGCCCCTCGCGCGCGACCAGGTGGCCGCGCACGTAGACATCTTTGATCGTAAAGCCGAATTCCAGCCCCTCGAGAGCGCCGTGCTTCTGCCGCGACCGCATTTGAGCCGGCCTCACCACAGTGCTCTGCATCGGGTCAACAATGACCAGGTCTGCGTCGAAGCCGGGGGAGATCTTTCCCTTGCTCTCCTGAAGTCCCACCAGCGACGCAGGCCCGTCGCACACCCAATTCGGCGCACGCCAGACATCGCCCATGCGCTTGGCCATCTCCAGGCAGCTCAAGTACAGGGTCTGCACACCAGGGCTGCCGGCGGCCGCCTGGTCGAGCGGTCTAGACTTGTCTGCGCCGGTGTGCGGCGCGTGGTCCGTGGCGACGATGCCGATGACTCCGCGGGCAACGCCGTCGACCAGCGCATCCCGATCAGCCGCAGTGCGGATGGGAGGGAACACCTTCATGGCGGTCCCGAGCCTGGTGAAATCCTGATCGGACAGCCAGAGGTACTGCGGACACGTCTCGACGGTGAGTCGAGATCCATCTCTGATCGCGGACTCCGCGGCCCTCAGGCCGAGCGCGCTCGACAGGTGAGCAATATGGAGTCTCGCGCCGAAGGAATCCGCAATCGCTGCCGCCGCCGCGATCGCCACCGCCTCGGCCTCCGGCGGACGCGAGGCCAGCATATCGGCATACGAGTCGAGCGGACGTCCGAAAGCGGCGAGTATGCCTGGGTCTTCTGCATGGATGACCAGGGGAAGGCCGAGCCCGGCAATCACCGGTGCCAGCCGGAGGAGCGTGCCATAGTCGGGCGGCGCCTCCAGGTCTGGATCGACGGAGTCAGGACTGGGCAGGATCTGCTTCCTGCTGAGGCTGAATGCGTAGCCGAGGTATGCTTTGAATCCGATCGCGCCTGCGCGCGCCAGCCCTTCGAGCTGATCGGCCGTTGAGCTGGATCGGATCAGGCCCCACAGTCCGAAATCGACTCGAGCTTTGCTGTGCGCGAGGGCTGCCTTGGCCTCGAGCACGCCGCCCGCATCAACGCCCGGCACCGTGTTGGGCATGTCGATGACAGTCGTGACGCCGCCCGCGGCTGCGGCCGACGTCAGCGTCACGAAGTCCTCCTTCTCCGGGAATCCGGGATCGCGGCTGTGGACGTGGACGTCGATCGCGCCGGGGAGCACGTACATTCCGCTTGCGTCCACGATTTGCACGCGGGCGGGCCTCGCACCCCCCTCCGCCACGCCTGTGATGACCCCTCCGGAGACGTGTACGTCTGCCCGGCGCGGGCCCTCGGGGGTATGGACCGTCCCTCCGGCGATGACCAGAGACCCGGCTGCAGCGCCCTCAGTCAAGCTCGAGGTCTGCAATGCGGAACAGCGGCGAGTAGGGAATGCCCGCCTCGCGGATGTTCTCCTCTCCCCCTTCGCCCCGATCGAGAACGACGACCAGGTGGATCACATCGACGCCGGCGTCCCGGAGCACCTGTGCCGAGCGCAGCGAATCGCCGCCGGTGGTGACGACGTCCTCAATCACGGTGACGCGGTCACCCGCTCCGAAACGACCTTCGATCTGCTTCGACGTGCCGTATCCCTTCGGTTCCTTCCGGACCAGAACCAGCGGAAGACCTGTCTCCATCGACACCGCGCCCCCCAGAAGGACAGCGCCAAGCTCGGGGGCCGCCAGTCGCTGCGTTTCCTTGGGCACCAGGTCAGCCATGCGCCGGCCCAGCCGGCGCAGAAGAGCGGGCTCCGTCTCGAACAGGAACTTGTCGAAGTAGCGGTTGGAGCGCCTGCCTGAGCGAAGTACGAAATCACCCTTCAGGTATGCGACTTTGACCAGCTCACGCCCGAGCTCGAGCAGCTCGGATGCTCGGGCCTCCATGGCACGTAATCTAGCCGATGCATGTCCTCGCCCTTGACGGTCGGCCTTCTGAGGCTCGTCCTCCATATTCCCGAGAGCGGTTCGCTGAAGTCGAAACGCCAGGTCGTGAGCGGACTCCTGAAACGACTGCGACAGGAGCACCACGTCGCCGCGGCGGAGGTCGGTGAGCTGGATCGTTGGCAGCTCGCGGAGCTGGCAGTCGCGACTGTCAGCGGGAGCGGCCGGCACGCCGACGAGGTGCTGGCCTCCGTGCTGGCATACGTCGAGGCGCACAGCGACGGTGCGCGCATCACCGACGTGTCCACCGAGCTGATCCGCGTATGAAAACCGCTGATTCACTGGTCGAAGAATTCGCGGCGACGCTGCCGTTCGAGCTCGATGGTTTCCAGCGCGAGGCGATTGAAAAGCTCGATGCAGGGCGTGGTGGCGTTCTGGTCAGCGCCCCAACCTCGAGCGGCAAGACGGTGGTCGCGGAGTACGCGATCTTCCGTGCCTTGCGCGAAGGCTCAAAGGTGATCTACACGACACCGTTGAAGGCACTGAGCAACCAGAAGTACCACGACTTCGTCCGCGAATACGGCGAGGCGCCCGTCGGGCTGGTCACCGGTGAGAACACGATCAACCCCGACGCGCCGGTGGTCGTGATGACGACAGAGATCCTGCGCAACCTCATCTACGAGGATCCGGAAAGGCTGGACAGGGTCGATTACGTCGTCCTCGATGAGGTTCACTACATCGACGATTTCCCGCGCGGCTCGGTCTGGGAGGAGATCGTCGTGCAGGCGCCTGCCTCGATCAAGCTCGTCGGGCTCTCGGCGACCATCGGCAACTTCCGCGAGATCGCCGAATGGATGGCGGAGAACCGCAACGGCATGGAGACCGTGTTCCACGACGTGAGGCCGGTCGAGCTGAAGCTGTGGCTCGCCATCGCCAATCGGTTCCTCCCTCTGTTCAACGGCGACGGCGGCATCGATCAGCGCACGTGGAGCAAGGCCGCAGAGGAAGAGGGAGCCTCGTATCGAGTTGGGCGCTACCGGCGTCTGCCCTCGAACGATCTGCTGCACGTGATCGAGGAATTGAGGCGAGGGGACATGCTTCCCGCGATCTATTTCATCTTTTCCCGGCGCGGCTGTCGCGAAGCGCTGCAGCGCTGCTCCTACCATGAGATCGACCTCACAACGGCGGCAGAGAAGGAGGCCATCGACCGAGTTGCGGCTGAGCGGCTCCAAGCGCTTACAGACCACGACGAAGAGGCCCTGTTCCGCCGGATGGTCGATGCCCGCCTCCTGCGCCGCGGCCTGGCGGAGCATCATGCCGGCCTTCTCCCGTACCACAAGGAGATGGTCGAGGAGCTGTTCCAGCGCGGCCTCATCAAAGTCGTCTTCGCGACGGAGACGCTGTCACTGGGCATCAACATGCCCGCGCGCGGGGTGGTCGTCTCGTCATTCACAAAGTTCGACGGCACGAACTTCTCCAATCTGACGACCGGTGAGCTGACCCAGCTCATGGGTCGCGCCGGTCGCCGGGGAATCGACGTGATCGGCCATGGCGTGATCCTCAAAGAGTCGGACGTCGAAGTCGGCATCATCTACGAGGTCGCGATGGGCCCGACGCTCGTCGTCGAATCCAAGTTCCTGCCCAGCTACAACATGGCCCTGAACCTGCTGCGCATCTACACGCCCGAGGAGGCCGAGGGCCTGATGGAGCGATCGTTCGGCCAGTTTCAGAAGCGGTTGGCCGAGGAGCGCACGAGGGAACGCCTGGTCAACGTACGGGCGCGGCTGGACGACATCCGAAACCTTTGGAACGATCGCGAGGTGTCGATCGATGACATCGCCCAGTACTTCAAGCTCGAGGACCGCAGGCGGGCGATCAGGATCGAGCTCAGGCGGCTGCGGCGAGAGGCCGGCGCCGAGCGTCGCGGGCGACGTGGCAAGCACACGCGCGCCCTTGGGTCTGCGGGTCGCCTTTTGCAGAGGCTCGAAATCGAGGCCAAAGGGCTATTGGAGCGGCAGCACAAGCTCAAGGTGGTCCGGTCGCCACGCTTCGGTGAGTACCTCCAGAAGTACGCGGAGATCCGGGCGCTGCAGAAAGAGCTCGATGGTGGGGAGCGCGAGCTGACCGGCCACATGGACGAGTACGCGCGCAAGCTCCGGCGGCTCTGCCGGATCCTCACTGAGACAGGCTTCCTCGCCCACGATCGGCCGACCGACAAAGGACTCTTCGCGTCTCGGATCTACGGTGAAAACACGATCCTCGTCGCGGAGGCTGTCTGGCTCGGGTGGCTGGAGGGGCTGGCGCCCGAGGAGCTGTGCGCTGTGCTGGTCATGCTGGCCGCTGAGGATCGCGAGCGCGGGCGCGATCGTCAGCCGCGGTCCGCGCGACGTTACCCCACACCGGCGATCGCTCAGACGGCGAGGCTGGTGCGGTCGCTGTACTTTCGGTTCGCCGACATGGAGAGCGACCTCGACGAGCCCAACCTTCGTCAGCCGTCGCACGACTATATCGATTTCGCCTACCGCTGGGCCTCGGGCGAGCCGCTGGACCAGATCCCTCTGCCGCCCAACGTCGACATTGGTGACGCGATCAAGGCGATGAAGGCCCTGTACTCGCTCTTGAGGCAGCTGGAATGGGCCGTCCGCCAAGCGAAGTCCCCCCTGTTCGAGACAGTTGCGCGCGGCGTCGCGCAGATGGAGCGGGACGTCATCAAGCGAACCTGACGATATGAGAGGGAACCCGGATGGTTCCCTCTCATCGGCGGGCGCTTCGCGCGCGCCTGCTCTCTTTCCGGTATATCGATGGGCTCTATTTAGGAAAGTTTCTCCGCGCCACGTCTTGGCGTGGTTAAGGACAAAGTCATGGCCGGGGGGCCCGACCAACCCTGCAGTGCTGGGTAGACTGCTTTGATATGCCAACCAAGAAGAGGCGCGTGCTTGTTACTGGGGTGGCTCGGTGGTGGGGTGCGCTTGTCGTTCAGCGGTTGGTCGAGGATCCTGACGTCGCCGAAGTGATCGGCATCGACAACCGCGAGCCGCGCTATGACCTCGGTCGCGCCGACTATCTGAAGCTCGACATCCGTCACTCGCTCATCGGCAAGCTGGTGAGGTCGGTCGGCACCGACACTGTGGTGCACACGCTGACCCGCGTGGACTCCTTCGACATGGACCCACGGCGCGCTCACGAGGTCAATGTGATCGGCACGCTCAACCTGCTTGCGGGGTGTGCCGGCGAGGGTAGCCCGGTGACCCGGTTCGTACTCAAGTCCTCCGGCCATGTTTACGGATCACGCGCCGATCTGCCGACGCCATTGCGCGAAGATCACCGCCTCGACAGCAACTCCAGCCATCAGTTCGTACGCGACATTGTCGAGGTCGAGTCCTATGCGAACGACTTCGCTGCCCGCAACCCGGGCATTGCCATCCTGGTCCTGCGTTTCGGGAACAGCCTCAACCCAGACGAGCCCCAGCCCCTGGCGAGGTACCTCGACCTAGAGGTAGTCCCAACTGTGGCCGGCTACGACCCAACTCTGCAGCTCACTCATCGCGACGACTGTGTCGAGGCCCTGCGCCTGGCGACCAAGCGCGGCCCAGCGGGCGCGTACAACATCGCTGCGCCGGGCGCCGCGCCGCTGTCGGAGCTCCTCGACGGAGCCGGCAAGCTGCATGCCCCACTGATCCCACCGTTTGGGATCGAGCTCGCGGCTTTCGCCCTCAGAAAATCGGGGATCGCCTTTCTCTCTCCTCAGCTGCTCGACCTGTTGCGCTGGGGACGCGTCCTGTCGACGTCCAAGGCGTCTCGCTTGCTGGGTTTCCGCGCGGCTCGTGACACGCGGGCTGCGTACGAGGAGTACATCTCGCAACGGCGCGTGCTGCGATACGAGCCCGACCACCAGGGTTATCAGTACGAGAAGGAGCTCGAGGATTTCATCCACAGCCGCCAGCCAGGTGAGGACCCTGGATCGTTTCCTTCCGCCACAAATGGTGGAGAGGACGGCCAAACGCCAGCGTCCCAGGTGAGATCCTCGAAGGCGCGGAAAACGAAACACGCGGGGCGAGCTGGACTTCGAAAGCGACGCCCCGCCGCTGAGCGCCTCTAGACCTCCCCGCCTCCCCCGTCAACCACGATCACGTCTCCGTTGATGTACGAGGCGGCATCGGACACGAGAAAGGCGACAGCACCGGCTACCTCGTCGGGGACACCGATCCGGCCCATCGGATTGGAGGCAAGGACTCTCTCGAGAATCGCCTCGTTTCCCCACAACGCCTCGGCGAAGCGGGTCTTCACCAGGCCGGGGGCGACTGCGTTAACCCGCACCCGGCCCCCCAGCT
>JALZAL010000104.1 GCA_030948325.1 Candidatus Dormiibacterota bacterium
GCTTCTATCTGCCTGCCGCCACGACCGTGCAGCGGCTCACGGTCTGGCAAGATGACAAGCCAGGATCAGGGGCCCTGGACAGTATCACGAGCGCTCACGATAAGACGGTGGTGAGCGCCTTTTTCCGACTGCCCAGGGGCCACCGCGTCAAGCTTATGCTTGACTATGAGAACAGGGTGGCGCTTGATCGAATCTACCAACTCTACCTCCAGAAGCAAGCCGGCATCCCAGGACTGCCAACGCAGGTGACGATCAGCTATCCAGGCGGCGTCAAGAGCTGGCGAACCGATCTATCGCACGACCAGGCTTACTCGCTTCGATGGTGAAGCGTTACTGGCCCTTGGCGGCACTCGCGATCGGCTGCCTCCTGTTGGCCTTCGGGCTGCTGAGCCTTCTTCGGCCGGCGCCTCAGAGTAGCGCTCAAGGACTGCCCGCGCCGATCAGCATCATCAGTCCGCAGACGGGCGCACCGCCGCCAGGTACGGCGCCGGTCAGCCTACGTCGCGTAAGACTCCCGGAGCTCGGAATCGATCTACCCATCACCGAAGGTGACGGCCGGAATGCACCCCTCTACCAGGCGGCCCACTACCCGGGCATGAAATGGCCAGGGGAGGGCGGCCGCTCCCTGATCTATGCCCACGCACGCGCGGGCATGTTCGAGCCGCTGTTCCGGGCGAAGGTCGGCCAGCAGGTGGAGGTCGACAGGCCGGACAAGCCCCCGCTGCGCTACGTGATCAGACAGTACTACCCACGGTGGCCGAATACCGACACGGTTTGGCTGAGGCCGACCGACCACGAGCAGTTGATACTGCTGACCTGCACCACCTACAACCCCAACGACCCTCGAATCGTGGTCGTCGCCGAGCCGGCACCAGCAAGCTAGCGGAAAGCGTCCTCATCGGGTCGCTACGCCCAGCTACACGTGCTTGGGCGGCGGGCGGGTCCTCCTCCGAACGGCTTTCAGCTTGAGGGCTTCGGCGATTCGTCGCGCCGCCGGCGCCGGTACAGGAGGCTGCCTCCCGCCAGCGTGATCAGCAGGCCACCGGCGGCGACCTCCGCCAAACCCTGAACCTGGGAGCCAGTATCCGACGGCGGCGACGCCGTGGTGTTGGGAAAGCCCGTTGAAGGTCCTACATACGCGGCAACCGGTGCGGCGATGCCGAGGGCGGCCACGGTGGCGGCCCCAACTGAGACGATCAACCTTCGCATATCGCTTGCCTCCGCTCCCGTACAAGGCCCATCCCCTACTAGGGACCCGGCCAGACTGCCAATTTACCAGGTGTCCAGCGCTTAGTCAAACCCCCACCGCCTCCGAACGCTCGACAGCCGCCAGGAGGTGAGTGGGGATCCGCAGCCCCGCGCTCCTGAAGGTCCACGTGCGCCCGGCGTCGCCGGAGGTGTAGATGTCTCCCGCGGAGCAGTAGGCGACGACCCTGTGGCCGTCCTGACTCGGCGCGATCCCCTCGACGGTCTGGCGGTTGGGCAGGCCACTTCCCTGAAACCAGGTCCGCCCCCCGTCCTCGCTCGAAGTAACGCCTCTCCCTCCGCCTGGACCATCGCCACCGGCGCCGACCCAGAGGTGGCTGCCGGCGGTGGCGATCGGCCCCGCCGCCTTCATTCCGAGGTCGCTCCAACCCGAGCCATTGCTCAGATAGACCTTGCCGTTGGACGCCAGCATGAGAAGGAGCCCAGGCGCAGAGCTGAGCCCAACCACGCTGGCTCCGCCCGGTGGCCCGGTCCTCTCGATGATCTGCTGACCGTTGTCATCGAGCTCGAACAGGCGGCTGCCTGTCGCCAGAAAGAACTGATCTGCGCTCGGGCCGGCCACCAGGACGGCCTCCCCGAGCGGAGGCAGGCCGGTGAGCTGGCGCCAGCTGTTCCCAGCATCGCGGGTGCGGAGCAGTCGGCCCTGCTCGGAGAGAAACCACACGCCAGCATCGCCGGGGTTGATGCGCAGTGGAGTGTAAGGGCCTTGACCGGGTGGCGCGGCCGGTGGCTGGCTCCAGTGGGCACCGCCGTCGCCGGTTACCTGGACCGTCGAACCGCCCGCGATCGCATGCCCCTTGTTCGCCGCGTCCACCGCCAACCCGATTGCGCCGCTCGGAGTCTGGAATGCCAACCAGGTCTTGCCTTCGTCGCTCGACCTGTAGGCGCCGCTGGTTCCAGCGGCGACCAACTCCGCGCGCCCAGCCGTCAACTCGGGAGCGTCACCCAGCAGGCCTGCCCTCGTGGGGGCCGTCGGCCCTGCCGGACGTAAGGTCGGTGACGGGCTCGCCGCTCGCTGTGGGGTTGATTTGGATGAGGGCCTCGTGGCCGCGATGGATATCGACACTGGATTCGCGGCCACGGCCACAAGCGCACCGACAACCGCACCTATGAGCGAGACTACGACGATGAGGCCGAGGCCGCTCATGGTGGGCAACGCACGCAGGCCGAACCGCGACGTCGGGGGCAACTGACCGAGGCTATGATAGGACACCGATCCGCCACAATGAGCGCCTGGGAGGAAGACCAGCAACCGTGGCCTGCTGCGCCGCTGAGCCGGATGGCCGGATTTCGAGCACAGTGTTGGCCCAAGGAGCGAAGCCGAGACGACCGGTCGCGGGCGTCGGTCGAGGCGGACATATCATGCTGTCGGGACCGCACGAGGCGACAAGCTCGGTCATGCAGAAATCGGGATTCAGACCGCATGTGGGCTCTTGGCTGGCCGCCCGCCTGCCGCGCGTCCGGCAAAATCAAACTCTGACATGAAGTTAACCGCCTACCTTCGAGCACTGCGACGATCCGCATGGTTGTTGGTCCTCTGCCCGCTGGTGGCGGGGATCGTTGCGGGTGCTGTCAGCAGAAGCCTTCCGCCGGTCTATGAGGCGACCGTCTCGCTCTTGGTAAGACCATCCCAGCCTTTGACCGGCGGCCCAGGTGTGGTGACCACCACCACTAACGAGATCTCGCAGACTTATGCCGAGCTGATTGTCCAGCGGCCGCTGCTAGAGCGGGTGATAAGTGACCTCAACCTCAAGACTCGGCCCGAGACACTGCGCGATCAGATCAAGGTCACTCCGCAGGCGAGCACCACGATCTTGGACGTCGCGGTCACGAGTGGGGATCCAAGGCTCGCCCGAGATATCGCCAACACCCTCGTCAACGACTTTATTCAGCAGATCCGGCAGATCGAGCAGCAGGAGCGCGCCAATCAGAACACGCGATCGGGCGACAACCTGGTCGTCGTCTCGCCGGCGGTACTGCCCGACCGGCCGGTTTCGCCCAATGTCTTGCGCAACGTGCTGCTCGCAGTGTTGGTCAGCCTCTGCATCGCCCTCGCGCTAGTCTTCCTCCGGGATTATCTGGACCAGAGCGTCAAGAGCGACGACGAGCTGTTGGAGCGCACCGGCCTCGTCTCGATCGGACACGTCGGCTACACCAAGGCAGCCAGAGGACGGCGCGGAGAGCTGGTCGTACTGGACGGGACGTCCCCTGCGGCCGAGGCCTACCGTGCGCTGCGGACGAACGTGCTCTTCTCCGCAGTCGATCGGGAGGTCAAGTGCCTCTTGATCACCTCTCCCCGCCCAGGTGATGGCAAATCTCGCACCGCGGCCAACCTGGCGCTCGCCTTGGCCCAGTCAGGGCATAGGGTGGTCTTGGTCGATACGGACTTCCGGCGGCCCTCGCTCCACCGCGTCTTGGGCAGGATCCGGAACACTGGGCTGACCAACCTGATGATCGAAGAGGGAACCGAAGACGAGCACGTTCTCCCGGTCGACGGGATTCCCGATCTCTGGCTTCTGCCGTCGGGCCCGATTCCCCCCAATCCCTCTGAGTTGCTGGGGTCGGGTCGCATGCGCCACATCCTCCACCAGCTTCGCCAGCGGTTCGACTGGGTGATCCTGGACACCCCACCCGTGAATTCCGTAACGGACGCCTCCGTGTTGGCGACCATGGTGGATGGCGCGCTGATCGTAATCGAGAGCGGAAAGACGACATATCCCGAGGCTGCCCAGGCTAGGCGGTCCGTGGAGCGAGTTGGGGGATACATTGTTGGTGCCGTAATCAACAAGCTCCGCCCGGATAGCCGTTCACACTACGTCGACTACTACGGCTATCCGGCTGAAGCGCGGAAGACGAATGGAGGGAGTGAGCACGAGGCGGAGAAGCTTGTGTCGGCGGCCCCAGAGTCCCACCGACCCTGAAGAAACCCGCTTTGCTGCGCTGGCCGGCAGGACTGGGTCGTGTTGAAGCGCGGGCTGGATATCACCCTGTCGGGCATCATGCTGATCGTGCTCATGCCTCTTTGGCTTTCGCTCGCGCTCTTGATCGGAATCTTCGAGGGACCGCCTGTTCTGCATCGAGCCCAGCGTGTCGGGCGAGCTGGACGGATATTCACCCTCTACAAGTTCCGGACGATGGCACGTGGCGCAGACCAGGTCGGCCCAGGCGTCACGATGGGCAGCGACCCTCGCGTCACCAGGTTCGGGGGGTTCCTCAGGCGGAGCAAGTTGGACGAGGTGCCGCAGCTGCTCAATGTGCTCTGTGGAGACATGAGCCTGGTCGGTCCCCGCCCTGAAGATCCGCGCTTCGTTCGTTTATACAGCCCCGCTCAGCGCCGCGTGCTCGAGGTGCGTCCCGGTATCACAAGCCCGGCTTCGCTTGCTTTCAGGCACGAGCAACAGCAGTTGACGGGCCGGACTGAACGGGACTACGTGGAACAAGCGCTGCCGGCCAAGTTGGCACTCGAGCTGGCCTACCTCCGTAAGTCGTCAATGGCATCGGACCTCTGGGTCATGCTCCGCACGGCCGCCGCCATCCTGCATCTCGACGCACTGCGCTCGCTGATCCGGCGCTACCCGCGTTCGCTGATCCGGCGCTACCTGCCTTGGATTGTGATCGATGGCATTACCGTTGTCGTGGCGTTCTACGGTGCGCTCGGAATCCGGTTCAGCGAAGCTACCGCCGCGGGTCGGCCGGCGGCCACCTCGGCACTGAACCTGGTCATAGCCCCCCTTGTCATCCTCTTCCTTCTCGTCAACCATTCTTGGGGACTGAATCGTAGAGTTTGGTCCTACGCCAGCGCCGGTGAGGTAATGCTCGTCCTCAACAGCTGCGCCACCAGCACACTCCTGGCTGTCGCCGTTGACCTCATTATCGGCGGCTTTATGGGCGGTCGGGTGCTGCCGCTCAGCGTGATCGTACTCGGCGGTTTCTTCACATTCACCGGCATCATCGTGACGCGCTACCGGAGCCGTCTGATCCAGGCCGCCTGGCGTTGGCGGTCCCAGCGCGGCTCATCGCCGACCTGCACACTGATCTATGGTGCTGGTGAAGCAGGCCAGTTCGTCGCCTGGCGCCTTTTGCACCAGCCCCAAGGCCGTGTCTACAGAGTCGTCGGGTTGATCGACGACGATCACGCCAAACGCGGCCTTCGGGTTCATGGGCTCAGCGTACTCGGCAGCCGCGATCAGCTCCACTCAATCGTGGACAAGTATCAAGTCGATCTCGTGATCCTAGCCATCTCCAACATCAGCGGCGATAGTCTCCGCGCGATTGTCGACACTTGCCAGCAAACTAGTGCACAGATCAAGATAGTTCCCAATCTCTTCGATCTGATGACCAGCGGCACCGGACCGCTGGTCCGCGAGATCACCATCGAGGACTTGTTGGGGAGGCCAAGCGCGGCCATTAATCGAAACGCGTGCGCATCGCTGCTGACCGGGCAGGTGGTGCTTGTCACTGGAGGCAGCGGCTCAGTCGGATCGGAGTTGTGCCGTCAGATCGGTAGCTTCGCTCCGACCAATCTCGTCGTACTGGACAGCAACGAGAGCGGCCTTTATGACCTGGGAATCGAGCTGCAAACCAGCTACCCAGATCTGAACTTTGACCTAGTCGTGGGAGACGTCACCGACGAGCGGCGAATGGACGTCATCTTGGCGCGATCGCGACCCTCGGTCGTCTTCCATGCCGCCGCCTATAAGCATGTACCTCTGATGCAGGCTTTTCCAGACCAGGCGGTGCGCGCCAACGTCCTCGGGACGCGGGTGATGCTTGAGGCTGCCAAACGCCACTCGATCGACAGATTCGTGCTCGTCTCGACCGACAAGGCGGTGAATCCGACCTCTGCTATGGGCGCGTCCAAACGCGTAGCCGAGTTGCTGGTCCTCGCCTCACGAGGGGAGCCGGGCAGGACTCTTTCGACAGTCGTTCGTTTCGGCAACGTGCTGGGCAGTCGCGGCAGCGTGGTTCCCACGTTCGCGCGGCAGATCGAGCTGGGTGGCCCGGTGACTGTCACGGACCCTGAGATGACGCGGTTCTTCATGGAGATCTCCGATGCCGCGAGCCTGATAATCTTGGCTGCCACGCTTACCGAAGGCGGCGACATCTTCATGCTCGAGATGGGCAAGCGCATCCGCATTGACGATCTTGCCCGGAAGATGATTCGCCTCCGCGGCCTTCGTCCTGATGTCGACATCCCGATCGTCTATACGGGCGTCCGGCCGGGCGAGAAGTTCGATGAAGAGCTCACGCTTGCGGGAGAATCGGTTGAGCAGACGGAGCACCCCATGATCTACCGGGTGCGAACCACCGCGACCCTGGCGCAGCATCATGTTCTTGATGAGATCGATAGTCTGCTTCATCAGGTCGATCATCTGCTTCGGGACACCCTTGTGGGCGACGACGGAAGCTTCCTCGAGCACCTGCTTGCACTCGCTCAGGCGCCGCTGCCGTTGGTGGAAACGTCGCCGGACCGCCGGCAGGCTCTGCGGGTAACGACCCGCGGAGCGAACACAGACTAGCAAGGCGGGAAGTCGATCGGGATGAGCGACTGTGGCGACGCCAGGGAGGTGGCGGCGAGACGCGAGCCGCCAGGGTCCTCGCTAGAATCGTGGTCCGAACCGCACCGCGACGCCGGAGCCCACTCCGACTGGCAGACGCGAGCATCGATCGGGCGCAGCTGCCAAATCGACCCGCACGCCATCGTCGGCCTGGCGAACAGCCCAGACTCAACATCGGCAGTGATCGGCGACGAGTCGATCATTCGCGCCTATGCCATCGTCTACGCCGGCGTGCGGGCCGGCAGCCACTTCCAGACGGGTCATCATGTCCTGATCCGAGGACCCGCGACGATAGGTGACCATGTCGTCATCGGTACCGGCAGCACCGTCGACGGCAATGTGGTCATCGGCTCCTACGTCAAGATCCAGAGCCATGTCTATGTCCCGACCCACACCTCGATCGGCGATCGCGTCTTCATCGGACCGAACGCGACCATGACGAACGACAAATACCCGCTTCGGCTACGTGACGAATATGAGCCCGAAGGACCGATCCTCGAAGATGACGTAACCGTCGGTGCCGGAGCGGTGCTGCTGCCCGGCGTTCGGATCGGTCGCGGCTCACTCGTGGCCGCCGGTGCTGTAGTCACCAAGGCGGTCCCGGCCTGGAGCCTCGCTCTTGGCAATCCGGCAAGGAGCCGGCCGATTCCACCGCGGCTCCGCGGTGAAAACCGCGCGGTCGGATGGTGAGGATCGGCGTCATCGGCTGCGGTCGCATCGCGACCAAGCATCTGCACGCGTATGGGCGCCTCCCGGACGTCGAGATCATAGTGGCCGACGACATCCCGGACCTCGCCCGGGCGGCGGCTTCAGCGCACCACGTTGGCTGGCGCCACAACGCTCAAGCCTTGCTCGAAGACGAATCCGTCGACGCCATCGACGTGTGCGTGCCCACCTCGGCGCACGCGCCGCTCGTAATCTCGGCCCTCCAGGCCGGAAAGCACGTGTTCTGCGAGAAGCCGTTGTGCCGCAGCCGCGAGGAAGGCCAGGCCATCGCCGAGGCGCAGCGGTCAGCCGGCAAGGTGCTGATGGTCGGCTACCTCTATCGCCTCCATCCAGGCTACCGGCGGCTCAAGGAAGTGCTCGAAAGGGGTGCGCTGGGACGACCCCACCTCGCGCTTCTCCGATTCGGTGGTCGGGGTGGGACCGCCGACTGGAAGCATCAGGCCGAGTCCGGTGGCGGAGCCGCTCTGGAGTTGCTGGTGCATGGTCTCGACATGGCGCTCTGGCTTCTTGGTCCGGCCACCTCCTGTGAGGTTCTGGACAAGAGCACTCTCTTGCCAATCCGCACTGTCAACGGTCGGACCGTCCATGCGACCGCCGAAGACTACGTGCTGGTCCGGCTGCGCGTCGGCGCCTGCGTCATCCTGTGCGAGAGCGATCTCGTTACGCCATCGTACATGAATCACGCTGAGATCCACGGTGACAACGGGAGCGGTTTCACTAGTATCCTCGACTACTTCCCGACAGCGATTTTCTGCAACCGCTCGCATGGCGGGTTCGCGGCTGGGTACCACATTGAGCACTATCCAGCGGTCAACCTGTTCGAACTCGAGCTGGCGGCCTTCGTCGCGTCCCTACGCGGTGAGCGGCCGGCCACCGACCATATCAACGAGTCCCTGCTCATCGTCGATCAGCTGGAGGGGATCATGCAGGCGGCGGTTCGGTGACTGCACGAAGAGCGCTGACGATCGCTAAGGTCGAGCTGGGCGAGGAAGCGATCGAGACGGCCGTCCGGGTTCTCCGGTCTGGCCGTCTCCGTCAGGGCGACGTCTGCGCCGAGTTCGAGGCTCGGTTCGCCGCTGCCGTCGGCGCGGATCACGCTGTCGCCGTGAGCTCGGGAACGGCGGCGCTGCACCTCGCCTGGACAGCGCTCCTCGAGCCGGGAGACGAAGTCCTCGTCCCCGCGTTTTCGTTCGTTGCGTCAGCCAGCTCGGTCGCGCTGGCCGGTGGCCGGCCGGTCTTTTGCGACGTGTCGCCGGATACCGGGACGATCGATCTCGGAGATGCCAGTAAGCGAATCACGGAATGTACGCGCGGGATCGCGCCGGTTCATCTCTACGGCGGCGCCTGTGACATCACCGGTGTTCGGCGATTCGCCGACGAGCACGGCCTGCGTGTCGTCTGGGATTGTGCTCAGGCGCACGGGACCACCGTGGGCGACCGCGACGTCGGCAGCCTTCCGGACCTCTGCTGCTACTCGTTCTATCCAAGCAAGGCCATGACGACCGGCGAAGGCGGCATGATCACCTCTAGCGATCGGGAGCTGGTGGGGAAGCTGCGTCTGCTGCGCAGCCACGGGCAGATCGAGAGATACCTGTATGCCACGATCGGATACAACTACCGACTGACCGATTTTCAAGCGGCGCTCGGGATCCACGAGCTCAAGCAGCTGCCGAGAAGGTTGGCGGCGCGGCGTAGGAACGCAGCCTGTCTCAGCCAGCTTCTCTCAGATATGGCAGGCGTTCAGCTGCCGGTCGCGCTGCCCGGCACCGAGCATGCCTATCACCAGTACACCGTTCGGATCGACAGCGAGCGACTTGGCCTCTCTCGTGACGAGCTGCAGCGGCGCCTCGGCCGGGACGGTGTCGAGACTGCGGTGCACTATCCGAAGGCCCTGCACCAGCAGCCGGCGTTCGCCGCTATGGCCGCGGGCGGCAGCCTGGCGCGCTCCGAGGAGCTGGCGCGCTCGGTACTCTCCTTGCCCGTGCACCACGGTTTGGCCGAGGACGACCTGATATACGTGGCCCAAAGCCTCCGCCGCGCCGTCGAGAACCGAGGTCATTGACAACGGCCTGATGCGAATACTGCTCTTGACCCACTACTTTCCGCCGGAGATCAGCGCCGCGGCAAGCCGCATCCTGGAAACCGCCCAGGACCTGCGGGATCGTGGGCACGACGTGCACGTGGTCGCGCCCTTTCCGAGTTACCCATTGGGATCGATACCAGCGGAGTATCGCGGCAAGCTGATCTCCGCCGAGGATGTCGACGGCGTACCGGTGGTGCGGACATGGCTCCTCGCCGTGCCCAATCGGGGCCTGCATCGCAGGTCGCTCAGTCACCTGACATTCGCCACCACCGCACTGCTGACCGCGTTGAAGACGCCTGCCCGGCCAGATGTCATTCTCGTCGACATGCACCCGCTTCCGCTCTGCTTCACAGCGTGGCTGCTGAGCCGGATCTGGCGCCGCCCCTACGTGCTGAACGTTTGTGATCTCATCCCAGACCAGGCTGTCGCCTATGGCGTCCTGTCCAATCCAATGGCCATTGCCATTAGCCGGCGACTTGCCGATGGGGTATGCCATGGCGCAGCACAGCTGGTCGCTTTCAGTCGCGGATTCGAGCAAGCGTTACTCAGCCGGGGTGCCGATCCCGGCAGGGTGAGCCTGATCTACTACGGGGCTGACGTCGACGCGTTGAGAGGGGCCGTTGCGTCAGATCAAGGCCGCCTGGATGAAGCCGCCGAGCGGAGGTTCGTGGTCCTCTACGTCGGCAACCACGGCGCCGCCTACGGTCTGGAGGCACTGCTCTCAGCCGCCGACTTACTGCGCCACGACGCGGCTGTTGAGTTCTGGCTGGTGGGCGAGGGCAGCGAGAAGTCCAAGCTGATCCAGCGCGCGACCGCGATGAAGCTCGAATCGGTCAAGTTTCTTGACCCGATCCCACGCGGGTCGCTCGCAGAGCTCTATAAGAGCGTCGATGTGTGTGCTGCGACGCTGAGGAGGCTCGACTTCGTCAAGACGATGGCATTGTCTTGCAAGATCTTCGAGTACATGGCAGCTGGGCGCCCGGTCCTGGTGGCAGCAGAGGGAGAGACCGCAGATTTGGTCGAACGCGCCGATGGCGGCCTGGTCGTGGAGCCGGAGAATCCTGAGCAGCTCGCTGCCGCGGTCCAGCGACTACGAGCATCGCCCGCGCTGCGCAGGCGACTCGCGGGCCAGGGCCGTGACTACGTCGAGCGCCATTTCTCTCGCCGGGTAAGAAGCGATCGTCTGGCCGAAGTCCTCGCCACAGCTGCGGGGCGGTCGGCTCAGATCGAGGCCTCGGCGCCCGACCTACCTTGACGAACAGCGCCCGCGCCTTATGAGCAGAGGCTGGTCGATGCCGGCGGACCGGCGGGCGCCGATCAGAGTGGCCAGGTGGGCAGCCGCAGTCGCTCTCGCCGTCGTGCTCGGAGCGGCCGTCGTGATCGCCGAGCGGCTCCAGATGGAATTCGTCGTCCTCGGGGTGGCGGCGCTTCTGCTCTGCGCCGCGGTGATCAGCCGGGCACCAGTGTGGGCTGTGCTGCTGCCCTTGCTCTACGTCGACAACCCGATCGTCCGCTATTTAGGGATCTCGAACTCCAGCCCCTTTGGTTACGGCCCGACCGCTGCCCTGCTGCTGCTCGGTTTGATCGTGGCGATCGGCGCCGTGGCAGTCGAGGGCCGCCGGCCACGGTTTCGAGAGCTCGATGCCCTGATCGGGGTCGTGATGGCTGTTACGGTGGTGAGCGCCGCTTACGGCTACGTGCGCGGCAATCCTCCAGAGTACGTGTTCAGCGACGTCGCGCAATACCTCGAGTTCGGCATCTTCTACGCCATCGCCAGGGTGCTGATCGAGGGTCGCACGCAAGCGCTATACGTCGTAGGCCTGATCGCGATCGTTGCGACACTTGCCGCCGCGACCGATTTGCTACAGCTTGTCACTGGCCGCATCTCTTTAGGGCCTCTTGGCACGGCGGCCAGCAGACCAGACCAGCTGATCAACCCGCTGGCCGCTCTCCAGATTCCCGCCCTTCTGACCTATCTGATCCACAATCCGCGACGTCATCGCTTCTGGATAATGGGTGCGCTGACGATCTGCACGGCTTCCATGCTGCTTGGCTTCACTCGCGGCTTGTGGTTGGGTGTAGCAGGGGCGGTGATATTCCTTACCCTCACCCTGGATCGAGCCGGACTGAGGTTCAGACCAATTGTCCTCACTCTGGGCGGGGTCGCCGGGACCCTGGCGCTCGCGAGCCTTCCAGCATTGCTGTCCGACGGTGCGCCGGACGTGCTCGGCCTGGCGCTGAGCCGGGCCCAGTACACGTCGCAGCAGCTGCTCGATCCTGTGAATGAGATCCAGATGCGGCGCATCATCGAGGTCGACACTGTTGTGCAGTCGCTCCCGACCGTGCCGATCCTCGGTCTGGGCCTCGGTGCCACATACGTCGGTCCAACTGGCGCGAGTCTTGCCGACCTCGTCATCGGACCGCGCCATTACATTCACGACGCGTACGCCGCCCTGCTCTTCAGGATGGGTGTCCTGGGACTGCTGTGTACGGCGTGGCTTTCGATTCGCTACCTGTGGCTTAGCGTACGGGCCTATCGTCGGGAGACAGATACCGTCGTCCGCGCCATTCTCCTTGGTTTGCCAGCGAGCTACGTCGCCACCGCCATCTTCTCCGTGACCACTGATTCGTTGTTCAGAGATCCGATCGGAATGTTCACCGGGCTGGCGTTGGCCCTTACGGTCTCTCTGGCCCGCCAACCCGGCACCCACGGTGAGGAAGGCGAGGCGCAAGCTGTCACTCCCACAGCGGCCCCGCCGACTCGTACGCTGGCGCGGCATCCTTTCCATCAAGAGACCCGACGCGGATCTCAGACCTGATTTGTGGTCGTGTTTGTGGGCGCAGTCCGTCGCCAGGACGGCCTGACCAGGGACCAAAAGAGACCGCTCCCCAGCCAGGCCCCGGCGGCCGCGCCCATGGCAAGGCCCACCACCCCCAGCCTGTGCAAGAGAGCCACATCGATTGCAACACTCACCATGAGCGTTCCAACGGCGGCCAAAGCGGCCGCACGATGCCGCTGCGCAGCCAGCAACGTGCGCACGAGCAATTCGTTCACTGCTGCCGGCACAAGTCCTGCCGCATACCAGCTCAGGACCGGCGCCGTTGTCGCCCGTGCAGACGATCCGAAGGCGCCGTGCTCGAGCAGCACCCCTACGATTGGGCCGCTGAATAGGATCAGCAGCAGCGCTGCGGGCACGCCGAGTGTCACTGCGGCTGCGACGCCGCGCTGGAGCGCCCGCATCCCCCGGGCATCCACTACTGCCTCGTCCACCATGTCAGGGAAGGCGATCGTAGCGATCGGCATCGCCACCAGGGACATGGTGAAGAAGACGATGCGGACCGCGAAGTTGAGAGCCGCAAGTTCGCCGGGGGGCAACGAGGAAGCCAGCGCCCGCTCGATGAAGATGCGAATGTAGGGTGCGGCGGCGAGCATCGCCGCGGCGCTGCCGGTCGTCAGAAGCAAACGCATTGGCGCTGTGTCGAAGTTTGGCCGCAGCCTGATGCCTGCTCTCCACGCGGCACCCCACTGGACTACCGCCATGCAGACTGAGGTGGCGGTGTAGCTCCACGCCGCCGCCGTGATGCCGATCCAGGGAGCGGTGGCAAAGACGAGTAGCGCGGCCACGTTCCCGATGAGGACGCTGACCGGCGCCGGTAGGAACCGCCGTCGGATGTTAAGGCTGGCCGCAGCCAAACTGGCGAGGGCATAGAACAGCACGGAAGGGGCACAGATTCGGAAGAGCGTGACGGCGAGGGCGCGGTCATGCCCCGTCAGACTCGGTGCGATGAGCGCGATCAGGGGTTCGGCAAACAAAAGGATCAGCAGGGTCAGACCGCCAGCTATCAGAAGGACCTGCGTCAAGGTCGCCCCGAGCAGACGTTCCGCCGCGGCTGGGCCTCCGGTTTGCTGCAAGCGAATGGACGCCGGGATCACCGCGTACGCCAAGAGGCCTCCGACCAGCATGTTTCCGAGCAGGTCGGGCAGCGCGCTGGCCGCCACGAAAACATCCACCCTGTGCTGGGTGCCGAAGAAATAGGCCAGGAGCGCCTGCACCGCATAACCGACGAGTCGGGCCAGCCCAAGGACAAGCAGAAAGGTGAGGATCAGCCGACCGGAACTGCCACGGAGCCCAGCGATCGGCTGACGGAGACTGCTCCACAACAGCCGCCCGGCCTCCATGAAGTCGGACGCGATTGTACAGTAGACGAAACCATCGCCCGACCGCATGTGCTGCCTTTCACGCATCTGGACGATGGCGCTCCACAGCGTTTTGTCGCGGTTCGGTGACGAACGCCGTGGCTTCCCGGCAACCTTGGAAGAGTCGGAATGGACGAGCTAGACCGAGAAGCGGACCGCCTACGCCGCGTCTATGCGCACTATGATCGCGTTCCGCGAGAGCAGAGAAAGCGCGACGCCGCGAATCCCGGGGCCGTCGCGATGGCGGCTGAGCGTGCGACGATATTCAGGCAGCTGCTCGACGGTCATTTCGGACCCCGCCTCAACTCCTGCCGCGTACTCGATCTCGGGTGCGGCAGGGGTGATCTTCTCGGCTGGCTCCATGAACTGGGACTGCCCGCCCGGAATCTCCTCGGCATCGACATCCTGCCCGACCGGATCGAAGCGGCCCAATCGCTGCATCCCAACTTGAGCTTTGCAGTGGCGAATGCAGCGGCCGTGGCTGTTGCCGACGCCAGCTTCGACCTGATCACGTGCTGGTTGCTGTTTTCCTCGGTCCTGAATCGCATGATCGTCGATAGGCTGCGTGGCGAGGTTGACAGGCTGCTGGTGCCAGGTGGCGTGGTCGGTTGGTATGATCTCCGGTACCCCAGCCCGATGAACCGGAATGTAAGACGCATGTCGCGGCGACGCATCAAGCGCCTTTTCCCAGATTATCAGACGCACCTCACCAGTGTGACAGTGCTACCCCCATTGGCACGCCGGCTCGGCTCAGGGACGCCACAACTCTACCGCTCGCTGGGCACCCTCCCTCCGCTGCGGAGCCACTACATTGGCTTGTTGATCAAGGGTGCGTAACAGGTTCCTGCCCTACTCGCAGCCCGCCATCGGCGAAGAAGAGGTGGCTGAGGTAGTCGATTGCCTTCGTTCTGGCTGGATCACTACCGGACCAAGAGTGCAGCGATTCGAGGCCGAGTTCGCGACCTGGTCGGGAGCGGAGCGCGCCGTTGCGCTGAGCTCCTGTACCGCTGCTCTCCATCTGGCTCTTACCGTGCTTGGACTGGGTAAGGGATCAAGCGTGATCAGCAGCACATTCACGTTCTGCTCTTCCATTCATGTCATAGAGCATGTGGGTTCCCACCCCGTACTGGTCGACGTCGATCCCCTGACGCTCAACATCGACCCAGTGCAGGTGGAACGCGCGGCGGCGGAGTCGAATGTCAAGGCCGTTCTGCCTGTACATCTTTACGGCCACCCCTGTGATATGGATGCCCTCAGAGCCGTGGCGGAGCAGAGGAGGCTGGCTCTCGTCGAAGACGCCGCTCATGCGCTGGGCGCGCGGTATAGGGGCCGACTTATCGGCGGACGCGGCTGGGGCGTGGGCTCGGATGCGAACCTCGTGGCCTTTTCGTTCTATGCGACGAAGAATTTGACGACAGCCGAAGGCGGGATGCTGACGGGGCCCGCCGAACTTGTCGAGGCGGCGAGGCTGTGGAGCCTCCACGGCATGAGCAGAGACGCCTATTTAAGGTACAGCGCTCAGGGCGAATGGCACTACGACGTAGTCGCGCCGGGCTTCAAGTACAACATGACTGACATCCAAGCAGCCCTCGGGCTGGTCCAGCTGCGCAGGTTCGCAGCCATGCAGGAGCGCCGGACAACTATTGCTCAAGCTTATACGGCGGCTTTCAATCAATTCGAGGAGATAACCCCCCCACCGGAGCGCCTCGAGGTAGACCACGCATGGCACATCTATTCGATTCGCCTGAACCTGGATCAATTGCGCATCGATCGCGGTCAATTCATTAACGAGCTCAAGCGCCGCAACATCGGCACTAGCGTCCACTTCATCCCCATCCATCTCCATCGTTACTATCGGGAGAAGTATGGGTTGCGACCGGAAGACTTTCCGGTGGCTACGCGAGAGTACGAACGGATTGTGTCCCTGCCACTGCACCCGGGTCTTAGCGACGGCGATGTGCAGGACGTGATTCAGGCGGTGGAAGACGTCATTCGCTTCAATCGACGCTGAGCACGTCTCTCGCCGCTATCTGTGGTGCTAGGTGGCGGCGGTTGCCTTGGGCCGTGGATTCCACTGAATCTCGGGAACGATCCGCTTCGTCACCACGCGCTGTCGATAACGCTGCACCATTCTCAGCATTGACTCCACCAACTCGTCCGACAGCAGGTGGGGCTTCAGCCCTAGTTCGAGCAGGCTCGTGTGGCGAGCGTTGTAGTAGTGTTCTTGCTGCTCGACGCGAGGATCCTCGACGTGCTGGACCGTCACCGGCAGCCCCAGCTCCATGCCGGCTTGGCAGACCAATTCCGCCAGCTGCCGGATGGAGAACTGCTCTGTAAACTGGTTGAACACTCGATATTCGCCGGGATCTGGCGGATTGTTTGCTGTGAGCTCTACGCACTGCAACGTGTCTTTGATGTTGAGGAACCCGCGAGTCTGGCCGCCTTTGCCATAGACGGTCAGAGGGTGGCCGATCACGGCCTGCACGCAGAAACGGTTCAGCGCTGTACCGAAACACTCGTCATAGTCGAACCGAGTGATGAGGCGTTCGTCGGTTGCTGTCTCATGAGTCTCGATTCCGTAGACGACGCCCTGATTGAGGTCGGTGCAGCGGACACCCCAGGTGCGGCAGGCAAACATGATGTTATGGCTGTCGTGCACCTTGGAAAGGTGGTAGATGGATCCGGGTTGCTTCGGATAGGGTAGACGGTCCCGACGACCGTTGTGCTGCAGTTCGATAAAGCCTTCTTCGATGTCGATGTTGGGCGTGCCGTATTCACCCATAGTGCCGAGCTTGATCAGATGAGCGTTGGGAGCGTGCTCACGAATTGCGAAGAGGACGTTGAGGGTTCCCACAACGTTGTTAACTTGGGTGAAGACAGCATGGTCGCGATCGATCATCGAGTAGGGCGCACTGGGTTGTTCACCGTAATGTACGATGACGTCCGGAACTGATTCGGCGACGACCCTCTTGATAAAGGGCCAGTCGGTGATGTCCCCGATCCTGCCCTCGACGCGGCGCCCTGACAACGCCTCCCACGCGCTGATCCGCTCAGGGAACGGCAGGATTGGGGTCAGGCTGTCGGTTCCCTGCTCCTCGTGGTAGCGCCGGCGGGAGAGGTTATCCACCATCGCGACCTCATGGCCGCGCGCCGAGAAGCGCAATGATGTAGGCCAACCGAGATAACCATCACCGCCGAGTACCAGCATCTTCATCGTCAATCAGCACGGCACGCGGCGCTAGCGGCGCAGCGAACTGGCCGCCATATATTCACAAACCTGCTCACTGGCTGTCAAGGTCCAAGGGCTGAGTGACGTTCGCCCCGCCATGCTCGCAACCCGGCATCCAGCCGCAGCCGAAAGCGGTTAGGGCGTCGGACGATCCTTCCCTCCGAGAGTCGTTGCAGGAAGTCCTGGGCCCCGGTGAAGGCCTCCATCTCGATGTACACGGAGCCAAGCTCCCGCAAGCTGTGGGCATCGGAGCCTGCGCCCGCCGTCGCACCCAAACTCTCACAGAGCTCCTCCGCCCTCGAGTTGGCCTCCTCTTCCGAGCGTCCGTTGTAGACCTCGACGACATCGATCAGGTCCGAGATCGACTCGATCGCTTCCTCCCCGCAGCGTCGCCGGAAGCGATCGTATGGGTGTTGGAGGTACACCAGGCCACCCTGGTCTCTGATCCGAAGCGCCGTCTCTCGAGCGGTCAGGCCACCGGCGACCGACTGCTCCATGAAGAGCCCGATCAGCTCGCCCGTAGCCATCGTGATCTCTTGGCCGACGACTATCGCGTGGGGAGCCAGTCGCTTCAGCTGCGCCGCGGCGGCGATCGTGTCATGGTCCGTAACCGCAACGGGACCGAGGCCCAGGATGCGGCAACGCTCGAGAACGAGCTCCGGCTCGATGCGACAGTCGAAGGACGCCGAGGTATGGAGGTGAAGGTCGACCCGCGGCAACAAGAGCACAGCGTAGCCGTCAGCAGATCTGTCGAGCCGCGATCCTCGGGGAGCCTCGGCGAGGTCGAGCAGCACGAGCAGGAGCGCCGCGGCGGCCGAGGCACCCCCCAACCACGCCAGCCAGCGGTGGTTGGCAATCGGAGGGTCTAGGGCGGCCTTCCGCTCCGCTGTCAGCACGGGGCGGGCAGCCGCGGGACCGGCAGAGTCTCGGCTCGGCGCGGATCTGCCGTCAAGGGCTGCGCGGCGTTCCCCTGGGCGCAGACTCTCGAGGTGGTTGCCGGTTGCTCAAGTCCAACGCCGATGCAGTGCCTCCAAACTCACCCGATAACTTGATCCGCGCTGGCGGGAGGCCCGACTTACGGCCACAGCGCACGGGACCTGACTCCTTCTAAGCAGTTGGTCGGGGGTTCGAATCCTCTTGCGGGCACCAAAATGTCCTGTCTCAGGACATCGTGCACGCCTGTTGCAAGAGCCACACGGGATCGCCGCCCAGGTCGCACGGCGGCCTTACGATGGAGGCCGTCAAATGAAGGCGGTCGTGATCGAGGAACCACACCACGTCGGCGTCCAGCAGATCGATGACCCGACCCCGGGTCCTGGCGACATCGTCGTCGAGGTCGAGGCCTGCGGCATCTGCGGCACCGACATCCATGTCCTCGAAGGCGACTTCGAGCCCACGCGCTATCCGATTGTCCCCGGTCACGAGTTCTGCGGGAATGTGGTGGCGATGGGTTCCGACGTGCACAACGTGCGGATCGGGGACTTCGTCGCTGTCGACCCTTCGCTCTTCTGTGGCAAGTGCTATTTCTGTCAGCTGGGGCGGCCCAATCTGTGTGAGAACTTCAACGCTCTCGGCGTGGGTTCTGCATTCGGTGCCTGCGCCGAGTACGTCCGCGCTCCGGCGCCGAACGCCTATTCACTCCCAGACGACCTCTCTCGCCGGTGGGGGACGCTCCTCGAGCCGCTTTCCTGCGCCGTCCACGGATTCGATCAGGTCGACCTCAGGCTAGCCAATAGCTATCTCATCTACGGGGCCGGCACCATGGGTTTGATGCTCGCTCAGCTGGCGGCCCGCACCGGTGGGAAGACGGTTGACATGGTCGACATCAACCCCAGCCGCTTCGACCTCGCCAGGCGGCTGGCGGCCGACCGAGTGGCCGCCTCGGCCGACGAGCTGGACCAGCCACGTGGCTGGGACGTCGTGATTGATGCCACAGGGGCAGTGCCCGCCATCGAAGACGGGCTGCGCCGCGTCAAGCGGGGCGGTACCTTCCTTGTCTTCGGCGTTGCCAATGCTCAGGCAACCGCGCGGTTCTCACCCTTCAGGGTCTACAACGACGAGATCAACATCGTGGGGTCGATGGCCGTGCTGCATAGCTTCGAACGTGCCAGGGACCTGCTGGTCAAGGGCGTGATCGATTGCGAGGCCATGCTCACTCACCGATTCCCGCTGGACGACTACACCGCAGCAATCGACACATTTCGCCAGGGAACGGGCCTTAAAGTCCAAGTCTTTCCAGATGCGATGCCGGCATAGCGTTCGGCCAGTCGCGCCTCCAACGAGCAGCATCGCCGCGATGGCCCCCTTTCCACGGCCGCCGTGGAGCGACATCGATAGCGTTCCACCAAAAACGAGCGAACTGAGAGGCACTCCACTCCGGACATGAACTCAAGCAACGCGTCCAAGCTCACAGAACCAGCGGAGCCGCTGCCGGTCCACCCGACCTCGGCTCCACCCGGCGTCCGTGCTGAAGGCAGCGCTTCTCGCGATGCCACAGACTCGACGGCTGACACGTTCACATGCCTATTCAATAGCTCTGAGCCCACCAGGGAATTCCGATTGGAAGATCTGCCGTCGCTGGCCCGGGACAGCCACAACCTCGCCTGGGTGGACCTCTTCGGTTACTCCGAGGCATCGCTCAAGTCGGTGGCGGATCTCCTCTCTCTGCATCCCGTCTCTGTCCAGGCTGCCTTGGCTCCATGGCAGCGACCGAGACTGGACGAGTTTGCTGATTACGTCTACATGTCAGCCAGCATCGCCAGCGTCGACTCTGCGGCACGCATCATCACCGTCGGTGAGCTCGGGATTTACGTGGGCCATAACTTTCTGGTCACCACCCACCGGCAAGATGTCCGGTTCCTGCAGAACGTCAAGGTGAGGCTGAGCAACAGCCCTGAACTCGCTCAACTGCATACCGCGTTCGCGCTCTATATCGTGCTCGATGAGCTTGTTACATACTATGAAGGCCTATTCGAGCAGCTCGAAGATGAGATCGAGGGCGCCGAGCAGCGGGCGCTGACGGATCCGTCCGACGACTTCCTGGCGGAGTTGGTTCAGCTCAAGCGGTATGTCTTCGGACTGGGCCGTCTGGTGGATCAGCATCGGCAAGTGTTCGCTGCCCTAACACGACCGGACTTCACCCTGATCGCAGGCTCCGAGGCGGAGCCCTACTTCAAGGATGTGCAGCAGAGGCTTGCCCACCTGACTGACCGGTTGCTCACCGCGCGCGAGGCAGCCAACGGTGCATTCGATATTTATGTCTCCCACGTGGCGCACCGAACCAATCAGTTGATCAAGCTGCTGACCGTTATCTCTACCGTGCTCCTGCCGGCCACTTTGATCGTTGCCCTGTCCCAGGCAACGTTTCAGCTGCAGCTTCTGAATAGTCGCCTTGGCCTGTCCATCATGCTGCTTGGAGTGGTACTCGTACCCTCCGCCATTCTCGCCGTGATCTGGCGACGGGGCTTGATCTAGGACTGCCAGACTACGCGCTCCCAGTCACATGAACCACCGCCCCCGCTAGCGAGCGTGGCCTTGCGATCACAGCGACGTGCCCAACAAGTTGGCGGTGTTAGACTGCACTGGCGAAGGCAGTTCTGTCGCAGATGGCGGTTGGAAGGAGGTAGGAACCGTGTTGGCAGGCATTCTCTGGGCCGTTGTCGTGATCTTGTTGGTGCTCTGGCTCCTCGGGTTCTTGGTCGCTCACATCGGTGGGGGCCTGATTCACATCTTGTTGATCATCGCAGTCATCGCGGTGCTATACAACGTGTTTGTGAGCCGTCGGTCCGCGTCGAGGTGATTCGAAAGGGCGTCTCGAACTGACTGCCTCGGCCTAGCCATGGCGGATCGTGCCCGAAGCGGCCCGCGATTGGGTGAACCGCTCCCAAGGTCAACGCCGCCACGAACACGCCCCGGACGCGAGCTGTCGACCCCCGACAACAGTCGAGGCTCGCGCCCAATGCTTCGGCGCTCCTCCACCCGCGGATGGACGGCTTCACTCGTTGCGCAGCGCGTCCCGTCGCTGCGAGGCTGCCAGCGGGTTGCATGGTTGACCGGACGCCGAACTGGAGCAGCTCCAGCCCGGCACTCTCGGCCAGTTCGCTCCGCGCCGAGGCTCAGCCTGGGCTCGGCTCCGGCGGCCGGGGCTCACCCACCAGAACGTCCCGATTCGTCACCAACGCCAAGATCAGGCCGAGCAGCGCCATCAGCACGTCGTTGACCGCGCGATAGATGAGGGCCGCGGCCGCGGCCGCTGCCAGGCCCACTCCTTGGGCCGCCATGAAGCCGGTCATCATCCCCTCGTAGGCGCCCAGCGCAAGGGCAGCACGGTCAACCCGGAGATGATCTGCCCCGAGGCATAGGTGAAAGCAACCTGCCCAGCGCCTACCCCCGTGACATGCACGGCGGCCAGCGCCAGAGCGTAGAGCCCGATCGCGAGCCCGGCAGCGACCGCCTCAACGACGACGATAGGGATCAGCACCGGGGGCCGAGCCAGGCGACGCACCGACGGGCCCAGGATCGCCAAGGCCGGCTCGAAGCGCCGTAGGGGCCGAACACTCGTGACCCACGCCACCAGCCGGCCGTAAAGAGCAGGCCATAGAAGGATCGCGAATATCGCCGCCTGCGGGACTAGCGCAACGGCGAGACCGACCCTGAAAAGAGGGAACCACAACGCCGCCGGCACCATTGCCAAGCCGAGCACGAAGTAGAAGACCAAATCCTGAAAGATGACCGAGGCGGCCAGCGCACCGTGGTCCACGGGCCGCGAGTCCTCTGATTTGACGATCGGGACGCGCCAGAGGTCGCCCCCGGGCAGGAAGACGAAGGCCTGGCTGATGAACGTCACCCTGATCGCCTGCAACAAGCCCACCGGGGCGCGGAGGCCGCGGAGGGCGATGGACCAAGCCACTCCTTGCACGACATAGAGGAGCAGCACGTCCGGCAGCATCAGGAGCAGCTTCGTGTGGTCGGCCCGCGCCAGGTTGACTGCCACAGCGCCGGGATTGACCGCGACGACCAGTGCGGCCACCGCCAGGAGGCCAGCGCCGGCCACCCAGTGCTCACGCAGGACTGCGAGGAGTCGCCGGCGCCACGTCCTCATCAACCTTGGCTAACCGTTAGCCGGTCGTCTTTATGGCGTCTGTTGTAGCGTCCGGGCCATGGCTGCTGCCCCGCGGGCACTCATCCATACCTCGACCGGCCGACGTTCGCGGACCCGGCCGGCGCGTAGGCGGCCGAGGCCGGTCGGGTGGTAGATGGCGTCGATCCCGGCTAGGAAGTACTGCACGAAGCCCGCCCGCCAGTTGCGAGGCAGCTCGCGCACCTCGAATCCCAGCCTGCCCCCGGCGCCCCCGATCAGAGACGTCCCGTGGAGGGCGGCGACCGGCCCCATATCGCCCGCCGCCAGGCGGTCGCCGAGCGCAGCCAGGTCGGCGCGCATCAACCCGACCGCGCGCCAGGCACCGAAGCCTGGGGATTCGCGGAGGCGCAGGAGACGGGCACTGCCCAGGTGCAGCTCGAGCACCATGTCACCGCGCCGCACGGCGGTGCCGTCGGCCAGGATGACGTGCCGCCCCCGGTGCGTCTGCACCCGGAACAGAAACAGCCCTCCGGGCAGGACCGGCTGCAGCGGGTGCAACCACAGCATGAGCCGCTCCCACGCGGCCCAGACGCCGATCACGCCGCCTGCGCGGCCAGCTCCCACGCGGCCGAGGCGGAGCACCGCCCAGTGCAGCTCACCGACGAGCGGCAGCCTCATCGAAGATCAGGTTAGGGCGCGACGACCCGTTCCCCGGGCTTTCGCCGCGTCGGATGCCGAGATGGAAGAGACGGGCCTGGCGCGTTCAGTCTTCGAGCACGAACGTCACCAGCAGATTGACCTGGTAAGCGGTCACCTTGCCGTCTGAGACGTCGACCTGCTGCTCCTTGACCCAGGCCGACGTGACGTTCCGGAGCGTCTTGGCAGCCCGCTCGACCCCGGTCTGGATTGCATCGTCGAAGCTTTTCTCCGAGCGCGCGGTGATCTCTGTGACCCTACCCACACTGCTCATTGCCTCCACCTCCTGAACAAAGCCTGTTGGCGCATCGCCGTAGAGTTTGCGCCGCTCCGTGGCGGCGCGTCCGGGGGCGGGGCTCAGATCCCGCGAGTCGCCCCTGGCCTGACCTCGGGGACAGTCATCTCCGTCCCCGAGGCCGCCACCGGACCCGGCGGCATTGCCAGGGAGCCGGCGTGCAATGACGGCGGAGGCAGCGCCTTCGCCGGCCGGGACCCAGCGTGGCCGTCATAGTCGGCAACCTGCAGCAACGCTTCGACTAATTGGCCCGAGCGTTGCGGCCCCCGCGACAGCGCCTCATGGCGCAACCGACGACAATGAGGGCGATGGAGCCTTCGGCGCGGGCCGTGATCATTGGGGCGGGCGTGGTCGGCACCGCCGTCGCCGAGCACCTGGCCGGCCTGGGCTGGACCGATCTGACCGTGATCGACCAGGGTCCGCTCTTCCCGACCGGCGGCTCCACCTCCCACGCGCCGGGTGGCGTCTTCCAGACCAACCCGTCGCGGACCATGACCGCGTTCGCCGCGTACACGGTCCAGCACTTCTGCGAGCTGCGGCACGAAGGCCGGCCCTGCTTCCACCAGGTCGGCAGCCTGGAAGTGGCGCGGTCGCCCGAGCGAGTGAGCTGGCTGCACCTCCGCCAGGGCTTGGCCGCGGCCTGGGGGCTGGAGGCCAATGTGATCGACCCGGAGGCTGCCCGAAAGCTCGTGCCGCTTCTGGATCCGGGCGCCATCCGGGCCGCTCTGCACGTGCCCAGCGACGGCGTCGCCCGGCAGGTGGCCGCAGCCGAGGCGATGGCGGCGCGAGCCACGGCGCAGGGCGGCTTCCGCTTCCACGGCGGCGTGCAGGTGACCGGCTTCGACATCGTGGACGGCCACGTACGTGGAGTCGCGACCACAGCCGGACCCATTCGCACCGAGCTGGTCGTCAGCTGCGCCGGCATGTGGGGTCCGAAGCTGGGCCGGCTGGCCGGGGTCAGCGTGCCCCTGCTGCCGATGCAGCATCAGCTGGTCTGGACCGAGCCGCTGGCCGCACTTCGCGGGGAGACCGACGAGGTGCGCCACCCGCTGATGCGCGACCAGGACGTGTCCATGTACTACCGGCAGCGGGGTGAGACGTACGCGGTCGGTTCCTACCAGCACGTGCCGCTGCCGGTGCGGGCCGAGGCCATCCTCGATCCGGCCGATGCGCCGCGCATGCCCTCGATCATGGCGTTCACGCCAGAGCACTTCGAGCCCGCCTGGCGCGACGCGCAGACGCTGGTACCGGCGCTCAAAGACGCCGCCATCGCCGACTCCTTCAACGGCCTGTTCTCCTTCACCCCGGACGGCAACCCCCTGCTTGGCGAGTCGCGCGAGGTGAAGGGCTTCTGGGTCGCGGAGGCGATCTGGATCACGCACTCGGCGGGCGTCGGCCGGGCCGTGGCCGAGTGGCTGGACGGCGGCAACCCGGGCCTGGACCTGCGGGAATGCGACCTGAACCGCTTCGAGCGCTTCGCCACCAGCCCCTCGTACGTGCACATCCGCTCCTGCCAGCAGTACGACGAGGTCTATGACATCGTTCACCCGCAGGCGCCCCCCGAGCGGCCGCGGCCGCTGCGCGTCAGCCCCTACCACCACCGCCAGTTGGAGCTGGGCGCCCACTTCCTGGAGGCGAGCGGCTGGGAGCGGCCACACTGGTTCGAGGCCAACGCCCCGCTAGCCGATGGCCTGCGCCTGCCTGAGATCGACGACTGGGCCGGGCGCTACTGGTCGCCGATCGTGGCCGCCGAGCACCTGGCCTGCCGCGACCGGGTGGCGATGCACGACGTCACCAGCCTGAAGCGAGCCGAGATCACCGGGCCGGGTGCGCTGAGCCTGCTCCAACGTCTCACCACCGGCAACCTCGACCGCCGCCCAGGTTACGTCACCTACACCCTGATGCTCGACTCGGACGCGGGCATCCGCAGCGACATCACCGTCGCCCGCCTGGGCGCGAACCGTTTCCAGGTGGGGCTGAATGGTCCGCGTGACATCGCCTACCTCGAGCGGCATCTGCCTTCGGACGGCTCGGCCCAGGTTCGCGACGTCACCGGCGGGACGTGCTGCATCGGCCTCTGGGGGCCGCGGGCGCGCGACGTCCTGCAGGCCGTCAGCCCTGATGACGTCTCCGATTCGGGGTTCGGGTTTTTTCGCTGCCGCGAGATCTTCGTGGCCGAGGTCCCCGTCACCGCCCTGCGCCTCTCCTACGTCGGCGAGCTGGGCTGGGAGCTTTACGCGTCGGCCGACCTGGGGCTGCGGCTCTGGGACGTGCTGTGGGAGGCGGGGCAGGAGCATGGCGTGGTGGCCGCCGGCCGGGGGGCCCTTCTCGGCATGCGGCTGGAGAAGGGCTATCGCATGTGGGGCGTGGACATGTGGTCGGAGCACGACCCCTACGAGGCCGGGCTGGGCTTCGCAGTGAAGCTGGACAAACTCGGCTTCAGCGGCCGCGACGCGCTCCTCCGGCGGCGCGAGGCCCCACGCCGCCGGCTCACCTCGATCACGGTCGACGACGGCTGCATGCTCCTCGGCAAGGAGCCGGTGCTGGCTGGGGGCGAGACCTGCGGATTCATCACGGCCGCCGCCTACGGCTGCTCGCTGAACCGGAGCATCGGGTATGCCTGGGTGCCGCCCGAGCTGGCCGCCCCGGGCACCGCCCTCGAGATCCAGTATCGGGGTGAGCGGCACCCGGCGACGACGGTCTCAGAGCCGCTCTTCGACCCCGAGATGCGACGGATGCGGGGCTGAGCCGGGACTGACCGTGGATCCCGCGACGCGGGCCGCCTTGGCCGGTCTGCTGGCCCGACCGCGTTTTGAGGTCCTGCCCCAGCGCGGCGCGGAGGCGATGGTGGCGGAGCACGTCGGCCGCGAGGTCAAGATCACGGTCACGGCCGCGCCCAGCCGCGGCCTGGAGCCGACGCTCGACCTGGCCGAACGGCTGCGGGCGCGCGGCTTCGAGGCGGTTCCCCACCTCGCGGCCCGAATGCTGCGGGACCAGGCCCGCCTCGGTGACGTGCTGGCGCGCGTGAAAGCGGCCGGGCTGCGCGAGATCTTTGTGGTGGGAGGGGACTCGGGCCACCCGGCCGGTCCGTTTCCCGACGCCCTGAGCTTGCTCGAAGCCATCGCCCGGCTCGGCCCCCAGCCCAACTCCATCGGCATCGCCGGCCATCCCGAACGCCATCCGCTGATGGACGAGGCGGGCGCTGCGCGGGCGCTGGGGTCGAAACAGCATCACGCGGGCTACATCGTCAGCAACCTCAGCTTCGACCCCGTCTCGGTCCGGCGCTGGGTGGCGCGCGTCCGCGCCCAGCGAGTGAGCCTGCCGATCCACGTCGGCGTAGCGGGGCCGGTCGATGCCGGCCGCCTGCTGCGGATCTCCGCCCGGATCGGGGCCGGCGACAGCGTCCGCTTCCTCCGCGGCCACGGCGGCTGGCTGCGACGTGCCTTCCGGCCCGGAGGCTACAGCCCGGAGGGGTTCTTATCCGGCCTGCTGCCCGAGCTGGGGGCGCCGGACCAAGGCGTGGCCGGGGTGCACGTCTTCACGTTCAACGAGATCGAAGCCACCGAGACCTGGCGCCAGGCGCTGCTGGCAGAGCTTCACGCCCCCGCCTGATCTTCATTGAACTGAGCCAAGGAATTAGCCAAAAGTGAGCACCGCAGCCTTTCCCACCGACCTCGAGATCGCCCGCCGGGCGCGACTCCTGCCCCTGGCCGAAATCGCCGACAAGATGGGCATCGGAGCTCACCTCCTGGAGCCGTACGGCAGCGACGTGGCCAAGATCCGGCTGGAGGCGATCGGGGAATTGGCGGCGCTCCCGAAGGCCAAGTATGTGGTCATCTCGGCCATCACCCCCACGCCGCTGGGTGAAGGCAAGACAACCACCACGATCGGCCTGGGGCAGGCCTTCTCGCACATCGGTAAGCGGGCGGTGGTGGCGATCCGGCAGCCGTCGATGGGGCCGACGTTCGGCATCAAGGGCGGCGCGGCCGGTGGCGGCTACAGCCAGGTGGTGCCGATGGAGCGACTCAACCTGCACTTGACCGGCGACGTGCACGCCGTGACGGCGGCCCACAACCTGCTGGCGGCGATGATCGACAACCACGTCCACCACACGGACGACTTCTTCAACATAGATCGCCACAGCATCACGTGGAGGCGCGTGCTGGACGTCAGCGACCGCGTGCTGCGCAACGTCGTGGTCGGGCTGGGCATGCGTGAGGACGGGGTCATCCGCGAGAGCGGCTTCGACATCACCGCCGCCTCCGAGGTCATGGCCGTGCTCGCCCTCTCGAGTTCGCTGCAGGACATGCGCCGCCGCCTGGGCCGGATCGTGATCGGCCACACCATCAAGGGCGAGCCGGTCACGGCGGAGCAGCTCAGGGCCGCCGGGGCGATGGCCGTGATCATGCGCGACGCGATTAAACCCAACCTGCTGCAGACGCTCGAGAACACGCCGGTGCTGGTCCATGCAGGGCCGTTCGGCAACATCGCCCACGGCAACTCTTCGATCGTGGCCGACTTGATCGGCATCCATGCCGGCGACTTCCTGGTCACAGAGGCCGGCTTCGGCGCAGACATGGGCGCGGAGCGCTTCTTCAACATCAAGTGCCGGGCTTCCGGCCTCAAGCCCGATGCGGCGGTGGTCGTGACCACAGTGCGGGCGCTGAAGGCGCACTCCGGGCAATACATCGTTCGGGCCGGGCGGCCGCTGCCGGAGGAGATGCTGGCCGAGGACCCCGACGCCGTCCACCGCGGCGCCGTCAACCTGCGCAAGCAGGTGGCCAACATCCAGCTCTTCGGCGTGATCCCGGTGGTGGGCATCAACGCCTTCCCCGGTGACCATGCGTCGGAGCACCAAGCGATTCGCGAGGTCTGCCGGGAGCTCGGCGTGCGCTCAGCCGTCTGCCACCACTTCGCGGCGGGCGGCCGGGGCGCCACGGAGCTGGCCGAGGCGGTGGCGGAGGCGGCGTCCGAGCCTAGTTCCTTTCACTTCCTTTACCGGGACGAGGCCACGCTGCGGGAGAAGATCGAGACCATCGCGACCCGGGTCTACGGCGCCAACGGCGTGGAGTACGACCTGCAGGCGTCGCGCCAGCTGGACGCGTACGAGCGCCAGGGCTTCGGCCACCTGCCCGTCTGCATCGCCAAGACCCACCTGTCCATCTCCTCCGACCCGGCGCTGAAGGGCGCGCCCACGGGCTGGGTGCTGCCTGTCCGCGAGGTGCGGGCCTCGGTCGGCGCGGGCTTCATCTATCCGATCTGCGGAGACATGCGGACCATGCCTGGGCTACCGTCGGCGCCGGCCGCGGAGCGAATCGACTTGGACGAAGCCGGCGAGATCGTGGGCCTCAGCTGAGGGGCGCTACATCACGGTGGCCAAGAACTCGGAAAGAACTCGGCACCACTCGTCGGGACTCTCCAGGTGAAGGTCGTGTCCGAGGCCTGCCAGCTCGAGGTACCGCGCGTTCGGCGAGTCCGACATCTTGCGCATCTCGGAGCGCCGGGCGAGGCCGCGACCGCCGGCAACCACGAGAGTCGGGCACACGATCCGCCCCCATTCCGGCCAGCGATCGCGAGTGTCGGCGGCGAGCGCGAGCATGTCGGCCAGCTTGAATCGTGGGCGATAGCCATCTGCAGTCAGCTCGAGGCTTGAAGCCCACACCTCGCCCCAGCGGCCAGGCCCGCCGAAGAAGTCCAGAGCGGTTGCGCGACTGGTGAACGCCAGCGGCCATGAGCTCAGCCACCGGCCCACGCGCGCCGCCGCACCGGCATCGGCCGTGGGATCAGCCTCGACGACCACAAGCGCCTTGACCAAGTCCGGTCGCCGTGCTGCCAGCAAGAAGCCGACGACCCCTCCCATCGACTGGCCAACGA
>JALZAL010000028.1 GCA_030948325.1 Candidatus Dormiibacterota bacterium
CATCACCGACGGGTACGAGCACACCATCTCGGCCATCGCGGATGATCTCCTCGGCTCCCGGGAAGGCGGTTGAAACGACGGGTAGTCCGCCTGCCATGGCCTCAACGAGAGAGAATGGCAACCCCTCGAACCGACTTGCGAAGGCGAAGACATCTCCGGCGGCCAGGAGTCGAGGAACGTCATCCCGGCTTCCGAGCAGGTGTACGTGGTCAGCGACACCTGCCTCGTCGGCCTGAGCGCGGAGCGCTCGCTCCTCCTCCCCCTCTCCAACGATGACCAGATGCAAGTCCCCATCGCGGCGAGCGAGCGCCGTGAACGCGGCGATCAGGTCACGATGACCCTTCTGTTGATGAAGCCGGCCGACAGATACCACCAGCCGACCATCGGCTGGGACCCCCAACTCGGCTCGGACCGATTGCCGTGCCTCCGGGAGTGTAGGGGCGCCGCCGAACCGAATGGCCGCACCGTTGTAAATGACCTCGACTTGGTTCGTCGGCAGCCTGGCCGCCGAGGCGATCAGCCGTTGCCCGTGCTCTGATACCGCCACCCAAAGTTGGCGTCGACGTCGCATGAACGAGTAGATGCGGGGAGCGTCGGGGAGAGGCACCGGGTCGGGAACCAGCTGAAAGACCACGACCGTCGGCACACCAAGCAGGGCCGCCGCCAGCTGGCCGGAGAGCCCGAAGCCGGGCCAGGGAATGGTTAGATGCACTACGTCGGGCGCCAGCCGCAGGAGGATGACGGCGATCTGTCCCACGGCCCAGCTTTCTCGCCATCGCCTTGGCCGTGCGCCGGTCTCGTAGTTATCGACACAAGGCAAGGCGACGGCGGGGATGCCAGCCATGGCAAGCTCGGCGCGCATCATCTCCGTACCGGGCGTTACCGGAAGGGCCATGCGGACGTCCCAGTCCCGCTGCCCGGCGGCGCGGGCGATCGCGAGCGCATAGCCCTCTGCTCCGCCCGTCATCGGAGCAGGCGAGATCACGAGAAGCCGGCTCACGCGGGCTCGGGCAGTACGCCCCGGGCTCGATAGCGCGACCACAGTGACCCCCCAAAGCTCGCCATCTCGCGTGCTTGACGGCGCCGGAAGAGGATCAGAAGGAGAAGGTAAGACATCTCCGCCAAAGCGGCCGCGCTGGCAAGCGCAAGAATGTCACGTGACAGGATGGATGCTACCGCGTAAGTACCACCACCCGCCACAAGCGCAATCACGAAAGGCGGAAGCGTTGTCCTGAACACGGCGATCTTCTCCGATCGTCCTAGAGCGTAGGCAAGAAATCCGTAGTCGACGAGGGACGCGGCAAGCATGCCAATGCCCACTCCGACGGCGCCCAGCGTTACCACGGCTGCTGCCGTGACCGCCAGGCCCACGAGCGTGTGGACGATCACCTGCGTCAGTACGAAGCCGGCACGCCCCTGGGCGTAGAGGTATCCGATGCCGGCTGCCGAGATTGGACCGTTCAGCATGAGACCGAGACTGACCAACGGCACAATCTTTGCGGTCGTCGCCCACGTCGGCCCGAAGAATATCGGGATGAGCACTGGCGCTGTCCCCGCGAGAGGCGTCAGGATCAGCCCGGTTGTTCCCGAGGCCAAGCGAAGAGCTTTCTCGACCGTAGGGCGCACGTCTTCTCCCGTTTCAATCAGACGCGCTATAGCCGGAAAGGACACCCGCCAAAGCGCCTCGAAGAGAACGAACACTGTTTGGATGAGGCGCCATGCCAGGGCCCAAAAGCCGAGCGCAGCTGCACCTCCGATTGCGGCCATCAGTACGTTCACACCCTGGTCTCGGCCAAGATTGACGAACTCGACGGCTTGCGATTTTATCCCAAAGCCCAGGATGGGCCGGATACTTGCCAGGTCCAAACGGGGACGTATGAACCCAACCGGTCCTCGGATCAAGACGAGGGCAGTCCCGACCGCCGCGCGAACGACCAACGCAGTCGCGACACCCCACACGCCCATCCCGAGTGCAACCGTGGCTACGGCCCAAAGGTTGTATGCAACAACCTCGGTCAGCTCGGCTTGAACCAAGATCCGGTAGTCAAGCGTCCGCTCGAGGATGATGCCGGTAGGGGCGCGGGCGACGTTCAGCGGGAGTGACAGGGTCATGACAGCTGTGACAGCGCCTGCTTCGCCGAGGGGCAGCCCAATGCCCGCCGTGATCGCTACGACCGCCATTGCCCCGAGCAGGTTGACGCCAAACACCGCCTCCAGGTCT
>JALZAL010000162.1 GCA_030948325.1 Candidatus Dormiibacterota bacterium
GCTGCTTGATGTCATCGCCAAGGGACTCTCCCGGCAAGGAGAAAAGCTCCTCGCCACCGAGTCGATCGAGGATTCTATTCAGCTCATCGACGAGCTCTTGAGAAGTCCTATTCTCCAGCCCCGAACACATGTTCGTATTGTACGTCGTCTCAGCCCTGTTTTCAATACGAAAACGGCCTTAACAAGGGACTTTTTGGAGGGCCTTTTTGAAGCCCGCGAGCCCATCCCTGCAGGCCTTCCCACAGTCAGGTGTCGGCCGTCTACACCCCGACCGGTTCGCGGACCAGGAACACCGTGACCCGGCCGGGTGCCGGCTCCGCGTAGGAGACGAGAAGCTTCGAGAGCTTCGTACGGACGCCAAGTGCCTTCCGTAGGCTGGCGTCTTCATATGGAAAGACGTGCGACTTGATCCGCTCGATCGCCATCTCCAGGTTCGGCACTATCTTCTGGCTGCCTACAACAAGCAGCACGCGCCCTGCCCCACCGGCTATGGGGCCGATCTGGCTGGCAGAGTTCGACGCAAATACGAGGGCGCCCTCCTCCGTCACCGCCTGGGCGCTGCCGAGCATGTAGTCCGGCGTTCCAATCAGCTTTCGGATCTCGCGACCCTGGGTGCGCCGATCCATCTTGAGGTAGCGTCCCCGCAGCCACTCGTACGGCCCGCTCTCGAAAGCCGCGAAAAGGCCGATATCCTCGATCGTCTTCGACTTGCCGGAGTGAACCTCGGCCCCCTGGGGCACAAGCTCGAGGACACGCGCGGCGGCCTCCGGGCCCGTGTCGACCACGATCGCTTCGATGTTGTTCGCGCTGAGGGCTGCCGCGACCTTCTGGATCAGGGCTTCAGGGGCTGCGGCGCTGAAGTCGCTCGTCGCCTGCGCCTGATCCACGCCACTTTCTACCTGAGGTGCGAACGCCGTATTCCTGATCAGCCATTTCGTGCGGGTGACCCTTGCAAGCAGCCCGCGCTGAGAGAGCTCAGGAGGTCTTGATCCCGAAGCCCACCGGCTCGGACGCCTCGCGGTTCACCTCCAGCCGGAAGATGTCAGGCCGCCCGTAGTGCCCGGCCACGTCGAGGGTCCGCTTCGCGGCTAAAGCCTTGGCCGGATCGCAGTCCGCGTACAGGATCCCATGCTTCTCGTGGAGCGGCCCCGCCACGACGTCGCCAAACGGGCTCACTATCACCGAGTCCCCCGGGTTGAACCACGACTCGAGGTCTGGAAACAGCTTGGCGCGGTTGGGAAAGTCTCGAGGGATGTCCTTGCCCCGCATGCTGCTGCCGTTCCCGAGCACCCAGCAACGTCCCTCGACGGCGATGTGGTGCATGGTCGTCAACCAGTTGCTGCCTTCGTCCCACGTCGGCGCGATGTAGATCTCGCAGCCCTGCGCGAAGATCGCGAAACGGGCCAGCGGCATGTAGTTCTCCCAGCAGATGAGCCCCCCAACCCTACCCGCCGGCGTCTCACTTACGCGCAGCCCGCTTCCATCCCCCACGCCCCACACCATCCGCTCCGGGTTGGTGGGCATGAGCTTGCGGTGACGGTTCAGGATCTCTCCGTCGGGACCGATGAGAACGACCGTGTTGTACAGGGTCCCGCGGCTGAACTCGCCGTCCCGCTCGTGCACCCCTATCGACACCGTCACCTTCAGCCGTCGTGCTGCGTCCTGTATCGGCTTCAGCTGCCCTGCCTTGAGGTCGACCGCATTCTCGACCAGCCGGGCGTGGATGTCGTCGCTCAGCCCATAGTCCTCGCCCGGGCGCAGCCGCCAGATCCATTCCGGGTAGCCGGGCACCCATGTCTCGGGAAATGAAACCAGCCTGGCGCCGCCCTTGGCAGCCTCCTCGAGCAGCTCGACGCCACGCTCGAGGGTCTTCTGCCTGTGAAGGGCAACCGGCGGATGCTGGACCACGGCAACGCGATGCGGGCTCGCTGTCTTTTTCGGCATGGGCACATGTTGCACGGTTGCAGCGCGATGCGGCTAGGCTTTCCCCGGATAGTCGCCCGCCCGCGCGACCATGCCCGGCAGCTCCTTACCCAACCGCTCGCCGAGCCAACGTGAGCACTCGATGAGCGCATCGAGGTCGATCCCGGTGTCCACGCCGAGACCCCTCAATAGATAGACGAGGTCCTCGGTGGCGATGTTGCCGGTAGCCTTGGGCGCAAACGGGCAGCCTCCCGCGCCCCCAACCGACGCATCAAGAGACACGACGCCTTCATCGAGTGCTGCGACCGCGTTCGCGTAACCGGTGTTTCGCGTGTTGTGGAAGTGAGCGCCGACTGCCGCGCCGAGACGCCGCGCGCCCCCGGCGAGCTCCTTCACCTGCGACGGCACGCCGACCCCGATCGTGTCGGCGAGGCACACCTCGTCGGGTGGTGCAGCCATCAGGCGCTCCACCAGGTCCAGCACACGCTGGGCGGGGACAGGTCCCTCGAATGGGCAGCCGAAAGCGACGCTGATCGTCACGGTGATCGGCATCCGGTCAGCACGCGCCCGGGCCACCAGGGCGAGCGCCGTCCGGAGGCCGTCCTCGATACCGGCGTTCTGGTTGCGACGCCCGAACTCGTCGGTGGCCGCAAAGGCGTAGTGGATTTCGTCGACCCGCGCCACAAGGGCGCGCTCGTAGCCCTTCTCGTTGAGGACGAGGCCGGCGAAAACCGTGCCTGGGCGCCGGTGGAGCACCGTCATCACCTCCTCCGCGCCGGCCATCTGCGGGACGAGCTTCGGGTTTACGAAGCTGGCGGCCTCGATGCGCTTCAGACCGGCGGCCGCCAGGCGGTTGCACAGGTCGGCGCGGACTCCGGGGTCGAGCACGCGGTCCTCGTTCTGCAGACCATCCCGCGGCCCGACGTCACAGATCAGCACGACCACAAAGTAAGCCCTATCCTGCGCGTAATGAATAGAATCGGGCCCCAGAAGGAACTGGTGGTTCGGTGCGAATGCGGGATCGAGTATCGCGGAACGTTGGACCAGATCGCCCCCGCCTTGCAAAAGCACGCGCTCGAGTCACACAACATGAAAGTGACGCGCGAGCAGGTTCTCGCGAGGTCCGAGCCGGTCTGAGCACGAAGTCTCCTGCCCCACTCCAGCCGTGGGGCGTGGAGGGGCCGGTACAGGTGGAGGTCTTCGTCCTCCGGATGCGCGCGGGTCGCCCAGAGTTGGCGGGACCCTGCGGCCCTGACCCCTGGTACATCGAGGTCGCGGCGGATGACGACCCCGTCGAGGTTGTGAACCGCCTCTCGCGCAACCTGATGGGCCAACCGATCCTCGTCCACTCCACATCGTGGCGGCGCGCTCGCGGCGCGGTCGTCCTGACCTTCGTGGTCGTCAACTCGGACGATCAAGCACCCGAGCTTGCGGGCGTGCCGATCTCGCGTGTCGACCTCGCCCGGTCGGATACCACCAGCGCCGCCAAGACCATCGCCGCGGCGCAGGTCCTCGAGCACGGGCTCCGCCACCTGGCGTGGCTTGCGCGCGAAGACCAGGTCGTGATCGCAGCGCTGAGCGACGAATGGAAGCGGGTGCTGGCCGGCTACATCCCAGAACCGTTTCGGAACATCGTCTAGGTGACTCCGGCTGGGACGTCGGTGACGGACTCACGATCGGCGTACGTACCATTGAGAACGGAGAGACGATGACCACACTCAAGAACCGACCGAACACCGCACTCCTCGTCATCGACGTGCAGAACGGCGTCGTCGGGGGGGCTCACGAGCGCGACGCGGTCGTCGCCAACGTCGGCAGCCTTGTCCAGAAGGCGCGGCAGGGACGGGTCCCGGTGGTCTGGGTCCAGCACTCTGACGCAGGCCTTGCGAAGGGGAGCGACGACTGGCAGATCGTCCCCGAGCTGACTCCGGGCGACGCCGAGCCGCGCGTCGAGAAAAGCTACGGCGACTCCTTCGAGGACACCACCCTCGAGACCGTGCTGTCAGGCCTCGGAGTCGGACGACTCATCGTCGTCGGCGCAGAGACCGATGCCTGCATCCGCTCGACGATCCACGGCGCATTTGTCAGGGGGTACGACGCGACCCTTGTCAGCGACGCCCACACGACGAGCGACCAGTCGGAATGGGGGGCGCCGCCGCCGGACCAGGTCATCGCGCACACGAACCTGTACTGGAAGTACCAGAGGGCGCCGGGACGGACGGCCGGGACGGTCGAGACCAAGGATGTCGACTTCGGCGGCACGCCCTGAAGCCATCGCAAACTTGAGCGCTGCGGCGCGCCGGCTTAAAAGGTGATGTAGCTCACGCGCCCTTGGGCGTGCGCCGGGTGGCGAGGATCCAAACCCCGATGACGATTCCCCAAATCGGGATCGCCACGGCCGGAAAGAACGCCGGCGATGCGGTGGCCAGGATGCCGGCGACCAGCGTCAGGTAGCGGAGCCCGGTGGGAAGCACTCCACGTGAGCTGAGCATCAGGACGATCAGGGCGAAGCCAAGCAGGATGGCACCCGAGCCGAAAAGTACGTTCAGGCTCGTATCGGAGAGAACGTAGGTCTCGGGATGCGGGACCGAAGCGGCGTGCCCGCCTTCGGCCGCGGCCAACGCGATGCCGGTGACGAGGCCCCAGCTGACGGCGATGCATGCCGCGGAAGCCAACCCAATGCCCCAGAAGACGTTTGCGGCATAGCCGCGGCCGTTGTCGCCGGCGATCACGTGCCGGAGATAAGCCAACAAGCAGATCAGGCCCAGGACCCCAAGCAATCCGAGATACCCAAGCACGACGACAGTCGGAAAGTAGCCAATCGAGACATAACTCGCGACTGTCGCCTCGTCGTAGCTTCCCCCCGGGACGTTGCCCACGACAATCGGCGCCGCGGTGAAGACCGCGAATGCCAGGGCGCCGGCCCCCGCCACGATCGATCCCTCTCGAATTCTCACCATCCCCGCACCCCCAGTATGTCGATGCGGGAGCCGGTGAGTAGTCGGCCGGGAGAGCGCGTTGTAATGAATGAGGCCGCCTCGTAAGAGGAGGCCTCACCTGTTTATGCTCGGATCACTTCTTCTTTTTCGCCTGGACGTTGCTGATCTTGGCTGCGCGCGTCTTGCTCATTCCCTTGTCCTTCAGCGCCTCGTACACTTTCGGCTTCTTGATCGAGCTGCGTGCCTTCTTGCCTGGCATTCGCCACCTCCAAAATGAACTTCGACAAGGACAACGCACAACTTCCGGTCGAAGCCCTGATACCCGAACAGATGACCCTCGAGTCGCTACGCGAGGCAGCCGCCGCTTGCAAGGCTTGCGAGCTGTGGGAGATCGGAACCCAGACCGTATTCGGCGAGGGTCGAGCCGGCGCTCGGCTGATGATGGTCGGCGAGCAACCGGGCGACCGTGAGGACATCGAGGGACACCCATTCGTCGGACCCGCTGGGAGAATCCTGGATGAGGCCCTCGAGGCGGCCGGCATCGCGCGAGCCGATGTCTATGTGACCAACGCTGTCAAGCACTTCCGGTGGGAAAGGCGCGGCAAACGCCGTCTGCACTCGAAGCCGAGCCAGGTTCACATTCGTGCCTGCCGGCCGTGGCTCGAGGCCGAGCTCGAGGTAGTGCGCCCGCACCTCCTGGTGCTGCTCGGTGCAACCGCTGCGCAGTCGGTGATGGGTTCGACCTTCAAGGTCACGCAGCAGCGCGGCAAGGTGCTCGCCTCACCGCTCGGCGTTGGTGTGCTGGCAACTGTGCATCCTTCGTCGGTCCTGCGTTCGCCAGACGGCGCTTCACGCAAGGACGCCATGGATGGATTGGTCGCAGACCTCAAGGCCGCAGCGCGCCACTTGGCGCCGATAAACGAGTCAGGGCGACGGCGATCCTGAAACTACGGGAGTCGACGCTCCATCCGGGCTGAGATAAGGACCGCCAGCATCGCTGCAATGAAAGCTGCCCCGACCACCCACCGGTAAGGCACCCCCAGCAGAGCGAGTGCGACGGCGGTGGCGCCCAGGACGAGAACCACGGCCGCGGCAACCAGCGGCGGCCGGGTCCGCCTCGTCCGCCATGAGCGGAACAGGAATGCCGCCGCGAAGAGGCAGGCGACTGCGAGGGCGACCAGCCCGACCACCTCGTTGCCGCTCATGCCGGCGAGCCGAGCTGAGGGGGCGCCCATCGGCGCCCCCTCACGGCAGCGCCCGCGACGCAGGCGCGGCAGACCTCCCCACTGCGTGGGGAGGGGTGGCTCAGGCCGGCACCGGGTTGGGTTCGGCGCCAAGCCCGGTCTGGGCCCTGACGTCGATCTCGTGGAACTTCGCTTCGGCCAGACGGTCGGCCTTGAAGAGACCGCCGAGGTACGTGCCGACGATCGCGAAGAGAAAACCAATCGGAATGCTGACGATGCCCACGTTCTGGAGCGGGAAGGCTGGATTCTTGACAGCCGGCAGGGTCCAGCCAGGCCCGATCGCCACCAGCCAGATGGTGACCACTGTCCCGCCGACCAGGCAGGCCACCGCACCCCAAGTGTTGAACCGCTTCCAGAACAAGGTGAAGAGGATCGCCGGCAGGTTCGCCGCCGAGGCGATCACGAAGGCGACGCCGGCGACCAGGGCCGCCGCGTTGGCGGTGGCGCCGATCCTGGCTGCCAACCAGATCGAGAGAAGGCCGACCAGCGCAGCTGTGATCCGAGCCACTGTCACCTGCTCACGCTCGCTGACGTTGCCGTGGAGCAGTTGGGTGCGGATCACGCCGACGTAGAAGTCATGGCTGAATGCGCCGGCCGCTGCCAGCGTCAGCCCAGCGACGACCGCCAGGATCGTCGCGAAGGCGACCGCGGCGATGAAGGCGAGCAGGAACTCGGCGCCAGTGGTGCCGAAGAACTCGCCGCCGAGAAACTCGGCCAGGCGTGGCGCGGCGAGGTTGCTGTTAGTCGGACCGACGCAGGCCTGGTTGACGATCTTGGCGCAGATGTGGGCCTTCCCGACCAGGGTCGCGGCCCCGAAGCCGAGGAACGTGGTCATGATGTAGAACGAGCCGATGAGGCCCATCGCCCAGGCTACCGACTGGCGCGCGGCCTTGGCGGTGGGGACGGTGAAGAAGCGCATGAGGATGTGGGGCAGGCCGGCCGTGCCGAGGATTAGCGCCATACCCAACGAGATGTTGTCAATCAAGGCGAGGTCGACGCCGAAGACGTGCTTCTGGCCGTACTTATAGAGGATGCCGGGCTGGGTGAAGTTGAGCCCGGTGGTCTTGTCCTTGACGCCTGCGATGGCGTCGAAGAAGTGCCCGAAGTTGAAACCGAAGTGGAGCAGGACGAGGAAGGTGAGCAGCACCGCTCCGCCCATCAGCAGGACTGCCTTGATGATCTGAACCCAGGTCGTCGCTACCATGCCGCCGGCGATGACATAGGTCATCATCAGGACTCCGACCAGCGTTATCGAGGGATCGAGGCGAGTCCCGAATATTTCCCAGTTGAAGTACGGCTTGAGCGTGGTATCGAGTGACGGGATGAGGATCTTGATCAGGCTTCCGGCGCCGATCATCTGAGCCATCATGTATGACGCGCAGACGGCTACGGTCGAGAACGCCGCCGCTGACCGGACCGGTACCTTCGACATCCGGAACGAAAGGACGTCTGCCATCGTGTACTTGCCGGTGTTCCGCATCGGCTCGGCGATCAGGAAGAGCACGGTGAGGTAAGCCACCAGCCAGCCGACCGAGTACATGAAGCCGTCGTAGCCGTTGAAAGCGATCAGTCCGGCGATGCCCAGGAAGGAAGCTGCGCTCATGTAGTCGCCGGCGATGGCGAGGCCGTTCTGCCAGCCCTTGATCTGGCGGCCCGCGGCCCAGAACTGGACGGTACTCCCCGTCCGGCGGGCAGCCCACGCGGTGATCGCGAGCGTGATCGCAACGACGATCAGGAACAGAGCGAGGGTGAGGTTCATAGCACTTCTCCCTTCTTTCCGCCGGCTGCCCTCGCGCGCACCTTCGCGGCCAGGGCATCGAAGACCCCGTTTGCCTTGCGGATGTAGAGAAATGCCAGCACCCAGGCCATCACGAACTCGGACAGGGCGAATAGGTAAGCGATGTTGACCTGGCCGACGACCCTGGTCTTCATGAAGTCAGGGGCAAGGCCGTTGCCGAGTGGCAGCAGGAAGTAATAGACGAGGAAGAAGATTGTCGCCGGGAGAACGAACCGGAACCTCCTCCGGACCAGCTCGCGAAACTCGTCAGTCTGCTCCAGGCCTTCCCAGTGGACCCCATCGGGGTCTACCGGTTCGGGCTGCGCCACCTCTTCGTGAGGCGCCGGTTCTGCAGGTAGTGCCTTGCCAACGTCCATGGCCTCCTCCTAGTCTCACGCGGGAAAAGCCCGCTACCCCCCGACTGGCCGCATAAGCGGTCCTGCCTTAAACCCTATAGCTCCGCATGCAAGAGTTCAAGAACGCCTCAGGCACGTCCGGGGTTGTCTGCCGCAGCAGTCACCAGCGCGGCACTCCCCGGCTGGCCGTTCAGGCTGCCGATGGTGCATGAAACAGTGGTCGTGGCGTTGTAGCCGACATCGGGCACGACCTGCGCCTGGCAGCGGCCGATCACGTATGTCGATCCGGTGGTGGTCATGGTGAAGGTGATCGTGGAAGGCGCGCTGGCGCCTTGCCGTCCACCAAGATTCTTGACCACAGCCGAGACCACGCACGGCGATGTGCACCCCGACGTGTCGACCGACACCACCGTGTAGATCGGAGGCAGCGTTGAGAGGTTCGAGAAATCGATGGTGTCGGAGGGGGCCGCGATCCCGAAGTCCCGATCGAAGTTTTCAAACTTGAGGTCGGCCTGGGAGAGCCCGTCGATAGCGACGCCCGCCCGCATGTGTACCCGAAGCAGGTGGTACGGAGGGTCGGCGGCGATGAAGACCTCGGCTCGGGGACCGGCCAGGTCGACCGCGGCGACCCCATCGACCGACACGTGGTCGGTGCGCTGCGTCACGACGGGCCCCAGGAACGTCGAGCTGAAGAGGCGGCCGTCGGTGAGGTCCGGTAGCGACGGAGCGTCGCGGGCCGCGCCCTTCCACCAGGCGTTGCCGGCCGCCTTGACGAGGTTTCGCGACAGCTGGTCGGCGCCCATGTGCTGGGAGAGAAACTCCTGTCCGCGGAAGTAGGCCTCCTTGCCGATGACGATCGCCTCCACCTTCACCTTCGTGTCGGTCACTGTCGCGTGCTCGCGGTCTGGCCTGGCGATCTGCAGGTCCATCGACCACCGGCTCCCAGACTCGGTGTACGAGCCGGTGATCTCGAAGCTCCTGGCCGCGCTGAGCGTGCTGCCGGCGCCACTTTCCAGGGCGCGCGTCGTGGGCAGGCCGAGGCCGAGGGGCGCGTTGCAGGCCGCGACCACGGTCACGACTGCGAACCCGGCCACCGCCGCGGCCGCGCCTCTTCTCGCTCGCGCAGAGGAGAAAGAACGTCCCATCGAACCATTGCTGTAACGGCTTGCATAACATGACCGTTACCAGATCGTGGCGAGCACCGACTCGGCATCGTCAGATGGCATAGCCGTCCCGGCCGAAACCAGGCGGGTGGCGCCCGCCGGACGCAGGACGATCCGCATCCGCGGTCGGGAGTACGCGGTCAGCCCACCCAGCATCCGAGACCCTCGCCTGCACGTGGCGGCGGTGCTGCTGACTCTTCAGGTGCTCGGCCAGACCGTGCTCCAGTTCCGGCTCTCCGTCGCCCAGATCCTGGTATGCCTGATTGCCGGGGGACTCATCGAGTTCTTTGTCGTCTTCTTCAAGGACAAGGCCATCATCTGGCCGGCCAGCGGGTTGCTGACAGGCAACAGCACCGCCTTCCTCCTCAGGGTTCCGGGCACCCTCCACGGCGACTGGTGGAGTCTCCACGGAATCTGGATCTTCCTAGGCGTGGTCGCCGTCTCGATGGCATCGAAGTACCTGATCCGATGGCGAGGAAGGCATATCTTCAATCCCTCCAACCTGGGGCTGGTCCTCGCCTTCGTTGCGCTGGGTCCGAGGTACACCGAGCCCCTCGACCTGTGGTGGGCGCCCATGGGCCCATGGATGATCGCCACCTACGCGATCCTCATCGGCGGCGGCCTGCTGATCGGATGGGAGCTCCGGCTGCTGGGGCTGGAGCTGGGCTTCATGGCCGCTTTTGCGCTCTTCGTCGCGCTCGCGCTGTCTCAGGCGCCCGACCACTGCCTGGTCGCCAGCTGGCATGCGACTCCGATTTGCGGAAGAGATCTTTGGACGACGCTTGTGACGTCGCCGGAGATCCTGATCTTCGCGCTGTTCATGATCCCTGATCCCAGGACGGTGCCGGACGGCCCGGTGGCGAGGATCGTCTTCGGAGTTTTCGTCGCCTTGCTGGCGGTGCTGCTCCTCGGTCCCACCACGCTCGAGTTCTGGACGAAGACGGCGATCCTCGCGAGCCTGGTGGTCGCTTGCGCGCTGCGGTTCGCGCTCGTTCGGTTCCTGGCTCCGTTTGAAGAAGAAGGTGGCGGCTTGCCCTGGATGTTCGCCCGCTTCCGGTGGCGGATGCCCGCCGGCCTTGCCGTGGCGCTCATCTGCGTTGGCTGCCTGCCGATCTCCGCCGACCTTTCGACCCACAGCCCCCTGCCTCCCGCCGAGCTGTCGGACGGCTCGACGCCGAAGGTCACGCTTGTGGTGGGGTCTGGACCGAGTTATGGGACGTGGGTCGCCTCTAACGCCGGCAGCGCCCTCCCTGCGCCCTCCAACACCGTACCGGTGTCAGCGTCGTCCCGAGTGTGGGTACTGCCTTCGTTCCCGGCTGTGGGCCTCCCTTCGAACATCCCCTCCTTCGATCCCACGATCACGGCGCAGGTCGCCGCCGCCATGGGGCACGACGTGGTGCTCGATCTCGTCATCGAGTCCGAGGCCCGCCGCACTCATGACACGAAGTTGGCCGCGACCGGCGCCGTCGGGGACGGCCTCAAGGAGTTCGTCGACGTGATCAACCAGGACGTCAGCGCCGGGAAGAGCGTCCAGAAGACATACAGCTTCAGCAGCATCACCCTGACCCTGTTCCTGCCCAAGTTCGCCACTCAGGCTCCACGGCTGGTAGGCATCACCTTGAATGGAACGGCCACGCTCGTCACCAGGGACGCGTCAGGCAAGGTTCTGTCGCAGACGAGCTCGTCCTATGCCAAGAGCTGGGGTCTCGGGACCTCCCCGGACGTGAAGAACCAGGTCATCGCCGTCGACTACACCGGCCTGGTACCCGCGAACTGAGCCGCCGGCAGCGACTCACCAGGTCACAGCGAGCTCAACTCCTGTCGCGCGTGACAGCGCCCGGAATGCCGTTCGGTTCGTAGGCCGCCGGTGGCTCGATTCCGAACGTGTCGGCGAGGCGAACGAACAGGCTGAAGAGGGCCGCGTCGTATGCGGCCTCGGCAATCTGCTCGTCGGTCCAGCCCACATCTCGCAGGGCCTGCACCTGCTCGTCGGTGACGCGATAGGCCGCTTGCGAGATCGTGCCGACGAATTCCATCAGCAGCCGCTCGGGCGGGGTCAGGCCGGCGGCGTCGAGGTCACCGTTTCGAAGTGCTTCCGCCGCTCCCTCGAATGACTTGCCCTGCAACTGCAGGAACCACGTATGTGAGCTCAGTCAATACCTGCACCGGTTGAGCGCCGAGACGTAGGAGGCGACCATCTCGTGCTGAGCTCGCGTGAGCGCGCCATCAGTGAAATGCATCCGCGACGCGGCCTGGATGGCGGCCAGGAAATCGGGCCGCAGGCTCATGGTCTTGAGGATGGCGGCGACGGTGCCGCTCGGGCTCTGCGCCTTGGCAGTCGCGTACAGCGCGGCCAGAGGGCCTTTGGCGTCCGCCTCCTCGACCATTCTTATACGTGCCACCGGCTTGACTGTCCAAACGACAGGCCGGGGCTCGCCGTTACGCTGACCGGCGCCCTGAGCTGAGGTACGCCTGCGCGCGCTACTCAGGACCGTTCAAGGACCAGCGGGGAACTGATAGGGACGCCGGCACCTGGGCTCCCGGCGGCGAGTACGACAGCACGTGGTCGACGGCCCATTTCATGTATGAGCGAAGGCCGGCGCGGAACTCGGGATCTTCCGGAAGGCCGGCGTCGTCAGCCGCCTGCATGAAGCAGGCGACAAAGCGCGGTCCGTAGTCCTCACCCGCACCCTGGCCTGCGTGAATGCCAAGCATCGCCGAATGGCCGCCGTAGGCCTCCGAGTAGCGCGGCGGACCCCCGAAGACCTCCGCCCAGTAGGCCGCGAGCCGCTCGAGGTGCTGGGGATGGCCGCCATGCGAGAACGGGTGGTTCAGCTCCGGGTCCTGAAGGCAGCGCTCGTGATGGGCAGCGGCAAGCGCGAGGAAGGCGGGATCGCCGCCGGCGAACTCGAACATTGAGGGTCGGGCCATAGACTAAATTTTCGCGGATCCGAATCGAATCCGGTAGCGAAGGAGGCATCATGGAAAGCACAAGCACCGCTCTGTTGATCGAGGGCTACTACGCCAGCTGGAGGAATGGAATCTCCTCGTTCGATGAAACTCGGGTGAAAGGCGTCCTCGCCGAGAACCTCGACTTCGAAGGACCGATCGCCGGTAAGCGCCAGGGTGCGGCTGGATTCATCGGCGGCCTCAAGCGCTTTGTCGAGGGGCTGCGAGCGCCGATCCACATTCTTCGACAGATCGATTCGGGCAACGAGGCGGCAGTCCTTTACGATGCCGACCTCCCGGAGGGCACTATGCGCTTTGCCGAGTTCTTTCAGGTCCGCGATGGACGCATCCAGTCGATCAAGTTGCTCTACGACGCCGCGCAGTACCGCGCGTTGGGAGGCCGCTGACGTTTATCGAAGTCGCTGAGCTGAGGCGCGCGGAGCTGCTTGCATGCCTTTTCTCTCGTGGCCGACCTGGCCGCGAGGCATCCGTCCGACGCCGACATGCGGCTACGCGCCGGTACAAGGGGATGACCGGCCGCCTCATGGCGGCCGGCCACACGACACTGCTTATGCGGATGGAGTGATTCCGAGAGCCAGCAGGGCATTCACGGCATCGCCCGCCTTGGCGTAGACGACCGAGCGCTTGCCGGTGTCGCCCAGGGCGCCACTGGGCGGAGACCCAATATCACCCTCGTAAAAGCGATTGTTGGGCGTCCGTGCGCCGTTGATGTCGTTGATCAGAACTCGGTGCTCGCATTCGATGCCGCATATCTGGGCGGCCGCTTCGGCAACGAAGATGCCGAGGGCGGTTCCGTCGGTGGCGCCAGCCTTGACGGCGCCCAGGTACGCGCCGATGAAAATCGATTCGAGACCAAGCCCCATCTTCAGCATTCTCGGCGCGGTCTTGAAGGTTTCCTCCGGAAAGTCGAAGTGGCCGAATGGGAAGGCGCCGCCCGAGGAGACGAGGGTCGCCAGATGCGAGGTCTCCTGGTTGAAAGCTGCACGGAAGTAGAGGGTGTGGGCAGCGTCGAGGAGGGACTGCGTCGCAGGGTCCCCCGGCGTCGAGTAAGGCGATCCAGTCCCAAGTGCATTGCCGTAGAAGGCGATTCCGATCCGCTCGGCCCCAACCGCAGCGTTCACGAAGTCGAGGACCGGGCTTGACGCGGCGAAAGCGGTGGTGATTTTCCCCAGGCTCGCAGCTCCGACTGCGGCGCTGCCACCCACCAGCAGCATCTTCGTCATGAAGTTTCGCCGCGTTGCGACCGGCTTGAAGTGGTCCACGGATTTCAGGATCTGTTCCAGGCGCCCGCTCTCGGGCGTACGTTGGTCGGCCATGCTTGTTCTCCTGCAGCCCGTCCGGAGAATCACGCCGCCGTCACCTGCGAGCGACGAGCTGGACTGCGCTGACACCTTTATTACGTAGAGCGCGGTCAAACAGATCATTTCGACTGGTTCTGCGATCGGAACGATCAAAGACTCGCCGGGTGAGGTACAGCCGCGGAGCGCGGCCCGAGAAATGATCCACAGCCTGCCTTCCTGCGTATCACTTGATGGGCGATGACTTGATCTTGATCCAATGACGTTGCGCTAGCGCGACACTCTGCAGATGGGCACGCAAGCTTCCGAAGGGCTCGCCGACACTGACCTAGTCGTCCAGCTGGCCGCAGGGAGTCAGGAGGCGCTGGCCACGCTGTTCGACCGGTACGGCCGGGTTGCTTACTCGGTTGCGTTCCGTGTGCTCGGGGAACCGGGTCGCGCTGAAGACGCCGTCCAGGAGGCTTTCTTGAAAGTCTGGAACCACGCCGCGAGCTTCGATGTTCGCCGGGGCTCATTGCGTACGTGGTTGCTCACCGCTGTTCGCAACACCTCTATCGATTACCTGCGCGGGCGTGGTGCGCACGAGCGTCAGGAGTTGGAGCTGCAGCCGGCGCTCCGCGAGGTCGGAGCGCGCTCGGATCCATGGCGGGAAGTATCGGTCTCCCTTGAGCGCAGCGCGGTCCGCGAGGCGATGAGCAGCCTGCCAGCCGAGCAGCGCCAGGCCGTGCAGCTTGCCTACTTTGGTGGATACTCCCACCGCGAGATTGCTGAGATGACAAGCGTGCCGCTCAGCACTGTCAAGGGCCGCATGCGGCTCGCCCTCGAGAAGCTGAGCTCATATCTCCAGGGCACGGGTCTGGTCGATGTCTGAGCACGAAGAATTCGAAAGCCTGGTGGCAGCCTGGGTTCTGGGTGCGGTTACAGCCGACGAGGTCGATGTCGTGCGCACGCACATCGAGACATGCCAGAGCTGTCGCGATACGGCCTCGCGCCTCAGTCGAATCGTTGGCGCGCTGCCGCTCGATGTAGAGGAGAAGGAGCCGCCGGCTCGCCTCCGCGACCGCATTCTCGCCGCAGCCGCGGCTTCTCGTGTTGCCGGCGCAGCTCCTGCCCGCCCACGCACCCTGATCAGGGAAATTCGGCTGTCCTCGAGGACGAAGGACCTCTCAGGCACTCCCCGCGGCCTGCCCATGGTTGGTGCGGCCGCCGCAGTTCTCCTTGCGCTCGTGGTCGGCTTGGTGGTCGGTGACTTGATCGGAGGCGCACCGGTCTCGGCCCCGGTGACGCGCTCAGCGTTAGTCGGCCACCAGGGACTCGCAGGCGCCAAGGCGAGCGTGATCAACCTCAAGAGCGACGGAATCGCGCTTGTCGTCTTCAGCGGCCTGCCCCAATTGGATTCCGGCAGGGTCTATGAGGTTTGGCTGATCACGGCAGGCGGTCGTGCCGACCCTGCAGGAGTGTTCGTGCCCGACCGCACCGGGAGTGAGGCCTTGGTCATCGACAAGGCGCTCGTGGGGTATGCGGAGATGGCCATCACGAGCGAACTGGGGCCCGCGGGGACACTCGCTCCGACGCAGCAGCCTCAGCTTTACGGGAATCTCGCCTGATCGTCGGTCCAGGCCTATCGGCACCCGTCGTTCATGTTGCTTTGCTCTAGATTGAGGTGGTAGACGCGTCCTGGAGTCCTCCACCGATTCGCGAATACGGCCTCCTCGGCGACACACGCACAGCCGCGTTGAGCTCGTCGGCGGGGTCGATCGACTGGATGTGTTGGCCGAGGTTCGACTCCGAACCGATCTTCGGCCGCCTCGTCGATCCCAAGCGCGGCGGATGTTTCGAACTCTCGGTCTTGGATGCAACGCATACGACGCGCCGGTACCGCGATCGATCAGCCATCCTCGAGACAACCTGGAAAGGCGACGGGTTCGAGGCGACATTGGTCGAGGCCATGGCGATCGGACCGAAAAACTCAGTCTTGGTTCGACGCCTCACCTGTCTTGAGGGTCAGGTTGCGGGAAGGCTGCTTTACGATCCTCGGCCGGGTTTGCCTGGGAGGACCGGCAAAAGGGCGCCATTGGTGCTTCGCACCAGTCCTGATCTTCGAGTTCGCATTGGCAAGGCAGCCGAATTCGAGTTGACACGTGGACAGTCGTTGATGGCTGTTCTGTCTGATCGCGGCCATCCCGTATCGGCCGATCAGGGTGCTCAGCTGATCAGTGCCACGGACAAGTGGTGGCGTAACTGGAGCGACGACATTCGCTCCGGCGAGCAGTATCGCGACGTCCTGGTCCGAAGCCTTATCAATCTGCGCCTCCTCACCTACTCACCTACCGGAGCTCCTGTCGCCGCGCCCACCACCTCTATCCCCGAGGAGATCGGAGGCGGTCGTAATTGGGACTACCGGTTGTCCTGGCCTCGGGACGCCAGCGTGGGTGTGGCAGCGTTCCTGGCGGTTGGAAAGTACAAAGAGGCGCGGCCGTTTGTTAGGTGGTTGGTGTCCCGCGCATGCATTGGCGCGGATCCGATTCGTGTGTTGTACGACCTCGACGGAAATAAGGCAAAGGACGAACGGAATCTCCGTGGCGTCGCGGGCTATCAGGGCAGCCGACCGGTGCGTGTCGGCAATCTGGCTGGTGACCAGCACCAACTTGACGTCTACGGCTGGGTTGTCGATTCGCTGTGGAATCTCGTGGATGCCGACAGAGAGCTAGGCGTCAAAGGGCGCCAGGCGCTCGATAGCTATGCGAGCTGGGTTGCTTCTAATTGGCGCCAGCCTGACTCCGGTCTATGGGAGGTTCGGGATAAGCCTGCCCACTATGTGCATTCAAAAGTCTGGGCGTGGATTGCACTTGACCGAGCGGCGCGAACGGCGAAGTTACTTCGAATGCATCGCGGCAGGACCGCCGCTTGGGAGCACGAGCGTGACATGGTCGCGGAAGACATTCGTGCCCACGGTTTCAATACCGACTTGCGGAGCTATGTGAGGGCTTACGGTTCAAAGGAGATGGACAGCGCTCTCCTCCTCCTGCCGCTCACCGGCTTTGACGACGATCCACTGCGCCTCGGTGGGACCGTCGATGCAATCTGGAAGGAGTTGGGAGCTGGCGGACCACTCGTCTATCGCTATCCGCCCGGCCACGACGGCCTGCCTGGCAAGGAGGGTGCATTCCTGCCGTGCTCGTTCTGGTTGCTCGAGGCCTTACTCAGACTCGGTCGTATCGATGAGGGACTCGGTGTCTTCGAACAGGTTCTGAGTCTTGCCGGTGAACTGCTGTTGCTGCCCGAAGAAATCGACCCGGCGACAGGCGCCTTCTTGGGCAATTACCCGCTGGCTTTGAGCCAGGCCGGTTTGGTTCATGCGGTTCTCGAGGTGCAGAAAGTGCTCGATGTCTAAGCGGATACGAGGCCCGATCGTGATTGTCGGTGGGGGTTTGACCGGGGGCACCGCGGCGAAGGCTTTGCGGAAGGAGGGCTTCACCGGCGAGTTGTTGATTCTCGCGGACGAGCCGAGCTTTCCGTTTGGACGTCCACCGTTAACCAAGGGTTACTTGCGAGGAGAGGAGGACCTGTCGGGCTGGAAGGTCGCGCCCTCTGAGTGGTACAAGGCGCATCAAATCCAATTCATCCCGGCGAAGGTTTCGGCTTTGGACCCGGTCGCCAGGCAGGTGAGACTGGAATCAGGCGATGCCATCGGGTATGAACTGTTGTTGCTTGCCACTGGCGGCCGAAACCGTCGGTTTGAAGTTCCAGGCGCACACCTTCCAGGCATTCACCAGCTCAGGACGATCGCCGAATGCGATGCGATCAGACGGGCAGCAAAACCTGGCGTCCGGGCGGTGGTGGTGGGATCGGGTTTCATCGGCTCGGAAGTGGCCGCATCTTTGCGCCAGCTTGGGTTGATGGTGACTTCAGTCATGCGCGGAAAGGCGCCGCTGGAAGCAGTCCTCGGCCCCGAAGTGGCCGCCATATTTGGCGCGATCCACCGCGAGGCCGGAATCGATTTGGTGACCGAGGACGAGGTGGTGCGATTCGAGGGGTCGTTACAAGTCGAACGAGTGGTTACCAAAAGTGGGCGGCGGATTCCATGTGAGCTCGTGATCGTGGCGGTCGGAATCGAGCCAAACGTTGATTGCCTCAAGGGTTCGAAAATCGCAACCAAGGATGGAATCCTGGTCGATGCCACCTGCCGGACGAATGTGGCCGGCGTCTTCGCAGCCGGTGACGTCGCAAATCACCTTCACCCGATCTTCGGACGCGTGAGGGTCGAGCATTACAACAACGCCGAAAGGCAGGCTGCCGCCGCCGCGAAATCAATGCTGGGTTCGCGCGTCGCCTATCGCTACATGCACAGCTTCTGGAGTGATCAGTTCGAGCACAAGTTGGAATATGTCGGTCATGCTCGCAACTGGGATCGTTTCGTGGTCAGAGGCTCCCTTGACGAGCGCAAGTTCGTCGGTTTTTATCTGCATGCCGGCAAGCTGCGAGCGGCTGTCGGACTCAACCGCGGCGGCGACCCTGAGATGGATAAGAATGGCGAACTGGCGAAGGCCGGCCGGTTGATTGCGAAAGGTGCCCGACTGTCACCGACAGTCCTTGCGGACGAAAAGGCAAGCCTCGACTCCAAGTAGTTAGTCGACGCACGGTCCGTTGTAGATGGGCCTCCAATGCTCCGAACTAGAACCCGAGGACCTGGTCGACGAAGACGACGGTAATGCGCCCCGGGACGACTTCGCGGTTGATGATCAGCACTTTGTTCACCGCGCTGTTGATGCCGTACGCCTCCTGGGCTCGCGCATCCTCGAGAGGCAGAGTGTAGTTGTTGACTCGACGAAAGCCCTCCTCGAGGTCGGACACGATCTTCTGCGTCCCGACCACAAGGATCACGCTCCCGGCGCCGCTGACGTACGGACCGAGCTGGCTACCACTCATCGAGGCCGTGATCAGCGACCCGGTCTCGGTGACAGCGTGGACGGTTCCAAGCATCACATCGGGCGCTGCACCCAGGCGGCGGATCTCGTCGGCCTGGGTTTTGCGGTCCATACTCCAGATCCGCGGGCGAAGGTGCTCGTAGCGACCGGATTTCTCGATCTCGTCGAGAATGGCCGCGTCCTCGAGAGATTTCGAAGCGCCGAAGTGAACCTGGGACCCTTCCGCCGCCCTCGAGAGCGCACTCGCCGAGGTCACGCTCGACTGCACTTTCGGCTGACGGCAAGCAGCCCAGGCGAGCCTTGCAGCGTCAGGCTTGCTGCGTAACAAGCGATTGCGGTCGATCTCCTGAAGGCGTCACGTCGCACGCGAGGGCTTCGCTGTCGGGCAGAAAGCCTGAGCACAGCAGGTCCAGGCGGTAGATGCCCGCCGGCCCCACGTCCACGAACGCTACCTGTTCGATGATCTCGCTCGTCTGACCGTCTCGAACGAGACTGAACCGCCACTGCAGCATTGACCTCCGGCCCACCTGCTGGTTGACAGTCGAGAGCACGGTGAAGCTGCCGGCGCCCCCAAACCAGCCCTCGAAGCGGCGCGCGATCGCATCCGCTCCGGCGGTTTCCTGCGGGCCACGCGGCAGGAGGAACCGGGCCACGGCGTCCGGCGCCAGGGTGCCGGCCAGCTGTTCGAAGTTCCGCGCGGCGAGATGATCGACGAAGGCTTGGGACGACGTTGTGGTGTTCATAGCCGCACCGTAAGAGCGAGCACGCCGCTTGCCATCAACTGTTCGGTCGATCTTTCGTGTGCCTTGTCCCATACTCCGTTGGGGTGACCCCCCCAACCGAGGCAGGCTCCTCAGCCGGCAACAGCGGGGTTCGGCTCGCCGAGCTGCTGGCAACCGTCTCGCTCGCCAGCGACCTGGCCCACGACGTGCCAGCCGAGAGCGCTCTGCGAGATGCCCTTTTCTCAGTCCGGCTCGCCCGCTTGGCGGGCTGGTCTCGCGACGAGCTGTCCGACACCTACTACCTGGCGCTGCTCTACCACGTGGGCTGCACCGGAGCTGTCTCGATCCAGAGCAGGATGGGTGCGGGGGACGACGTGGGTGTTAGGAAGTGGCTGTCGGAAGCCGACTTCGCCAACCGGCCGGAGCTGATGCGGATAGTGATTACCCGCATGGCGCGCCAATGGGGACCGCGGCAATGGGCGGCTGGAGTGGCAGGGATGATCAGCTCCAACGGGTCGGCTCCGGAAGCCTTCGCCAGCGTGGCCGACGTGGCGGTTCGGCTTTCAACACGTTTAGGAGCCTCGCCGCGGGTGAGCGCGGCTCTTCGCCATACCTACGCTCGCTGGGATGGAACGGTCTTCCCGGATCTGCCGCAAGGCGATGAGCAGTCTGCCCTCGCTCGGCTGGTCCACCTCGTGCACGTCGCGCAGACCTATCACCAGGTCGGAGGCATCCCAGCCGCGGACACTGTCGTTCGCGAGCGGAGCGGCGGCGAGCTCGATCCGCAGCTCGCCCGGCTATGGCTGCAGAACAGCCACGACATGCTGGAGGGGCTCGGCCTCGAATCGGTCTGGGACCACGCACTGGCGGAGGAGCCCGAGCCGCATGTGTGGGTCTCGCCGGCACACCTGGACGAGGTGTGCCGCGCCCTTGCCGATTTCGTCGACCTTAAGTCGCCGTACACGCGCGGGCACTCGCCCCAGGTCGCACGCCTCGTGGAGGGTGCGGCGTCTGGGCTTGGCCTTGCCCAGGCTGAGATCACCACGCTTCGGCGAGCGGCCCAGGTCCACGATCTCGGCAACGTCAGCATCCCCGACCTGGTGTGGACCAAACGCGGCGCCCTGAACCCGTCCGAGCGGGCGCGTGTCGAGCTCCACGCCTATCACACACAGCGCATTCTCACCGTCAGCCCCGCGCTCAGGGCATCCGGCGAGATCGCCGGGCTCCACCACGAAAGGATCGACGGTTCCGGGTATCACCGTGGCCTCCCTGCGGCGGCCCTGCCACTCGGAGCCCGCGTGCTTGTCGCCGCCGAGGTGTACCAGTCGATCACTGAGGATCGCTCATGGCGGCCCGGGTTTGAACCCGCAGCCGCTGCGGGCGAGTTACGGCGCGAGGTTTCCGATGGCAAGCTCGACCGCCGCGCGGTGGATGCTGTGTTAGGAGCGGCGGGGCACCGTTCAAAACCGAGCCGCGCAGCGCGTGGCTGGCCGGCAGGGCTGACCGACCGTGAGGTCGATGTCCTCCGGTTGCTCGCTCGCGGGCATTCCAACAAGCAGATCGCCGCCTCGCTCCATGTGTCCGAGGCCACTGTGCACACCCACCTGATCAATGTGTACGGGAAGATCGGCGTCAGCACTCGCGCCGGCGCCACCCTGTTCGCGCTGGAGCACGACCTGGTACAGATCGGGTCCGGCTGAAAATTCGACCGAACGGTTGATGCTTCCCTGATCCGCCGCACATAGCCTGCTGCCAGGGCGACTCATCCGTTGCTCAATCCACTCAAAGGAGCTATGACCATGCCTACTTTCATGGACGTTCACGAGAACCTTCCGGAGGGCGCGACCGCCAAGGACGTCGCCCACGCCCACGCGGCCGACCTTGCCAAGCAGGACGCGTACGGGGTCAAGTACCTCAAGTACTGGGTCGACGAAAAGGATCGGAAGGCGTTCTGCCTGGTCGAGGCGCCCGACGCAGAAGCTGCGATCCGCGTCCATCGCGAGGCACACGGCCTGGTCGCCGAGCGCATTTTCGAAGTCGTGGAAGGCGATTAGCTGCCCACCGTTTTGCGGTAACGATCCCACCGTCGTCGTCATCCCCAGTCAGCCGGGGGGCCGGGGAACTTTCCCGGGCCCCTCCTGCATTGTGAACCAGGCATACCGCCTTAGGATGACCAGGATGAGAACGCTCCTGACGACGGCAGGTAGGGTTGACGCGACCGACATCCCGTCGATCACCCGGTGTTTCAGCGATGCACACGCACAAGGCTTCTGGCTGGACATCGAGAGCCCTGACGCCGACGATTTCAAGCTGCTCGAAGAGACGTTCAAGTTCCATTCACTGACGATCGAGGACATCCAGCACCAGAACCAGCGACCCAAGATCGACGAGTACCCGGATTACAACTTCGCAGTCATCTTTCAGGCCGATTGGCTGGGTGATGATGTCGCCTTTCGGGAGCACCATCTGTTTGTCGGGGCTCACTTCCTCGTCAGCGTTCACCTCGAACCTTCATCGGTGCTAGACGCTCTGAAGGACCGCCTCGCCAAGAGTCCAGAGCTGACCAAGGGGCAGCCGGCATTCCTGACCTACTTCGTGATCGACACATTGGTCGATGCCACGTTTCCGGCCCTCGAGCAGGTCGACGAGACGGTCGACGCCATGGAGAACGACATCGTCGCGAAGGTGTCGCCTGAGTCGCTCAATCGCATCTACCACTTGAAGCACTCGGTGACGGAGCTCCGCAGGTTCCTGGGCGCTCAGCGGGATGTGTTCCAGCGCCTGACCACCCACGGCATACACCTTCAGCAGCAAGACATGACGCTTTACTACCGAGACGTTTACGATCACATCGTCCGCCAGTACGAAACCGTGGATTCCCTTCGCGACTTGCTGACCAGCGCGATGGATGTCTACCTGTCGACCGTTTCGAACCGCCTCAACGAGACAACCAAAGCTCTGACAGTCATCGCGAGCCTGTTCTTGCCGCTGAGCTTCCTGACCGGCTTCTACGGCATGAACTTCTCGTATCTCGTTACCGTCCTGGAGACGCCCTATCTCGCTTTTGCCGTGGGCGTCGGCACGATGCTCATCGCCACAGGGATCCAGCTCTACTTCTTCCGACGCCGGGGCTGGATCTGAGCCTAGCGGTTAGGACACCACGGTTTGTGTTGATTCCGCTGGCCACACGACCAGCAGTGCTCGTGATCGAGCTCCGTGTTTTCAACTGCTCGCCAGCTGAAGGCGAATACAGCTCCGAATAGCAACGCAGTGATCAATGTTCCGTGCACACCCAGTACAACGGTGCCACGACCTCCTGTGTTCCGGAGCACCTTCAGATCGAGGCCGATGTTCCGGGACACCGTGAGCGGCCGCGCTACGGGCTTGACATTGACCTAGGGTCAAGGTTCTAGCGTTTGGCACATGAACGCATTGACCAAGTACGCGACACGCACCGCGGTTTCAGTTAACGGCTTGCGCAAGGCGTACGGGCAGAAGATCGTCCTCGATGGCGTCGACCTCACCATCGGCGAAGGCGAGGTCTTCGCATTGCTCGGGCCCAACGGAGCTGGCAAGACCACGATCGTACGGATACTCTCCACCCTGATCCAGGCGGACGCCGGTACGGCCACCATCATGGGGTACGACCTGCGCGGCGAAGCCGGCGCGGTGCGTGAGGTGATCGGGGTTACAGGGCAGTTCTCAGCAGTCGACAACCTGCTGACAGGCGAAGAGAACCTGCTCCTCATGGGGCGCCTGCTGCACCTGCCCGCGACCGAGCGGCGGGCGCGCGCCTCCGATCTACTCGAGCGTTTCGATCTGGTCGAGGCGGCCACGCAGACTCCGGCCACCTACTCCGGCGGGATGACGCGCCGCCTTGACATCGCTATGACCCTGATGGGGCGTCCACGGCTGATCTTCCTCGACGAGCCCACCGCGGTCTTGGACCCGAGGAGCCGCCAAATCATGTGGCAGCTCATCCGCGACCTGATCGCCGAGGGCGTCACCATCCTGCTGACCACCCAGTACCTGGAGGAGGCCGACCAGCTCGCCGACCGCATCGCCGTGCTGGACCGGGGCCGCATCGTGGCGGAGGGCACTCCTGATGAGTTGAAACGGCGCATGCCCGGCGCGCACATCCGACTGCGCTTCGCTGACGTCGCCTCCCTCGACAAGGCTGCGCGAGAGCTGGACCAAAGCACGCGCGACCACGAGGACCTCGTGCTGCGGATACCGAACGAGGGTGGCATCCCTTCGTTGCGCAACGTGCTCGCCCGCCTCGGCGACGACGTTGCAGTGGAGGACCTCTCGATCCACACGCCGGACCTCGACGACGTGTTCTTCGCCGTGACCGGTGACAAGTTCAAGGCGAAGAGCCAATGAGCGCCTTGACCATCGCCGCGCAAGACTCCACGACTATGCTTTGGCGAGAAATCAAGCACAGCATCCGGCTCCTCCGCTTGCTGATCGTGAGCGCGATACTCGTGCCGGTCGTAGTGCTGTTGTTGTTCGACTACATCCTCGGTGGGACGCTCGGCCACGGGCTCGGTGACGTGGCGCGAGGAGCACCGTATATCGACTACCTCGTGGCCGGCATCCTCGTGATGACGGTGGCGGGGGGCTGCGGGCCTACGGCGATCAACGTACGCACCGACATGGCCGGCGGCTTTGTCGACCGGATCCGCGCTATGGCGGTCACCCGCGGCGCGCTGCTGGCCGGACATGTCGGCGTCAGCGTCCTGCGCATGCTTGTCGCCACCGCCGCTGTAACCGGGGTTGCACTCTTGCTCGGATTCCGGCCCCAGGCTTCGGTCGCGGACTGGGTCGCTATCGTCGGAATCGTCGCTGCGTTCTCATTTGCAATGGCCTGGCTGTCCGCAGCCATCGGCCTGGTCACGAAGAGCGTCGCCGGCGCGAACGGCTCAACCCTGCCACTCTCGTTCCTGCTTCCATTCCTGTCCAGCACTTTCGTGCCGGTCGACTCGATGCCTGCCGGAGTGCGCTGGTTCGCCGCCGACCAGCCATTCACGGCGGTGGTGGACAGCCTGCGCGCGCTGCTCACCGGGGCGCCGGTCGGCAATAGCGCCTATGTGGCTCTGGCCTGGTGCCCGGCGATCGCGCTGGTCTCATACCTCTGGGCCCAGGCCGCCTTCCGTCGAGGCACCCGGTGACATGATCCGAAGGAAATGATCACCATCGGCCAGCTCGCCGCCTACGCCGGCGTGACGATCAAGGCCGTCCGCCACTACCACAAGCGCGGGCTGCTCGAGGAGCCGCCGCGTGACTCGTCGGGCTACCGGCGGTACACCGCCCAGCATGCCATCGACCTCGTCAAGATCAAAGCGCTCGCCGAGGCCGGCGTGCCTCTCGCTCGCATCAAGGAGCTCTTCACGGCGGAGCCCGATCAATTCGGCGCGGCGATGGCCGAGATCGACCGCAACCTGCAGGCGCGGGCACGGGAGCTCCGCCGCACTCGCGAGCGAATCGCGCGGCTCAGCGGCGGTGACCGGCTGTTCGTCTCCGCGGATGTCGCCGACTACCTCGACCGGCTGCGCGAGCTTGGCGTCAGCCGGCGCAGCGTGGAGATGGAGCGCAACGGCTGGATCCTGATCCAGTCCGCCTCGCCGAAAGCGGCCGCCGTATCGTTTGCGGACAAGCGCGACGCGATCGACGATCCGGAGTTCGTGGCGATCTACCTCGAGTACGATGCGGCGTTCGACTGGTCCCCGGACGACCCCCGCCTGGAGGCGCTGGCCGATCGCGCCGAGCGGTGGATTGTCAGGCGAGGCGATGGGCTCACGAGTGGAAGGCAACCGGCCGCCGACCCGGCCATCGTCCAGCTGATCGCAACGTCGACCGGATCATCGTCTCCGGCGTGGGACCGGCTCAAAGAGATCGCCAAGGAGCGCATGGCGGGCGGCTGAAGTGTGCCCGTCGGCGCAGTGAACGCGGCCGCCCAAGGCTGACGATGGCCCTGGCGCGACTCTCCTTTTCCGGGCACTGCTAGACTGCCGCCGCCCGGATGCTCACAAAGACCCAGCGCGGGACCGTGGGAGAGCAGCTCTTCGCGGCCTGCGTCACTCTGTCATCGAATGGGGACCTCGAGCTGTTCAAGCCCCTCACCGACGACGACCACACTGATGTCTCGGCCGGCTTTCGCGGAAGGGTGCCGGCGCTCGCGATTCAGGTCAAGACTGCGCTCTCACTGAACCGCCAGGGCTACGCCGTCGCGCGAATGGCATTTCCTGAAGGAAAGCCGCGCCAGCACCCGGCGTTCGTTTATTCGATCGGGTATGTGATCGAAGCGAGCATCGAGATGGCGTGGGTCGTCCCGAGTGCGGATTTCAACCATCTGGCCTATCGCGGCGAAGGACGTCGGGGCAAGGGAATCGAGCTCGAGTTCATGGCCAGTCCCGTGCGTGAGGACCACTGGTCGGCCTTTCGTTGCGGGCGGATGGATCTTGGGCCTCGGCTGATGAAGATCATCAGTTCATTGCCGGCGGGCAAGCCACCCATGGTCCAGGGAGCCCACCTTCTCCTACGCCGAAAGAACACGGAAACGGATGGACAAATTGGGGTGGCTAGAGGGATTTGAACCCTCGACAGCCAGATCCACAATCTGGTGCTCTGCCATGCTGAGCTATAGCCACCACGGTGCGGGCCTGAAGCCGCCGGCCCTGTAGGAACCACGATTTTACCCGGCCCGGTTGTCAGAGAATGGAGCGGATGCCAACTCAGGCCGAGTTCGACCAGACGATCAAGTCGGGGGAGCTCATCGAGTCAGTGCGGGAGATGACTCCCGAGTACCTGCGCGAGCTGAAGCACACGCTCGTCGTTTCCGGGGACACGGAGCTCATCTCAGCCCCGGCTTACTACCTGGCGGCCAAGCGAGCTCCATCAATAAATACATTCATGACCGGGATTGCGATCATCCAGGACGAGCTGGCGCACGCCCACATCGCGTACCACATCCTCGAGGAGCTCGGCGAGGACCAGGAGAAGCTGATCTTCAGCCGCGACCCCAAGAGCTTTCGCTACCCCTATGCCTTCGACGTCCCGCTCGACAGCTGGACCGAACTCGTGGTCGCCAACGGCATGTACGACCAGGCCGGCTTTTGCCTCCTTGGCGACATCCACGAAAAGTGCTCCTACGGGCCCTGGAAGCGGGGCCTCAACAAAGTGATGGCGGAGGAAAACTTCCACCTCCGCAACGGTCGAACGTGGATGAAGCGAATCAGCCAGGCAGGCGGGTCGGCCAAAGAAGAGCTGCAGCGCGCGGTGGACTGGATGTTTCCCCTGAGCGTGGAGTGGTTCGGGTTGCCGGACAGCTTGAAGATGCACTCGACGCAGCTCGAATACCGACTGAAGGGCCTCACCAACGATCAGCTTCGCCAGTGGTGGCTTTCGATGGTCGTCCCCTACTGCGAGCAGATCGGCATCAAGGTTCCGTCGCACAAGGAGACCAGGAACGGTAAGGATGTGTGGGAGCTCGACTACCCGTTCCCGTGCGAGTTCGACGCAGAGGCGAAGCGGTGGGATTTCAACAAGCCGATCTCGTGGGACGACGTGCTGGTGCGCTGGCGCGATCGCGGCCCTCGCAACGCTGAGATGGTCGCGATGTTCCAGGAGGAGTTCCACAAGTTCCGCAAGGCGCATCGCCAGAAGGACTCGTGAACGAGAGCCTGTGGGCTGCTCTCGCGGAGGTCCAGGACCCTGAGATGCCGGTGAATCTGGTCGACCTCGGCGTCATCTACCGCATTGCGCAATCGGACGGCCTGGTCGAAGTGGACCTCACTTTCACGGCCATGGGCTGCCCCGCCTCCGAGTTCATCATCGACGACGTGAAGGAGCGCCTCTTGCGTGAGGCAGGCGTCAGCGAGGTGCGCGTGAACGTGGTCTGGAATCCGCCCTGGACGGTGGCCCGAATGACGCAAGAGGGTCGCGACGCTCTCGAAGCGTGGGGCCTTGCTGTTTGACGGGCTACAAGCGTGTGAGCGGTGACGCAGTGGAGTACGAGGTCTTCGCGCGCAAGACCCGAGCGGAGCCTCTGCACCAGGTGGGCAGCGTGGTCGCCCCCGACGACGACCTCGCTGTCGCTTACGCGCGCGCGACCTATGACGAGGAACGCTGGGTGGAGATGGCCATCGTCCGCAAGGCCGACATCATCAACCTCTGGCAACCAGGAGAAATATGAGAGGAAACCTGCCGGTTTCCTCTCATCGCGGCGTCGGCAAAGCCGACCCGGCCTTCGGCCGGGCCAGCGCCGCTGCTCTCCTTCCCGCTGTTGGGACTTACAGAAAGGTATGAGCCTGTCGGACCTCGTCCTGAGCGTCGCGGACAACAAGCAGATGCTCGGGCTCCGATACGCGGAGTGGGCGACCCGGGCTCCTTCGCTGGAGGCTGACATCGCCGCCGCCGCGATGGGACTCGACGACCTCGGTCACAGCCGCGTGCTCTACGGCTGCCTGGAGCCCCTTGGATCCGACCCCCGCGGACCGGAGCGGGAGTCGGATGCCGCCAGCCTGCGCTCTCTCCAGTATTTCGACGAGCCGTGGACGGAGTGGGCCCAGTTCGTCGCCGCCAATGCGATCCTCGACACCGCCTTCACGTTGATGATCGAGGCGTGCGTCAACGGCTCGGTTGAGGTGCTGCAGCACCGCCTCAGAAAGATGCTCATGGAGGAGCGGTATCACTTCCTTCATGGCCGAAGCTGGCTGAAGTCGGGCGTCGACCCGGGGCCCCTCAACCTGGCCTGGCAGGAGGCCCTCGAATGGTTCGGCCCTCCCGGCGGGGAAACCGCAGCGCTTCACGGCGAAGGAAAGCTGAGCATGGGCCCGACAGAGCTGCGCTCCCGCCTGGAGGACAAGCTGGAGACGGCTGCGCCGCCGGTCAAGCTCGCCTGGGAGGGCTGGGATCCGGTGCGCCGGCGCAGCCGGCCCGGTGCCATCGACGAGCGCACCTTTTCGATGCTGCGCGGCCTCGAAGAAAAGAAGTTCGCAAATGCCCCCGCGAAAGAAGGCTGAAACTGAGCCGCGAGCACAAGAGCCTCGCTCGGATCCGCGCTGCCCTCACTGCTCCGAACGAGATGCCGAGGTCATCTCACTGTTCGGAACCCAGGCGATGACCCTTCAATATCGATGCCGGCGCTGCGGCACCCTCTTCGAAGCCGTCAAATACGACGAGTAGCGAGCTCACCGCCCTTCTACTTCGTCCGGCTCGTCCACCTCGCCGGCACGCCGCATCCGTATCATCGCCAGCGGGATGCCCGCGAGCAGCACTCCCACGATGAGCACGGCAACGGCGATTGGCAGCAGCTGGTTGGTGGATGAAGCGGGCACCGTGGCGTTTCCGGGGTAGCCCGCTGCGAAGTAGCCGAGCTGGCTCGTCGTGGTTTGGATTGTGAACGCCTGGCCCCCGGCTCCCCCGATCGACTTCCACGGACTGTTTGCATCCACCGCCAGGTAGACGTGGCTCGGTGCGGGCACGAGGTCGGAATAACGAAGCACAAGGTTGGCGCTCTTCACCAACGGCGCATCGGCGGTGATCAGGTAGACGTTGGTCGCGAAATGGATCCCGCTTGGCGGCGGAAAGGTCGCCTCGGGCTTGATGTCGACATTCACGACCGTCTTACCCGTCGCGTCAAAGGCGCCAGGCAAGAAACCAATGACCACCTGCCCGTCGTCGGTGAAAGCCGAGCTGGGGTCACTCACCCCGCCGACCACCTTGATGGTGTCGCGACCGGACAGCGCGGGGAGATGTGGCGGCGGGGCCTGTGGCGGCGGCGACACCCAGTTATAGGGCTGCTGCGGGGTGAAGCCGTCGTAAAAGCCGGGGCGCACCATCCAGGCGGCGACCAGATAAACAGCGGCGGCACCGGCGATGAGGAGGGGACGCCGTTTCACAACGCCAGGTCCGCGATGACGTGTCCGATGATCGGCGCCACCAGGTCTTTGCATGCCCAACGCCATAGGGCAAGCAACAGGCCGGCTGCGGCGACGGCGGCGAGAAAAGCCGGTGGATGAGAGAGGGCGTGGGCGGCGGTCCACGCGACGGTGCTGCCGGCGATCGCAAGAGGCGCGCCACCCGCCTGATCGAGCGCGGCGTACAAGGCTCCGCGAAATGCCAGCTCCTGCGCCACCGAAATCGTGACCGCGACGAGGGCCAGCGATGCCGGCAGTATCGGCGCGGCGCTTGCGCGCACTGCCGCCGGCAGCAACAGCACAGCTGCGAGCGCCAGCCCGCCCAGGATCCGCAGCCCGAGCCGCGACGTGCCAAGGCCGAGGCTCGCCAAAGGCAGGCCGGCGACTGTCAGCGCAAGCGCGGCTCCGCCGAGCAGCACCACGGGCACCGCAGCGCCTGGGACGTTGGATGCAAGCGCCCGCGTCCACTCGACCATCAGGATGTAGGCGCCGATGATGGCCGCCCGAGCAGCCGGGCGCGCCGCCAGGGCGGACATCACCGTTTCAGACCGGCGAGAGGCGCTCCGGCGCCGAGTACACGTTGAAGCGGTCATCCCGAAGGAAGCCGACCAGCGTCTGGTTGAACTCCCGCGCCAGCGCGACCGCGAGGCTTGAGGGGGCGCCGACTGCGGCCAGTACGGCGATGCCCGCTGTGACGGACTTCTGCACGATCTCGTACCCGGCGCGCCCGCTTACGACCATCACCGAATCGTTCGCCGGCAGGCGCCGATCCATCAGGGTACGACCCACAACTTTGTCGACCGCGTTGTGTCGCCCCACGTCCTCGCGAAGGCAAAGAAGCTCGCCGGCGGGCGTGAACAGGCCGGCAGCGTGAAGCCCGCCCGTGCGATCGAACACTCCCTGGCCGGAACGCAATTTGTCGACGAGACCCGGAAGGAGGGCGGAATCGACAAGTGGACCCGCCGGCAGCACCGTCAGGTCTCGCCGCAGGTCCTCGATGAGCACAGTTCCACAAACGCCGCATGCAGAGCTGGACAGCATCGAGCGCTCTGGTTTCCGACGCGCCTTCCCGGCCAGGTGGACGTCTACCTGGTTTGACTCCACGAGCACCGATTCGACTGCGACTCCGTCCTCGATCTCGCCTGCCTCGGCGCTGATGCGGACGACGCGAACGTCGGCGGCGGCGCGGATGATGCCTTCCGCGAACATCAATCCGAGGCAGAGCTCGAGGTCGTGGCCCGGGGTGCGCATGACGACTGAAAGAGCCTCGCCGTCGAGCATCAGCTGGAGAGGCTCTTCGGTAACCACCATGTCGGGCGAGTCCGTCCATCGCCCTGCGGCCCAGCGTCGGATCTGGATGGCAGGAGTCGAGGGCTTCGCCACTAGGCTTCGACCACTCGCAGGTGCTGGGCCGAGCGCGGAACCGCGGTGGCGATCGCAAATCCGCGCCAGGACGTCACACGGTCCGGCCGCAGCTCGACGACGGCGGGAACCTCGGCGGGGCGGATCCCGTACCGCTCGCTGATGCCGGATCCATCGGAGGCGGCGCCGAATGTGCCCCTCATGCATGCCCCGACCATTTGCGAGGGCCGGAAGCGGTGATGCGACTCGACCACCAGCGCGCCCACCGAGCCCGACCGTATCCTGCCTGCGGTCGGCGCGACGAGCACGTGGCCCTGCTCCACCTCCCACAACGCCGGCCGCAGGATCGGCATCCCCCCTTCGAGCCAGCACGCGTAGCCGCGCGGCACGCCTGCCAATCTGCGGCTCACCTCTGCCGGCACAGCCGGAACACGCGCCGCTTGTGCCGCCGGAAAGGGCCTGACGTCGATCAGCTCAGAGTCGCTCGGCCGCAGGCGCAGCACCACCCGGTTGTACGGCAGCCACTCGCGAGGGATGTGCCTCAGGTCCAGCAGGTAGCCGGCGAAATAGGGTGCGTTCTTGAGCGCATAGCCGGCCATGCCCAGGAAGTAGCCGGGACCGTCCAGCATCGCCCGGACCTGGCTCGACACCGACAGCGGGTCGTACACCTCAAGGGTGCCGCGGAGGAGCAGGGCCTGGGCACCGCCGTCGACCAGGAAGGCCGCGCGGGGGTCGTGCTTGGCGCTGAGGATCTTCGTCGCATACCTGGAGGTCGTCATCCACAGAGACCCGGAGGCAAAGTGGAAAGCGGCCGGATTGACCAGGGGAAGGCGTCCGGCGCGAAGCGCGAGCATGCCGATCGGGGCACTTCCGAGCACCGCGCGAGCCTTTGCGTTCAACCGCACTGGACCAACTGTACCTGCCTCCCCTGCGGTTCTATTCAGGCCTCGAGCACCTCGCGAATCCGTTCGAGCGCGTCCTGCAACCTGCGCCGAACCAGGCCATCGAGGCGGCTGGCGACGGCGGCGCCGACCATCGCGGCGGGCGGCGTATAGGCGATCCGCAAGACGATGTGCACTCCTTCCTTGACCTTGGTGAACGTGAAGCCGCCCTGCTGCTTGATGAGGCCCGACTCGGACACCCACCCGATCTCATGCGGGCGACGCCAGCGTTCGATGCGCAGAACGCTCTTGAGAGGTAGGCCGAGGGCGACCATCTCGACCTCGAAGCGCGCGCCCTTACCCTTTGATTTCGGACCGATCGGCTTCCACTTGTTGATCCCTTCGAGCACTGCCGCGACATGCCGATGATCGGCGAAGTAGTCGAAGGCGCGCTCCGGGGAGCACTTGATGCTGACCTCGGCCGAGAACTCGAGCTGTGCCATTTCCCCAAGATAGTGTTGTTGCGATGGACGGACGGAAGTGTGGCGATCGAGGACTCGGTGGGCATGCCGCACGCCGTCACGGGGAAAGCGCTCCGGGACGGCTATTGGGCTGACGTTCAGGCGCTGACGTTCGGCCTGGTGCGCCGGCGCGACAACTCGGTGTTTCTCGGGCCGCTCGAGCTGATCCGCTTCGGCCCGCCCAGGGTGACTCGAACGAGTGTCCAGTGGCCCATCGAGGGCGGGCTGCTGGCACGTGGACGCGGAGGCCGCCTGCGAATCGAGACGTTGTACGGCCGGCTGAGGGCCTCGGTCGAGGGCTACCGACCGATGCTGCCGCGCCCGATCTACGTGCTGACCCAGCTACCCGTCCATCACCTGTGGACGCGATTGCATCTGCTCCGCGTCCGCGGAAGGCAGCCGGCGCCAGGTTTGTCAGTCGACCCGGCAAGGCGTGTGGCCGCCGCCGCGATCGATGTCGGTATCTGCGTTGCCCTGGCGGCGGTGCTCGGGCGGCGAAGGCGAATTCCGGTTCTGCTCGGTCTCGTCGCCGGCTACCACGTTGCCGGGTGGTGCCTTGCCGGCCGTACGATCGGCGGCGCGGTCATGAAGCAGCGCGTCGTGTCGGTCGACGGCTCCGACGTCAGTGCCGGGCAGGCGCTCGTAAGGCTGGGGTCGCTGCCGCTGGCCGCGGTGTGGCGGCGGCCGGTCCACGACGAAGCCGCGGGGACAGTCGTGGTTGCGGACGATCAGTGAGTCCGCCCTTCATCACCGCTTGCGCCCTTAGGATTTGATGGTGGCCGCAGGCGTCGACCTCGTCATCTTCGGCGCCTCGGGCGACCTCGCCCAGCGCAAGATCCTGCCGTCTCTGAAGCGCCTGGCCTCCAGGGACGAGATGCCTCTGCGTGTCATCGGCGTAGGGCGGGCAGCCCAACCCACCACCCACTTCCGCGACATAGTCAAGAAGCGAAGCGGAAGCGCGCGCCTGGCCGCGACCGCCGAATGGGTGAAGCTGGACTACCGGTCGAAGGCAACGTACGTGGGTTTGAAGAAGCTGCTTGCAGACGCCGGCAGCGTGGTCTTCTACCTTGCCACCCCGCCCGAGACGTTCAGCGACATCATCCGTGGCCTCGGCCAGTCGGGCCTCGCCACAAAGGGTGACCCCAGCCGGCGCATCGTGGTCGAGAAGCCGCTGGGCCACGACCTCGACTCCGCCCGCAAGCTGGATGCGCAACTGGCGAAGGCGTTCGACGAGCAGCAAATCTTTCGCATCGACCACTACCTCGCCAAGGACACAGTTCAGAACGTCCTCGCTTTCCGGTTCTCGAACTCCCTCTTCGAGCCGGTGTGGAATCGCAACCTGGTGGAGACGATACAGGTCACCGTCGCCGAGGAGGAGGGTATCGGCAAGCGCGCCGGCTATTACGACCAGACCGGCGCCGTGCGCGATGTCATCCAGAACCACGTGCTCCAGCTTCTCGCCCTGGTCACGATGGAACCGCCAACCACCTTCGACGCCGAGTACGTTCGACGCGCCAAGCGTGCGGCGCTGCGCGCGATGTCGCCGATCAACCCAGCGTTTGCGGTCCGGGGTCAGTACATCGGCTACCTGGACGAGCAGGCGGTCGATAACGACTCCCGGCGTGAGACGTACGCAGCCGCACGCCTGTCGATCGAGAACTGGCGATGGGATGGCGTTCCGATCTTCGTGCGCACGGGCAAGGCGCTGAAGCGCAGGGTCACCGAAGTGGTGATCAAGCTTCGCGACGCGCCGCATCTGCGCATCGGCGGCAACCGCCAGCGCGGCATTCCATCGCTGATCGTGATCCGCATCCAGCCAGACGAAGGGATCACGATCCGGATCGGCGCCAAACGGCCCGGCACCCGGTTCGAGATGGTTCCCGCGGGCATGAAGCTCGACTACAAGGGCCTGACCAAGGCGCCGTTGCCGGAGGCATACGAGAATGTGCTGTCGGAGATGCTCGCCGGCGGACACTCCGCGTTCCCCGGGGCGGAAGAGATCGATCTGCAGTGGGAGATAGTCGATCCGCTGCTCAAAGCGTGGGAGTCGGAGGGCCACCCCGAGCCCTATGCGAGAGGCACGTGGGGACCGCAGGCAGCCGACGACCTGGTGGCTGACGGCGGCGGCGGCCGCTGGATAGTCAGTGGAGACGAGCCGGGGACGGACTGACGCCGAGAGATTCGGTGGCCAGGTGGTCCAGATCCTAGGCGACGCCGAGCACCGGAGCGCGCGCACTGCAAGTGCGTAAGCGAGGAGCGGACGCGGCAACGACGGAGATGGGCCGCATGGGCGCCGAAGATCCGGCGGCGGTCCGGCCTCGGCTCGTCCAGCCTGGGACGGATTAGCGCTCTAAATGCAGGTAAGCGTTGCGAAAGCGGCTCGCTAGCGTTGCAGGGTTGGCCGGGGTCCCCCCGGCCATAACTTTGTCCTCTCCATCGCGACGCGTCGCGGGGAGTAACTAATCCTCAAATAAATCCCATCCATGTACCGGGGGGAGAGCAGGCGCGCGCGAAGCGCCCGCCGATGAGGGGGACCATCCGGGTCCCCTCTCATACTTCTTCCAGCCACTCGATCGCGCCCAGCGACGCGACCAGATGGGTCATCGGGCCGTCGGCGCCGGCTCCATGCCAGTGCTTCTCACCCGGCGGGCAGATCGCGGTGTCGCCTTCGCTGAGGGAGTGCACCTCCTCGCCCCAAGGTTGAACACGGGCATGGCCCTCGACGACGTGGATGAGTTGGCCGCCTGAATGCGTGTGCCAGTGGTTATGAGCACCAAGCTCGAACCGGACAAAGCTCACCCGCGACTCCTCCTCGGTTTCCAGGAGCGGGCGCTGGAGCGCCCGGCCGTGAAACTTGCCAGTGGGTGGCTTGGAGTCGCCGCCCAGACGATCAGCCGCCTTGATCACCTTCATGTCCACCTCCCTACACAAAAAAAGGGGGCAGCTCGGCTGCCCCCTTGGAACGCTTCTACTTTTAGGCCTTATGGACCATTGTGTTGCTGGTGTTCATCCAGAGCGTGCTCTTGTTCGGGTAGAGCCACAGCAGCATGGCGGCGACGATGACTGCGACGAGGAAGCCGACGGGGTCGAAGCGATTCGTCGTGATCCAGTTGAGGATCTCGTAGATGACCTCGAGGACGCAGTAGAAGATGACGGCGCGCACCCAGCTGACATTGGCCTCCGGGTCAAACCCGGCGATGATGATGCCGGCACCAAACGCGACCCCGGCAATGGATCCGGTGACGCCGAACCACTTGTCAAACGGCAGTAGTCCCGCTCCGATCAGGGTCAACCCTGAGCCGGCGACGAGTAGAACTCCTACAAAGAACATGAGGAGTTTCAGAGCCAGAGGATTCCATTTCGCCACAGATAGCACTCCTTGTTATCGACCGCGGTTTTGTTAATCGGACTGTTAATAGGCGGTCTTTCCACGCCAGCTTATACCTTGTGTCTCCGTTTCCGGCCCTCTTAAGTCACAAGATCCTGAGGCCCCCGCGCCACACCCGGCGGGGCTTCAGACCGTAAGCCCAGGCGAACGCGCCCTCGTGCTCGGCCTCCCAGAGGACGAGATCGGCAACCATCGTGGGGGCGATTGCGCCTCGATCCGAGCGGCTGATCGAGAGTGCGCCCCCGATCGTGGCCGCGATCAAGGCCTGCTCCGAAGACATTTTGAAGACACCCACGGCCAGGGCCACCACCAGGCTCATGCTCGTGATGCCGCTGGTGCCCGGGTTGTGGTCGGTCCCGAGGGCGATCGCGGCGCCGGCCGCGACCAGCTCCTTGACTGGCGGGAGCTTGCCGATCGACAGCGCAGTCCCCGGGGCGAGCGTCGCCACCACCCCCGCCCGCGCCAGGGCGACGGCGTCTCCCCGATTGGCGCACAGGAGGTGGTCGGCGGAGACCGCGTGCAGCTCGGCCGCCAGGCGGGAGCCGCCGGTGCGAGCGAGCTCGTCGGCGTGGATTCGCGGGATCAGCTTCGCTTCGAGCCCTGCCTTCAGGACGTGGCGCGACTGGTCGACGCTGAAGTACCCCTGGTCGCAAAAGACGTCGCAGAATCTCGCGCCCGCCTGGTGAGCCTCGCGGCACCAACCGGCCGCCTCCTTCGCGTACTTTCCAAGGTTGGCGCCGCGGTCTGGCGGAAGGGCATGGGCGGCAAGGAAGGTGACCTCGACGCGCGGTAAGTCTTGACGCTGACCCAGCTGATTCAGGATGCGGACGGCCTCGAGCTCGCCGTTGTGCTCGAGGTGGTATCCGGTCTTCGCCTCCACGGTTGTCGCCCCGCCCTCTGGCCATCTCTTGAGCCGCAGGGCGGTCGCCTGGCCAAGAGCATCCGGCGACGATGCTCGCGTGGCCTTCACTGTGGCCACGATCCCGCCGCCCGCTTTGGCGACCTCCGAGTACGAGGCTCCCGCAGTTCGCATCGCCACCTCGGCCATTCGGTCACCGGCATAGACAGGATGCGTGTGCGCGTCGATGAGGCCAGCGGTGACCAGGCCGCCACCGCAATCCTCGTCCTCGCTCACGTAACCGAGCAGCTCCAGCGGCTCAGCGCCTCCGCGTCCGCACCATGCGATGCGTTCGTCGTCGACGATCACGGCCGCGCGCTCGATGACGCCGGCCGGCGTGCCGGTGAACAGCCGCCCGATGTTCGTCAGGCGCCTCAAGCGGAGGCCACGGTGCGTCCGCCGACGACAACGTTCACCACGTCGCGAGCCGAGCACGCGAACATCAGATAGCCAAGCTCGAGAGGCCGGTCGAACGCGAGCCTGTCTTGATTGACGGTGATGAAGTCCGCGAGCATTCCCTCCTTCAGCTCGCCGGCCTCCCAGCCCAGCGCCCGCATCCCCCCGACGGTGGCCGCCCGGTACAACGCCTCTGGTTGATGGAGAACGCGGCGGCCGGTGGCGCGGCGCTGGTCCAGCTCCAACCCACGCGCCTCTTCGAATGAGTCGATGACTGCGTTGGAGTCGCTGCCTACGCAGAGCGGGGCGCCGGCCTCGGCCAGGCGATGCAGCAGGCCGACGCGGTCGCCAAGGTCCCGCTCGCTTGTAGGACAGGCGCAGATCGAGACCTGGTGCCGGCCCAGCAAGGCGATGTCATCGTCGTCGACGTGGATGGCGTGGACGGCGGTCAGGTCCGCACCGAGGATTCCCTCGCGCTCGAGCAGCTGGGTCGGCGTGCAACCTTCGACTGCCAGGCACTCGTCCACCTCCGCGGGCTGTTCGGCCAGGTGTATGTGCAGGGGCGCCTTGCGCTTGCGCGCCCAGTCGGCGACCACCCGCATCGCAGGTGCATCCACCGCACGCACGCTGTGGATTGCGGCCGCAATCCGCACCCCCTCGCCGGCTTCGAATGAATCCATTCGCCGCGCCCAGCGGTCCGCGTCGCCGTCCGAGAACGATTTCTGGGCGCCCTCGAGCGGGCGGCCGTCGACGCCGCCATGCAGGTAGCACGCATCAATCAATGTGATGCGGATGCCCTCCTGATCCGCGGCGTGGACGAGAGCTTCACCGAGCTCATTGCCCAGAGCGTGGAGATAGTGGAACTCACCGACGGCCGTGATACCCGCCTGGAGCATTTCGCGAAAGACGCGACGGGAGTGCTCCACGTAATCATCCGGTGTCCAATTCTCGGCGGCGCGGTACATCTGCTCCCGCCACTCCCAGAAGTTGCCGCCGCCTGATTCGGTGGCCCCGCGGAGGGTGTGCTGGAAAGCGTGGCTGTGAACGTTGGCGAGTCCGGGAATGGTCCATCCGTGCAGCGACACGGCCTGCGCCGGCGTTGCGGCGCCCTCGGTCACCGATTTGATCCTGCCGTTCTCGACCTCGATCAGGACGTTTTCGGCCCGATGGCCGAGCCAGGCCTGCTCAGCGTGCCAGAGCCCGGAGCCGTTCACTAGGCTTGCATCGGGATCCGGACGCCGCGCTCGCTCGCGACGTCGATCGCGCGCTCGTACCCCGCGTCGGCGTGTCGCATGACACCTGTGCCAGGGTCGTTGGTGAGGACGCGCTCGAGCTTCCGCGCGGCCTCGTCGCTCCCGTCCGCAACGACGACCATCCCCGCGTGGATGGAGCGGCCGATCCCCACCCCGCCCCCATGGTGGACGCTGACCCACGA
>JALZAL010000163.1 GCA_030948325.1 Candidatus Dormiibacterota bacterium
TCTTCGTGGAGGTCGAGGCCGGCGATGCCGGCCGCCCGATGTATGTGCAGCAACAGGCGCCCTACACCGTGCGTCTCTACTACGACGACACCATCCAGAAGGGCGAGCTCGATGCACCGAACCCGGCCGATGCGGTCGTCGAGCAGTTGGGTGCCGACAAGCACGGCACCGTGATTCGCGATGGGCGCAGCTATAGCGTGCTCGAGCGGAGCTACGCCATCGCCCCCGAGAAGAGCGGCACCTTGCTCATTCCGCCGGTGTCTTTCAGCGGCAGCCAGGTCTTGCCGTTGAGCCCGCAGGCGCAGGGACAAGACGACGATGACGGTCCGGGCAATGGCCTGTTCGCCCGCATGCTGCGCCAATCTCCCCTGGCCAACGATCCGCTCTTCAAGGGCTTCGCTGCCGGTGTTCCGTTAGGCGACGCGACGCAGCCGGTCGCGGTGCAAGGCAAGGAGGTCGTGCTCGAGGTCAAGCGGCGGCCAGCGGCGGCGCATGCCGACTGGCTTCCGGCCGCGGCCATGACGCTGCACGACAGCTGGAAGGACCACCCACCGGAACTCAAGGCAGGCGAGCCGGCGACGCGGACCATCACGATCGAAGCGAAGGGCCTTTCTGCTTCGCAGATCCCGCCGCTGTCGCTGGCGCAACCCGGCAACGCTCGCTTGTACCCGGAAGCGGCCGACCACCAGAGCCGGACCGACGGCAAGACCATCTTCGGCATCAGCACCCAGAAGATCACCTACATCCCGAACGCTCGAGGAACGCTCGAGGTGCCTGCTGTCGCACTGGCCTGGTGGGATGTCGGCAGCGACGAGCCGCGCAGGGCGACCTTACCGGCGCAGTCGTTCGGCGTCGCGGCCGGCGCCGCAGGCGATGCCACGACGCCTGGAGCTGCACGCCAGCCCACGCCGACACTCGCTGCGGCCACGGATCATCCTCGTCGCATTGACGCGAGCCCAGCGTGGAACGTGCGTCTCCTCGATCGTCGTGTGTGGTTCGCCGTCGCCGCCTTGGTGGCGGCCCTGCTCGCGTCGCTCTGGCTCGTCGTCGGGCGCTCGCGTGGTCGTCGGGCGCAAAGCGGCGATGCGTCGAACGCCGCGATCACGCGGCTGCCTCCGAGGGCGGTCAGCCTGCGAGCGCTGCGGCGAGCCTGCTCTTCCGACGACTGCCACGCGGCGGCGAGCGCGCTGCTTGACCTGGCGCAAAAGCAGTGGCCCGACGACCCACCTCGAAGCCTCGGCGGCCTCGCGTTCCGGCTCGAAGAGGGCGAGACCGAAATCCACTCCCTCGAACGCAGTCTCTATGCGGCGGGAGGAGCATCGACATGGCGGGGCCATGCTCTCTGGCAGGTCGCACGACGCGGACTTCGACCGCGGCGCAGCGACGCGTCGTTTCACGAGGACGACTTGAAGGCTCTGTACCCGCTTCGCGTTCAGCCAAACCAGGGTTTGCGATCGATATGACATGTTCGCCGACGGCCTTTATTTTGCGGCTTTGCCGATAGCCGACGTGATCGCCCTAGTTGCCTCGAACTTCGAATGTGAAGCGATGATCGTCGGTATCGCTAAGAAATAGCGCGTCCAGGACGCAACCGGAAGCAAGATGCGGCGATGCCTCGCTCAGGCAAACGATCGCGTCCGCACCTCCCGGTCCGAACGCCGTGATCGAGGGATCGAGGGATCGCTCTGCGACGCGAATGACGGGTGGCGATACTCCGACAGCTCCAGATGCGGCGTGCGCCGTCCCGTAGAGGCTGGAGCGAAACCACTTGGACGAAACGCCATCGATGTGACGCACGGCGTCGAAGTTGCGCTCGCGAAAGCGGAACTATGAAGCGCCATGGACCTTCGAGTTGTCCCCTAACGTAGCACTGCAAGCCGGGGCAGAACGACTCGCCGTTCGTCCCGTACCAAGTCTCGGTGTTTTGGTCGCGGCCGTGAACAAGAGACCTTGATCGAGATCCAGTTCGCCGTTTCCCGCGGCAGATAGTCGCCGCGTTCGATGAGGAGAATGCACATGCAGCCGGGGGCGCCTGACCGGCCGGCCTGGGCGTGAAATGCTCGGCCTCGAGGATCGGCGGGATCCGCCGCGAGCCACGCCGCGCATGAGCCGGGTCGGTGTGTCAGCGCACAGACACGCGTCGGGGTGCGTCCGATGATCCGTGTGAGCCGGAGCGAGTGCGACGGCAATCGAGTCACGTCGGCAGAAGGAGTTCAAGATGTACGGCGACAGCGGTTTTGGATGGATTTGGTTCCTGTGGTTCGGGGTCGTCTTTCTTATGTTTTCGAGCTTCGGCAACTGGGGCTATACGTACCGCTTGCACAGAAGATTTCCCGCGATCCCGAAAGGCGCGCTCGACATCCTCGACGAGCGATATGCCCGCGGTGAGATCGCGCGCGACGAATACGTACGCATGAAGTCCGAGATCATGCGGGCGCCGCTCGTGAAGATGGGGCAATAGGCGC
>JALZAL010000193.1 GCA_030948325.1 Candidatus Dormiibacterota bacterium
GCATTGAGCGACTCCGCGAGGGAGCCGGGAACTGACTTGATCTTGGCTTTTTCCTCGCCATCGAGCTCATAGATATCCTTGTCCACCGGCTCCGGTGGCAGGATCTTGTGCTTGATGCCGTCCAGTCCGGCCATCAGACAGGCGGAGAAAGCGAGGTATGGGTTGGCGGCCGGGTCAGGCGAGCGGAACTCGACGCGCTTGGTCTTCGGGTTGGTCGAGTACATCGGGATGCGAACGCAAGCCGACCGGTTCCGCTTGGAGTACACGAGGTTGATCGGAGCCTCGTAGCCGGGTACCAGCCGGCGGTACGAGTTGGTCGTCGGCGCGCAGATCGCGAGCAGGGCGGGCGCGTGCTTGAGCAGGCCGCCGATGTAGTGGATGGCTGTCTCGCTCAGCCCGGCGTACCCCTTGGCGTCGGCGAACAGGTTCTCCCCATCCTTCCAGAGGCTCTGGTGGACGTGCATCCCCGAACCGTTGTCCTGGAACAGAGGCTTGGGCATGAATGTGGCCACGTATCCGTGCTGCGCGGCGATGTTCTTGATCACGTATTTAAAGACCATCATCTTGTCGCCCATCTTGGTGAGCGAGTCGAAGCGCATATCGATCTCAGCCTGGCCGGCGGTGCCGACCTCGTGGTGCTGGACCTCGACCTGGATTCCGGCCTCGATCAGCTTGAGCATGATCTCGGAGCGCAGGTCCTGGAGCTTGTCTGTCGGCGGCACCGGGAAGTAACCCTCCTTGTGCCGCGGCCGGAACGACATGTTGGGCTCGGAGTTCTTGCCCGAGTTCCAGATGCCTTCCTCTGAATCGATGTAGTAGTAACCGGAATGCGCGTTCTGGTCGAACCTCAACGAGTTGAACAGGTAGAACTCCGCTTCCGGGCCCCAGTAGCTGACGTCGGCGATTCCAGAGCGACGCAGGTGCTCCTCAGCCTTCTTCGCGATGAAGCGCCCGTCTCGACTGTAGGGCTCGCGTGTGATCGGGTCGATGACGTCGCAGATGAGAAAAAGGGTCTTGTGCGAGAGGACTGGGTCGATCGTTGCCGAGTCTGGATCGGGGATGAGAAGCATGTCGCTCTCATCTATGGCCTGAAAGCCGCGAATGCTCGAGCCGTCAAATCCGAGACCTTCCCGAAAGCTGTCCTCCTCGAGCTCTCCGATGGGCAGGCTGAAGTGCTGCCACGTACCCGGTAGGTCGACGAAGCGGACGTCGACCACCTCGACACCTTCGGCCTTCGCCCGCTCGAGCACTTCGCGGGGGCTTGTCTTGCTGCCGGACTTTGACCTGCCGGACTTTGTTTCAATCGCCATCAACACCCTCCTGAACCCTGGAATTTGACGAGCTCGTGGCTCATGTTAGAAATCACCAGGGCGCGAGATTACGGTGCGGCCTCACTAAGCGGCAGGCATCTCTCTCGTGCTAACCACACGACCCAAAATATCCACAGGCCCCCGACCTCGTGCGTTTTACACGAGTCACCACCGGCCTCTTCATTGGAAGCACACATTCGCGTTCGCTCGACGAAGACCGCACGCAGAGCGTTGGCGGCCTTCGGAGGGACCTCCCCGCGCGCTGTCAGACCTGACCGAAGATCGGTCCGGGTGTTTTAGGCCGTGGGCCTGGCTTCGGCGGGAACCGTCGCAGCCGGCTCAGTCGGAACATTCTTTTCGATCCACGCCCTGATCGGGCCCGCGCCACCCGGGTAGCCGACCAGGCGATCGACCATTTTGCCGTCTCGGAACATGCCCAGGGTTGGCATCGCCATCACGCCGAATCTGATCGCAATCTCCTGGTTTACGTCCACGTCGAGCTTGGCCACGGTCACCTTGCCGGCGTACTCGTCAGCCAGCCGCTCAAGGACGGGCTCCATCATACGGCAGGGCCCGCACCAGTCGGCGTTGAAGTCCACCACAACCGGCAGGCCGGCCCGGAGCACGTCTGCCTCGAAGTTGGGTCCATCGAGGTACTTGATGTTTTCCATAACACCTACAAGAGCCGGCGGGTGCCGGGTATTCCGCAGGACGGCACGCCCTGGCCGGCTCCGGTGCCGCCACACGGGCTCGGCCCATAATCGGGCGGTGGCGACCGCACCGGTAATCCGTCCGGCGTCGGCCTTCGGCCACGCGATGCGGCAGTTCGGGGACCGGCTGTTCGAGGCGGCGCCGGGCCTCACCACCTGGGTCCTGCTGCTGGCGCCGGCCTGGATTCCAATCATCTTTCACTCGACTGGAGCGCTGCTCGTTGCCGGAGTCGTGCTTGTTTACGACATTTACTGGCTGTTTCGCTCGCTGACTGTCGTTGGCGGGGTCTACAGCACCCTGCATCGGATGCGCCGCGACATGAAAAAGGACTGGTTCGGGTTGTGCGTGGCGGATCGCGAGAAAGGGGGCCACGATCCCCTTCAGTACGTCCACCTCTGCGTCATTCCGACCTACACGGAGCCTTATCACGTGCTCGAGAAGACGATCCAGGCGATCGTCGACTCGAGCTATCCCGCCAATCTGAAGATGGTCGGGATCATCACGCGCGAAACCGACACGCCCGGCTGGGAGAACGTCGAGCTGCTCAAGGAGAAGTTCGGCGACCGCCTTGGCGGCTTTTATCACATCAAGGATCCGCTCGAGCCCGGGATCGTGATCGGCAAGTCCGCGGCCATGAACTGGGGAGGTCGGTGGATGGTCCGCGTGTTGACAGAGGAGGGTCGGGACCTCAGCAAGGTGCTGATCACCGACCTCGACTCCGACTATCGAGTCCACCCTGAATATTTCGCTTGGGTGAGCTATCACCACGCGCGCGAGCAGCTGCGCGACTACGTCATATGGCAGCCGGTCCCCCTGTTTCACAACAACATCTGGCAGGTGCCGATGGCGGTGCGGGTGATGTCCGCAGCCACCTCCCAGTGGCAGATGTTCCTTCACTCACGGCCCCACCGCCTGGTCGCCTTCAGCAGCTACACCTGCAGCCTCGAGTTCGTGCACCGCGTGGGCTACTGGGATAAGGATGTGATCCCGGAGGACTCGCGGTTCTACTGGAAATCGTTCTTTGCTTTCGGCGCACGTTTCTCGGTCAAGTCCGTCTACCTGCCGCTCTACGGCGACTCGCCGAACTCACGGGATTACGCCTCCACTCACATGAGCCAGTACAACCAGATCAAGCGCTGGGCGTGGGGGGTGACCGACGTCCCGTACGTTCTATCTCGCCTCTTCAAGCACGACGAGATCCCCAAGTGGTTGCGTTTTCGCCGATTCTTCAACCTCTTTGTGAGCCATCTGAACTGGGTCTTTCTGCCCTTGCTTCTCATGTTCGGGGCGTCCGTGCCCTTATGGGTCAGCACGGACTTCTCCCTTACCGACCTGGGTCAGACCTTGTGGTCGGCCTCCGGACTGCTGCTGTCGACGACCTTATCGACAGTGGTCTTTTTCATGTACATCGAGTTCCTGATCCTGCCGCCCAAGCCGCCGAGCTGGCCGTTCTGGAAGAAGGCGGCGGTGCACGTGCAGTACCTCGCCTATCCGGTGATCGGCCTGGTGATGAGCGTTCTTCCAGCCCTGGAAGCCCACACGCGCCTGCTGCTAGGCGCCCACCTCGAATACAAGGTCACAGAAAAAGCCTAGCCACGCGGGCCTCCGGCCCGGCGCTATGAGGGAAACCCGGATGGTTTCCCTCACCGCCGGG
>JALZAL010000218.1 GCA_030948325.1 Candidatus Dormiibacterota bacterium
CTCAGTCCCCGTGTGGCTGGCCGTCCTCTCAGACCAGCTACCCGTCATCGCCTCGGTAGGCCGTTACCCCACCGACTAGCTGATAGGCCGCGGGCCCACCCCATCGTGCATTGCTGCTTTCTTCACCGGGCATGCGGCCGGTGACGACATGCGGTATTAGCATCGGTTTCCCGGTGTTATCCCCCGCGATAGGAAAGGTTGCCCACGTGTTACTCACCCGTTCGCCGCTAGGAACTCATCTCCCTTGCGGGAAATAAGCCCTCGCTCGACTTGCATGTGTTATGCGCGCCGCCAGCGTTAACCCTGAGCCAGGATCAAACTCTCCGTCTAAAACGGAGGACCCAAAGCCTTCGCCCTGAGTCATAAGACTCTCAGAGTCTTTCCCACTCTTCAGTTGTCAAGGTGCTGGTCACCCCGACAACCCGGCGCTTTTTAGGGCGCGCGAAGCCTTCCGTCAGGGCAACCTGCGAATTCTACCCGTGTTCGGGTTCGTATTGCAAGGCTAACTGTCGATCGCTACCCGGCGGCTCGGATCCCAAGCTCGTCGAGGTGAGCCAGAAGGTCCGCCGGGTCGTCGTAAACGCGGTACGCGCCCGCCCTCTCGAGCTCCTCGCGGCCGTAGCCGCCGGATTGCAGGCCTATCCCGAGAGCGCCGGCTCGCTGAGCGGCGAGCAGATCCCAGATGCTGTCGCCGACCACGAAGCAATCGCCGGGCGGCACTCTCAGGCGCTCGGCTGCGACCAGGAACAGGTCCGGGTTGGGTTTCGCGTACGCAACCTGGTCGCGCGTAACGATCGGCGTGCCCTGGGGGATGCCGAGCAAGCCAAGCGGCCCCTGCGCCGTCTCCTGTGCACCGCTGGTGGCGATCGCCCAGGGCACCCGGAGCGACGTCAGCGCGGCCAGCAGCTCACGAGCGCCGGGAAGCGGACGGATCTGACCCCAGAGCTTCAGGTAGCTCACTGCGTGGTTTTGGCGCAGGCGCTCCGCCACCCCTTCGCCAAGGCTGCGACCGAGCTCCCTGTCGAGTGCCCGCAGAAACAGGCCACCACTCATACCGATGCGCCGATGGATCCGCCACACCGACAGATCGATGCCTTCGTCTTCGAGCGCCTCACGCCAGGCCAGCACATGCTGGTAAACGCTGTCGACCAGAGTGCCGTCGAGGTCGAACAGGAGCGCCGGCCTCGCAGAAAGGTTCGGCGTCGACACTAGAAGGCTCGGCGCCCGGCCATGGCCCGGGCTAGCGTGAGCTCGTCGGCATATTCGAGGTCGCCTCCGACCGGAAGGCCATGCGCCGGCCGCGTCACCGTGGCACCCAACGGCATGAGGGCCCGCTGCAGGTACACGGCAGTGGCCTCACCTTCGATGTCGGCATCGGTGGCCACTATGACCTCGGTCACGTCCTCCACGCGAACCCGGTCCATCAGCTGAGGGATGTGGAGCTGGTCAGGGCCGATCCCATCGATCGGCGAGATCACCCCATGGAGCACGAAGTAAAGCCCATTGAACTCCGACGTCCTTTCGACCGCGAGCACGTCCAACGCGGACTCGACCACGCACAGCACTGAGGTGTCGCGGCGAGGCGACGCGCAGATGGCGCACAGGCCTCCCTCGGCGATGTTATAGCAGCGTTCGCAATAGCCGATCCGCGCCTTCACGTCCCCGATCGCCTGCGCCAGCGACTCGGCTCGCTGGCGGTCGACCCGCAGGAGGTGGAACGCCAGCCGCTGCGCCGTCTTCGGCCCAATGCCCGGCAGCCGCGACAGCTCCTGGATCAACCTCTCGAGGGGCTCAGGCAGCTCGGGCAAGTCGCTACATCAAACCCGGCGGAAGGCCGAGTCCTGAGGCGACCGCTTGCATCTTTGATGCCGCCAGCTGCTTCGACTGCTCCATCGCCTCGTTGACGGCGGCCACGACCAGGTCCTGCAGCATCTCGATATCCGACGCGGCCGCCCCATCGATGGTCACCGAGACCACCTTCTGAGTACCTGTCGCGACGACCCGCACGGCACCACCGCCCGCCGCCGCCTCGACAGTCTCCGTCTCCAGCTCAGCCTGAACCTTCGACATCTTGTCCTGCATCTGCTGGACCTGCCGCAGCATCTTCATCGGATCTTTCATTCCGTCACCTCCTTCACGCGCGTCACGCGGCCGTCGAATCTGCGCACCACCTCGCGGACGAATGGATCGTCTTCAGGGCTCGCCGCGGGCTTAGAACCTGTCTTTGGCGGTTCGCCTTCCTTCAACCGATAGTCGACCTTGACGTCTTTCCCCAGCCAGGCCCTGACGTGTGGCATCAGCAGCATCGACTGCTCCTGCGCCTTCTTGTGGTGAAAGCCATAGCGAAACCACAGGATCAGGCTCGACCCGACGAGCTCCGGCTGCGCGTCGAGATAGACGGCGCGCACCGTCCGGTTCAGCTTCTCGAGCACGTCCGCCCAGCCACTCACCTCTGCACTCGCCTGCGGGGTTGCGGCCGGGGTTGTCTCCTCCACCTGGGCGGGGGTGGATGCCACCGCTTCCAGAACTTTGTGTTCCTGCCTTGCCGGGGAGGCTTCACGAACGGTAGGGGGCGGGGACGCCTCGACCACTTCGGTCGTGCTCAGCTCCACGGCCAATCGGGCCAGCGTGGCCTCGACGAGGAAGCGCGGCTCGGCGTGGCGGCGGACCTCGCCATCGAGGTGAAGCAACGCATCCAGCACAGTCGACAGGCGGCGCGCGGTCGCCTGATCACGCTTCGAAAGCGCGGCGATCAGCCGGTCGCGACAACCTTCCATCAGTCCTCGCACCACCTGCCGCAGCTCGGCCCCCGCAGAGTAGACGCGGTTCAGCTCCGTGAGAGCCTCGGCCGCACGGCCGGCGAGCACGTCGTCGAGCAATGAATCGAGGACGCGTGGATCGGCGATGCCGAGGAGCGAGCGCGCCGACTCCAGGCTGATCGGCCCCTCCGCCAGCGGGACCAGCTGGTCCAGCAGGCCGACCGCATCGCGCATGGATCCAGATGCGGTTCGCGCGATGAGCTGCATCGCGTCGGCCTCGACCCTCACCTCTTCCAAATCGGCGATGTGTGTGAGGCGGGAGACGATTTGTTCCTCGCTGTGGCGCCGGAAGACAAACTGCTGGCAGCGACCGATGACTGTGAGGGGGATCTTCTGCGCATCAGTCGTGCAGAGCACGAAGACGACGTGAGGAGGAGGTTCTTCCAGCGTCTTGAGCAGCGCATTGAACGCGGGCTCGGTGAGCATGTGCGCCTCGTCGATGATGTAGACCTTGAAGGGCCCGAGAGCGGGCGACAGGTTGACCTTCTCGCGAAGATCGCGGATCTCGTCGATGCCCCGGTTCGAGGCGGCATCGATTTCGATCAGGTCGAGCGCTGAGCCGGCGATCATCTCGAGGCACGATTGGCACGAGTTGCACGGCTCTGCGAAGTCACGCGCGCGGCCTGAGCAGTTGAGCGCTTTCGCCAAAAGGCGGGCGGCGGAGGTCTTCCCGGTGCCGCGACTGCCGCTGAACAGGTAGGCGTGAGCTACGCGTGCGCTGATGATCGCGCCCTGGAGCGCCCGGGACGCCGCCTCCTGCCCGACGAGGTCGGCGAAGGTTTGCGATCGGTACTTTCGATAGAGGCTTTGATAAGGCAATGCGTCACCGTTACACCCGACAACCAACATGGACGACGAACAGGTGGCCGCGCACCCTCACCTCGATCGAGGACCCCCAGCTCGCACCGCGGTTCACAGCTCCGGCTCGAATTGCTGCGGCACCCCCGGGTTCTCTCCTTACCGCTGCTTCCTTCCGGACCTGACGGGGTTCGGAGACCCGAGCTGCGCAGGTCCCAGCCTTCAACGCCGTTAGCCGCGGCCAGGCGTGAAGGCCCTGACCTCAGCGCGGGAATTCGGTCCGGCTAAGGCGGATTGCCGGTTCAGGGTACCGCCAGCACCCCACTTAGCGCGACCGTCACCCATCTTACCCGGGCCTGAGCGCACCGGGCGCCATTGACCGCCGCGCGACCCATCCAAGGTGCAGGAACGTCGCCGCCGTGGCAATTGGGATAACCAGCTCGGCGCCTGTGACCACGTTGCCCGCATCCTGGTTCAGGAAGCGAAACAGGCAGATGCCGCCGATCAGCACGATGATCAGGGAGGTCGATATCTGCCCCGTTACCGTGTGGCGGAGCTCCGGCCGGCGTCCAGCTGAGAGCAGCACCAGGCCGGCGACCGCGGGGACGAGATAGCGCGCGAGGACGATAAGAGCGAGCCAGAGTGGAAACGTGCCTCCGAGTGCGAGACCGATCGCAACCGCTCCGAGGAGCACACCGTCGACTACGGGATCGAGGCCTCCCCCGAGCGATGAAGGCCGGTCGAAGCGGCGCGCGACGGTGCCGTCGACAAGGTCGGTCAACCCGGCGACAGCCAGCACAACCGCCAACAGCCCGAGGTGGCCGGGCATCACCGCATACGCAAGGGCGGGGGCGGCCAGGTGTGCGCGCGCAAGTGACAGCTGGTTGGCCGCACCGGGGATGAAGCTCCCGATCACCGCGACGGCGGCAAACCACCCGGCAAGCGCAAGTCCTGACCCCGGATGCGTTCCAGCCACCCAGGCGAGGCCCAGCAGCAGGTAAATGGCGCCAAAGACGATCCCCACCCGGCTGAGTCCCACCCGACGAACACTAGGGGGATGGGCTTGGCAAGTGGTTGGTGGGAGTAGCCGACGGCGTCGCGGACGGGACTGGCGTAGCCGACGGAGAGGGCGACGGCGGCACATAAGGCGGTGACCCCGGCGGAGGATTGGCGCCGCATGGATAGCTCGGCTCGCCGACACCCTTCAGGAAGATCTCGTTGTAACCGCCCGCCGTCACGTGGCCGCCGTCATACGCGCACACCATCCGCGTCACCACGCCCGGCGGTTGCGTCCAGAACGCGGGCCACGGATGCTTCGAGTAGTACTCGTCGAGGAATGGCTTCCAGACCGAGATCCCGACGTTCTCTCCAAAGAGGACAGAGGTTGGGCATTGCCATCCGGACGGCGGAAAGTTGGTGGCGAGGTACGCGTATCCGGACTTGCACTTGGGGCCGGCGTCGATGTGCATCAGCGAGGCGGCGACCGCGAGCCCAGGGGTGTATCCGATGAAGATGGATCCGGTGTAGGCCTCGGTCGTCCCTGATTTACCCGCCACCGGCCGACTGCCGAGACCACCCAGATAGAGCTTTACGGGGCCCCTCATGAGGTCGCTCATGACGTACGCGAGCTCGGGGCTGATCACCTGGACCCGGCCCGCTCCCGACGTGTCGAATGCCTCCAGGACCTTGCCGCTCGAGTCCGTCACCTTGAGCACCGGCTGAGGCGTGATCCGGTAGCCGCCGTTGTCGAAGGCCGAGTATGCGGCGAGATGCTGTGCCATGGAGATCGCGTCGTGGCCGAGCGTCGTCGCCACACCCTGCGGGTTGTCGATCGTTGCCGTGATCCCGAGCTGGTGCAGGAACGAAACGACCCGATCGCCGCCCTCCTGCCTGTACGTCCAGAGCGCGGGCAGGTTGCGCGACTCCGCAAGAGCCTTCCGCAACGTGATCCATCCCTCGTGCTTGGTGTCCCAATCGTTGAATGTGTGCCCTCCGATGACCCCGTTCGCGTCGTTGAGCAACGATGCAGGCGTCACCAACCCGGCATTGAGCGCGGCGCCGTACGTGTAGACCTTGAATGAGGAGCCGACTCCTCGCCACCCGAGCGGATCGACCCCCGTGAGGTTGATCTGGCCACGAATCGCGGGATTGTTGTAATTGGCGCTGCCGACCATGGCCAGGATCTCCCCATCGTTTGGGTTCATCACGAGCATGGCGCCGGTGTTGACGCCTCGAACCGCGTACGTGTGCACCCCAGCCTTGACCCACTTGTCTGCAAGCGCTTGCGTGGCCAGGTCGAGGGTGGTCGTGATGCGCAAACCTCCCTCATACAGGGCCACATCGCCATAGCGCCGGGACATGTAGCTCTCGATGTAATCGATGAAATGCGCGGTCAGGGGGTTGTGCTGGACCGGCACGCGCTTGCGAGCCGCGATCATCTTCGCGATCAGGTCGCTGCTGTAGATGGCATCCGCATCGGTCGCACTGAGATCATCCACGGTGACCATCCCATCGAGCACCTGGCGCCAGCGCTGCGTCGCCGCCGCCAGCTGGTCGGGAGTGCCGAACACGTCGTAGTCCGACGGCGCCTGCGGCAGGCCGGCGAGAAAGCTGGCCTGAGCCCAGCTGAGGTTGGCCGCGTGGACCTGGAAGTAGGTCTCGGCCGCCGCCTCCGCCCCGTATGCGCCGTTGCCGTAATTGATCGTGTTGAGGTAGAGCTCCAGGATCTGCTGCTTCGAATACCGCCGCTCCATCTCCTCCGCGAGCACGAGCTCCCGAAACTTGCGGCTGATGGTCCTGCTCTGTGCCTCCTGCGTGTCGAGCACGTTGTTCTTGACCACCTGCTGCGTGATCGTCGACCCACCCAGCGTGGCCGAGCGGTGCGTGAGGTCGAAAAAGACCGCGATCGCGAGCCGGCGGTAATCGACGCCTGAGTTGGCGTAGAAGGAGCGGTCCTCGGTGTCAATGGTCGCCAGCTGCAGCTTGACGCTGATCTTGCTGAGCGGCACCACGGTTCGATTCTGGTGATACAGCGCCTCGATCAAGTTGCCGTTGCGGTCGAGGATGCGGCTTGTCTGAGTCAGCTTGCTGGACTGGAGGGCCTCGATGGAAGGCAGGTCACCGGCAAAGTAATCGATGACCCCGATCGTCCCGCCGGTACCCAGCAGTCCAGCCGCCGTCATCGCTATGAGAGCGACGAGAAGCGCGCGCGCAAGCCAGCGGCCGGGCTCCCGTCGGCGCGATCTGCGGACCTTTGTACGCACGCCAGTCTTCACCGGCGGGGCCGCTGCGAGGCGGCGGGCGGAGCGGCGGCTGCGGTGAGTCGCCACGGTCAGGCGGGACCTCCAGGACGATTACTACGACGTGTGCTGCGACGCTTGGGGCAGTTTACCGAAGGCCCAGCGCCTCTGCTCCCTGGTACGCCAGGCTCAGGATCGGATTCCCAAACAAACCATAGGCAGCGATCACCGTGCACAGCGCCACAGCGCCGGCCGTGGAGAAGAGCGTCCAGGCGGGAAGGACGAAGCCGCCGGCGCGGCGTCCTTCCTCTGGCGGGCTCTGGATATAAATGACGCGAAGGGTGCCCAGGGCCGCGGCCAGGCTGAGCACGGATCCGAGGGCGCCGAGAGCCAGGAGCTCGAAATGACCGCTCTGGGCGAGCGCTGCGGCAACGGAAAACTCCCCAAAGAACCCAGCCAGGGGCGGTGCCCCGGCCAGCGACAGGAATGCGAACGCCGTCGCGGCGGCGCGAGCCGGCCGAAGAGCACCCATCCCGGCCAGCGACCCTTCACCCCCCTCCGTCCTGCCCATGGCCACCGGCCCGCAGGTCGCGGCCAGCGCAAATGCTCCGAGCAGGAACAGCGAAGCGCCAAGACCAACGCGAAAGTGCGTCGCCAGGCCGGCGGCGACCCAGCCGATCTGCCCCAGGGCCAGGTAGGCGAGCCTGGTTCTGGGCGCTCGAACCGCCAGCGCGGCCGCACCCCCTCCGACCATCGCCACGGCCGAGACCACCGCAAGGTATGGCGAGAACATCTCGGGCAGCGGCGTCAGCACCGCAACGAGCTTGATCGCGACGATCGAGCCGGCAGCGGCGACGAGACCGAGCACCAGGCCCGCTCCAACGGGGGTTGCGCCAAGGCCGGCTGGTAGGGCGGCCAGGTGAAACGGCGCGACGCCGGCGCGAACCGCGAGGCCGCCAAGCAGCAGCAGCACCGGAATCGCCAGGGGCAGTGTCGGCGCCGCCGACTGCAGGATCCGCGGTGCCGTCAGGAGGTCGGCGGTGCCGGCCGTCGCATAGACGAACGCGAAGCCGACGAGCAGCAGAGCCGTGGCGACGGCGCCCGAGATCAAGAGCCGCAGCCCGAGGTCGGGTCTATGCAGCCCGACGAGCACGACGCCGGCCGCCGCCGCCAGCTCCAGGCCCGCCCACAGCGCTACAAAGTCTCCGGCCGACGCCGCGACCATCACGCCAAATGCCGCCAGCAGCGGCATCGCGAGGGCGACCGATAGCGAATCCTCAGCCGTCCAGTCAGCCACCGCTATGGCCGTCGCGGCCACAAGTAGCACAGCCGCTTTGGCGAAAAGCGCAAAACGGTCCTGCACGTATCCGCCGCCGAACAGGCTGGCCAGTGTCCCGCCGGCCCACAGCTCGACGATGAAAGCGATCACCACCACGCCGGCGACGATGGAGGGCAGGTACGCGCGCAGCGACCGGCGCCAGGCGCCGACCGGGCCTGGCGCTAAAAGAAACAGGCCGGTGCCTACGACCAACGCCTCCGGGACCAGCACGAGCGATCTCATGGCTTCGCCGCATACGGTGCGGCCATGTCCGAGAGGCCCGCCGCCATGTTGTTGATGAGACCCGGGTCGAAGAGAGGGGCGTCCGTTCCGGGCAGCTTGGGCCCCCCCGGGAACACCCCAACCCACAGGAGGCCACCCGCCAGAAGGGCCAGAAACCACGTTTCCCCGAGCGATACATCGGAGACTCCGGGCGCGTCCGGATTCGGAGACCCGAAAAGCACACGGTGCACCACGGCCGAGAGGCCGATCGCCACCACCGCAAGGCCTGCCGCCACCGCAAATGCTCCGACCGGCTGGTTCTTGAGCGAGCCGAAGAGAGTCATGCCCAGAGCCGGATATGAAGCCATGAGCGGTACTCCAAGCAGGCCGAAAACGGCGAGCAGCAAGATCCACGAAGTTGCCGGCATTCGCGACGCGAGGCCTCTCAACACCAAGAGGCTTCGCGACTGCGCCCGCTCGGCCAGCGTCGCACACACTCCAACGATCAAGGCCGCCGCGAGACCGCCTGAGAACAGCGACAGGACGCTTCCGGCAATGGCCAGCGGAGAGAGTGCGGCCAGGCCGAGCATCGTGATTCCGCCTGGGACCATCGCCAGCTGGGCAGCCGCATGGCGAATGTCAGTCGATCGCAGCAGGAGCAGGCCGGCGTAGACCACGGTGACAGCCGCCATTACCGCGACGAGCGGGGAGATGAGCTGCGCTCCAACCGGCTCTGCTCCGACGAGAACACGCAGCAAGACATACGCACCGAGGCGTGAGGCAACCCCCGCCACCACCACTGAAACGCCGACCGGTGCCTCGGAATAGACGGCGCGCACCCAACCGTGAAACGGAAACAAAGGCAGGCGCGTGGCGCCGGCCACCAGCAATGCGACGCCGACGGCGAGCTGCACCCGCGGGCTGAGCGTGGTCTTGAGGACCACGTCCATGTCGAAGCTCCGAGCCCCTGCTGCTGCGTAGAGCGCCATGGTCGCGATCAGCAATGCGATCGTACCGACGCCCCAATAGCCAACCAGCCTCCAGACGGCGGTCTCCCGCCTTGGACCGCCCCACCCGAGGATCAAGAGCGCGACAGGTATTACGCCGGCTCCCCAGAAGAGCACCAGGACGAACAGGTCGTGAGAGACGATCGCCCCGCTGACGCACGTCTCGGACAGCAGAAGCAAGCAGAAGTACGACCGGACGCGTTCGCGAATCCCGAATGAAGCCAGGACCGAGGAGAGGCCGACGAGCCCGGACAGAACGAGCATGAGCAGGCCCGGCCCATCGATCCCGAGGTGATAGGTGGCGCCAATCGGCGGGAGCCACGGCGCCTTCTCCTCGAACTGCATGTTCGGCAGGAAGTTCTGGAACTGGTTGTATGCCACCCAGAGGATGAAGAGCAACCCGAGGTTGGTGAAGAAAGCGATCTGCTTCATGAGCACGTCGTAGCGCCCACGCGGATTGGGGAGGATGGCGATGACAGCCGCTACGGCCGCCGGGGTCCAGACGATGATGCTCAGGAGGAGGGACGAGCTGAAGATGCCCGACCCCGGCACCGAGATCGGCGACGGCGTCGGGCTGGCCGCGTGGATCGTAGCGGCGGCGATGTCCATGACGATCACCGGAAAACTCCTGGCGAGACGAACGCCGCCGCCACTGCGAGAAGCACAGCCAGCACGATCAACACCGGGATCACTGGGGCTCGCACACCTGTCGAAGCCAGGCGCCCGGTGGCTAGAGCCGACCTGGCGAGCGCCTCATCGCGCACGGGGATCCATTCGCCGGTGCCGGCGGCGATGCCCAATGCCGGACGGACTACGAATCGATCGACTCCCCTGATGACGACGGCCACCTGGCGATCCGTCCACGCCCCAAGGCGCGCCGACGCACGCACTGCGCCGTCCTTGTTGGAGCGGAATGCGATCGCAGCGGCGGCAAAACCGACCAACGCTACCGCGAACCACAGCAGGTACGTTGCGATGCTCGGGCCTGGATGTTTGCGGCCGTCGAGGAAATCGAGCCAGTTGTGGACAAGGGAGGCCGCGACGAGCGCTGCGCCGACGAACGCCAGCAAATACGGCCAGGCGAGTGAGCTGGGCGGACCCTCGCGGACCCGATCTGGTTCGAATGCGCGCCGCCGTCGAAGCGGACCGATCGCGATCGCAAGGAATATCCGCAGGGCGCCGACCGAGACCAGCAGCACCGCCTCGCCGAGGGCAAATCCCAATAGCGAGCTGGAGGCGACGGAAAACGCCAGCGCACCGGTCGCGCTTAGTCCCAGCACAGCGCATGACACAAGCAGCGCCAGCGCGCCGGCGCGCATGCGCCGCCAGGCATCCCCCATCTCCGAGAGGTCGTCAGTTCGCATCGCCGCAGCGAATGCCGACGCGGCCAGGGTGGCGCCAGTCCGAGCGAGCGCGGCAGCGAAAACGCATACGACTCCCGCGATCGCAAAAGTAAAGCCGGTGTTCTGAAAACCATGGACCACCACCGCAGCACCTACTGCCGCGACGCCGGAGCCGAGGAGCGCGACAGCCCGGCGTGGTTCGTTGGTGAGAAGGGAAAGCAGGGGAGCGATGACTGCGGCAGCGCCGCACACGAACAGGCAAGCCCGCAACGTCTGCGGACTGGCGGCGACGAAGATCGGCATCAGGCGGTACAGCACCACGATCGCCAGCACCGACCAGACTGCCTGGGTCATCGCCGAGGCCGCCGGGGGCGCGTCGACTGCCGTCCGCGTCACCCATGACTGGAGCGGCCAGAGGGCAAGACGCCCCGCGATGCCCACGAAAAGAAGGACAGAGGCCACGACCAGGGACCTGACAGTCCAACCGGCGCTGTGAAGGAGCGGAATGAGCGTCGTGAGGTTCTGGGTGCCATAACGCGAATACAGCACCCCAATGCCACAGAGAAGGAACAGGTCGGTGAGGAATGGCAACGCCAAGGCGACGCGTGTCCTGCGAGCGGGTCCATCAGCGCCCCAGCGATGAGCGAGGAGCAGATAGCTGGCCGCACCGGTGAGACCCCAGAACGCAAACAGCTCGGCAAGGTCGTTGCTCACCAGCGTTCCAGCACAACCGAAGAGGAGCAGGCTGACGAGTGCGTGAAAGCGGGCAGCACCCGCTTCAGAGCGACCCATCAGCCGGTGCCAGCCGAGGGCGCCCATGACGCACAGCTCGACCACCACAAGCGCGACCACTGTGAGGTGGTCGACTCGGAGAATGATGTCGATGGCGAAGCTCTGGAACCTCGGAATGCCGCCGAATGCCACCGGCACGTTGAGGTACTGATAGGTGACAAGGAAGGGCGCGCTCCTCTTCGCCAGTCCCCAGCCGACGAGCAGAGTTGCAAGCAGCGATACGACAGCGCCAAACAGCGCCAGGTTGGAGGCCGACCGGCGGGTGCGCACTCCCGAGACTGCGATTACGAAGGCCGCCAGCGGTGCGATCAGCAGGAGCGGCACGGCCCATGGGACGGTGGTGAAAGGGTCGAAGTTGAAGCCACCACGCGGGCCGGTGGCGGCGCCCGACGCCGCCAGATAGCCGCCGGCGAAAACCAGCAGGCTCAGCGAGGACCTTCCCGGCCGGCCAGCCCGACGCCGAGCGCAACCGCGGCCAGGGCCGCGACGGACAGCAGCGCCGCGACCTCCTGGCCCAGCAGCTGCGTGCCGGCCCCGGGCAATGCCGCGAAACGCGACACGCCCGCGAAAGCGGTACCGGCCCCGGCGAACATCAGTGGGATCCCGGCCAGTGCGTGCGTCAAGTCACGCCGCCAGGCAGCCACGAATGCGCCGGTCGCCGTCAGCGCGGCGGCGACGAAGAAGACTCCGGTCATGCCGACGCTCATCGGGTGCGATCCCTGGCACGCCAGGCGAGCGTTGCTCCCACCAAAGCGACGAGCACCAAAGCGGCGACTGCCTCCATGGCCAGCGCGTCATGGGCGAACAACCACCTGCCGACAGCAGCGCCATTTATAGCATCGCGCTGAGTGCTATGCGGGACGAAGTGACCGCTGTAAGCGGCATAAGCGAGGACAGCCAACAGAGCGGCGGCGCCGACCGCTCCCAGCTGGCGCCATCGCCCTGCGACCGCCTGATCGATGACGCGATAGGCCGATCCGGCAAGGATCAGCGCACACGCCCCGTAGCACACGAGCGCAACGACGGCGGCCAAGCCCGCTGACAGCGACAGATACATGCCTGCCACGCCTATGGCGACAGCTCCCAGCGAGAGGCCTCGGCGGGAGCGGCCGTCCAGGAATGCTGCACAGAGCCCGCCGGCCACAGAGACTGCGGCAGACACGTAGAAGCCGATCGCGTGGAGGGGGTCCATCGGCATCCTCAGTGGTTGGTCAGGGTGGTCTCTAAGCCGCTAATCGACGAGGCCGCCGGCTCCGAGCCGCCAAGCATACAGGAGGCCTGTGCCGGCAATCGCGACTGCTGAGATCGCCGCCACGACGCCACCCAGCGTCGCGCGCGCCTCGATCGCGCCGAAGGCGTATGCGACCACCATCAGCGCGATTGCTGCGCCCGCCGCAGATGCTGCGACGCGGAGCCAGTGCCAGCGTCGGGAAGCCCGCCAGACCTGAGCCATGGCGGCAGTATCGCATTGCTTCTACGTCTGATGTCAGGCCAGCGAGGCGAGCCACGCCCGGTGCAGAGAGCCGTACCGGCCACCCTCCTCGCGGAGATCGGAGGGCGCTCCATCCTCCACGACGCGACCGCCATCGAGGACAATCACGCGGTCCGCGATGTCGACTGTCGAAAGGCGGTGGGCGATGATCACCGCGGTGCGACCCCGCAGCAGGGTGCGCAGGGCATGCTGCACGAGGCGCTCTGAGGGCAGGTCAAGCGACGACGTTGCCTCGTCGAGGATCAAGACCCGCGGGTCGGCAAGAAAGGCCCGCGCGAAAGCGACGAGCTGGCGCTGTCCAGATGACAGGCGGACGCCGCGGCGCCTCACATCGGTGTCATACCCGTTTGGCAATGCGCTGATGAAGTCGTGCGCGCCGATCGCACGCGCCGCCGCCACCATCTGTTCACGCGTTGCGTCCGGGCGGCCGAACAGCAGGTTTTCGCCGACCGTTCCGGAGAACAGGAAGCTCTCCTGGGTCACCATCACGATGGCTCTCCGCAGGTCGGCCACGGCGATCGAGCGCAGGTCGACGCCGTCGAGCGTCAGCCGTCCGACGGTCGGGTCGTAGAAGCGGGCGATCAAGCGTGCCATGGTGGTCTTGCCTGCTCCGGTCTCCCCCACCAGCGCCAGGATCTGACCCGCCGGGACCCGTAGATCGATGTCATGGAGGACTGCCTTGTCCCGGTACGCGAAGGTCACCCGCTCGAACGCAACCGACCCCTTGAAATCTCCGACTTTCACGGGCGCCGCGGATTCGGGCACCGTTGGAGCCTCCTCCATCACCCCCGCGAGCTTTTCGAGCGCAGCTCCCGCGGCCTGGAACGTGTTGTAGAACTGCGAGAGGTCCTGCATCGGCTCGAAGAACTGCCGCAGATAAAGGACGAAGGCGGTCAGCACTCCGAGGGTGAGCTGGCCCCGAACGACGAGATAGCCCCCGAACACGAGGACGGACGTGGTCGTCAGGCGGCCCAGAAGGGTGATGCCAGGACCGAACGTCGATGCCAGCCTGTTGGACCAGATGTTGGCGTCGCGATAGCGGCCGTTCACGTCCTCGAAGATCTCCTGGTTGCGCGGTTCGCGCCTGAAAGCGTGCACGGCGCGGATGCCACCCAGCGACTCCACGTAATGCACGATCACCAGGACGATGGCGCGTCGAACAGCCCGGTAGGAGCGTGCTGAGTTCTGCCGGAACCATGCTGTCAGTCCCAACACCAGTGGCATCGCGATGAGCGTCACCAGCCCAAGACGGGCGTCGAGGTGGATGAGGATCACCGTGATCGCCACCACTGACAGCACCGATGTGATCGCCGAGGTCAGTCCCGTTGCAAGCAGCTCGTTGAGGGCCTCGATGTCGGAGGTGAGCCGGGAGATGATGCGCCCTGAGGTGTACCGCTCGTAGAACGACAACGAGAGCTCCTGGACGTGAGCGAACAGCATCTTGCGAAGGTCGAGCAGGGCGTCCTGGCCGACGCGTCCGGATAGCCGCAGGAAGGCAAAGTTCGCCACCGCGTTGATGACAAGAACCGCGAGGAGAGCCGCCACGACCTCGGCAAGGGCGACCAGGTCTCCGCTCCTTCCGGGCCGGATGCCGCGGTCGATGCCGAGACCGACGAGGTACGGGATCGAAAGAAAGGCCGCCGAGCGAACGAGGATGAGCACGCCGGCCACCGCCAGCTGCCACCGATACGGATGCGCCAGGCCGGCCAGGAGATGCCGGCTGCGCTTGCGCAAGAGGCCGGCCACGCTTGCCGACAGATCGTCGACCTCCTCCGAGGCTACGCCACGCCATCGATCGTCCGGGGCGCTCGCATTCACGCCGTTGCCCGTTCCGTCTCGTATTCCTGGGACAGCAGCGCCCGATAGAGCTCGTTCGTCTTCATCAGGTCCGTGTGCCTGCCGGTGGCGACGATGGTGCCGCCATCGAGGAGGGCGACCCGGTCGGCCAGCGCAAGGGTGGACGGCCGGTGCACGACCAGGAGCGCGCTGACCCCCTCGAGCACCCTCGCCAGGGATTCTTCGATCACCGCCTCCGTGTGCACGTCCACAGACGACAGCGGATCGTCGAGTACGAGGACCTGCGGGCGGCCGAGCACTGCGCGTGCGAGCGCCAGTCTCTGGCGCTGGCCGCCGGACAGGGTGTAGCCCTGTTCACCGACTCGCGTCTCGAGGCCCCACGGCAGATCCCACACGAAGCCGGCTTGCGCCACCTCGATCGCCCTTTTCAACTCCGCGTCGTCGACGACCGGCCGGCCCATCACCAGGTTTTCGTGTACCGAAGCCGAGAAAAGGATCGGATCCTCAAACGCAAAACCGATGTGCGAGCGCAATGAACGCAGCTGCAGGTCCCGCACGTCGACACCGTCGAGCAGAACCTGACCTTCGGCGACGTCATACAGTCGCGGCAGCAGATACGCGAGAGTCGTTTTGCCACAGCCGGTCCGGCCGACCAGCCCGACGGTTTCACCCGGCTCGATCGACAGGTTCAGGTCGCGCAGTATCCAGTCATTCGAGCTCGGATACTTGAAACCGACGCCCCGGAACTCGATGCGCCCCCGGCTTCGCTCCATCGAGCGGGCACCGTGCCGGTCTGCGATCTCCGGACGCGAGTCCAGCACCTCGTTGAGACGTTCGGATGCCGTCCGGCACTCCTCGCTCATCGACAGCACCCATCCGATCGCATCCATCGGCCAGGCGAGCATGAAGACGTAGTTCATGAAGGCGACGAGGCCGCCGATGGTCAGGGTGCCCTGCATGACATTGATGCCCCCCAGCAAGAGCACGACGACGAGCGACATGTTGGGAAGGAACGTCAGCAAGGACCAGACCTGCGCTCGTGCGGTGACGCCTGCGAGGTTGGTTGCGCGCAGCCGGCCGGCCTGGCTCTCATAGCGGTCCTGGACCAGCCGCATCCGGCCGAATGCCTTGATGATGCGGACGCCGGTCGCCATCTCTTCGATGATCGTGGTGAGGTCGCCCTGCTGATCCTGCTGCCGGCGCGAGATGACCTTGTACTTGTCGGTGAATACTTTGCTGATGTAGATGATCGGCAGCATGCAGACGACCACGGCGAGGGCAAGCCGCCAGTCGAGGCTCCACATCAGGACGAAAACGACAGCGAACGTGACGATCGTCTGCAGGAACCAGATCAAGCCGAAGCTCACGAAGCGGCGGACTGTGGCGATGTCGGAGATGGCGCGGGAAAGCAGCTGCCCTGACTGCCAGTTGTCGTGGAACGCCACGTGCAGGTTTTGGAGGTGGGCATAGAAGTCGTTGCGGAGATCGGTCTCCATCCGCAGGGAGGCAACGCCGGAGTAGTTGCGGCGCAGGAATATGAAGACGAACTCGAGCATGCCGATGACGACCAGCAGGCTCGCGAGCGGCAGCATCTCACCGAGCTGGTGATGCGTGATCGGTCCGTCGATGATG
>JALZAL010000235.1 GCA_030948325.1 Candidatus Dormiibacterota bacterium
CGCCAGTACAGACTGATCGAGCCAAGCGGGACGTAGGTGCGCGGTACGGCGACGACTACCGGGTCATCACGTCGAACGCTCTGCACGATGGGTTTAAGCCAACGAGGGACGTTCTCCTTCCGACAGAGTGGCCAGGCGCGAAAACTGTTCTTCATGGAGGCTCAGGTCGAACACCTCCGCGATGACCGTGGTCCAGCCATGGATGAAGTACCGCCAGCCGTCGTGGACTCGCAGCCCGCGACCTTGCGCCTGCCTCAGCGCCTGGTGCAGGAACTGAAGCTCGCCACGGTAGTTGAGCTCCCACGCAAAGCCGCCCTTAGGAAACTCGCCATCGTCAGTCAGAGGCGAGCCCGGAGTGTCCTTGCCCATTCCCGTCGCGTTGATGACAAGAGATCCCGGCGGCAGCTCGCGAACGAGCTGGTCATTGATCCGCGGGTCCGCGTTGTGGAGGTAATCGATCTCCAGCGCAGCGCCCAGCCTCGCATGGATCGCACGCATGGCCTCGAGACGGGCTGGACTTCGATTCACCACCGTGATGCGCGCCGGACCCTGAGAACCCGCGGCGCTCCTGATGAGGTCCAGGGTGATCGCGATCGCCGATCCTCCGGCGCCGAGGCATAGGACCTCAGCGGACGTCTTCCGCCAGTGATCGTCCGGAAGGAATTCGGCGAGCGCCCTGCCGGCGGCAAGCGGGTCCGTAGCGCGCGCCCAAAGCAGGCCGTCGCGCTTGGACAGGCACGAAGTCTCACCGCACAGCTCCGCGTTGGCGTCGATCCTGTCGAAGAAATCACGGCACGATTCGAAGAGGTCGATCTTGTGCGTCGTGATGAGAGCCCCGCGATCGTGCTCATCGTCCTTTATGCGCTGGACGAGTTCGCGATACCGCCCTCGCTCAGCGTGGATCGGCAAATCGCAGCCGACCAGCCTGACCTCGCCGAGTCCGAGCTCCTTCGCCCAGGCCGGAAACAGCCGCATCGCTGCCGACTGCCCTGTGGTGACGCCGACGAAGGTAAAGGTGTCCAGGGCGCCCCTACTCGCTACCAGGAAGGATCAGGTGGCGAGGGTCCGCGACGCGCGCCGCGCATGTTCCTTGTAGGCGGCCTCGAAAAGCTCGTCCGACCGCTTGCGACCGACTTCGGTCGCGCTCGTGATGACCGGCGGCATCTTCCCCGCGGCCACCAGCAGCTCCGCCGTGCGAACCTTGATCGCGTCGGCGACGGCCACCGCCGCCAAGGTCGACCCGGGACCGACCGGCGTGTCAGCCAAGCCCTCGATGTAGCAAAGGGCATCGCCCTCAGGCGTGCAGAGATCGATGACCACGTCGGCTTCCTCGGACAGCCGGGCGCCAACGTCCTTGTCCACCTCGCCGGCCTGCGACTGCGCGAGCGAGGTGACGGCGATCACCCGCAGGCCCCTGCGCCGCGCCCCGCGTGCCATCTCCACGACGACCGCGCCGAGACCGCTGGCAGAGAAGACGATCAGAGCATCCTTTGGAGCGAACTTGAAGTTGGAGAGGATCACCTCCGCCAGGCCCGGCATGCGCTCGATGAACATGGCCTGCCGCTGGCCGTTGGCCCCAACCACCTGCGTATGGAACGTCATCGAGAGCTCCACGATCGGGTGGAAGCCAGGGTATGAGCCGTAGCGGGGGAACATCTCCTCCACCGGGATCCGCGAGTGGCCGGTCCCGAAGAGGTGCACCAGCCCGCCGGCGCCAATCGCGTCCGCGCAGATCTGGCTCGCCTGCTCGATTGACTCAGACTGGGTCTGCTGGATCTTCTCGAGGATATCGATACCCGCCTCTATCCACCGTGAGCGAGGGCCGTTCGACATCCGTCAGCCGGCGACGCTGGAGTCGACCTGCACCGGTTCCCAGCGTTCGCTCTTCATCGACTTGTAGGCCGCGTCGAGAACACAGTTGACTATGTATCCGTCGACGAAGTTCTCGCGCGGCTCCTTGCCCTCGACGAAGCATCCGACGAAATGACGCATCTCCTCGTGATAGCCGTATACCCGAGCCTCGTCGGGAATCGGGAACACCCAGCCGACATCAGCATCGGCTTTCTCCATCACGTACCCCGCCGACTCTTGAACGAAGGCACGGATGCGGGTTGATGTGGTATCCGTGACGATGCGACCCATGGTGCCGTAAATCTCGTTGCGCAGCTCCATGCCACCTTTGGCCGTCCAGGCAGCCTCGGTCAGAGAGGTCCTTCCGTCCTCGAGACGAAGCAGGAGGACGGCGTTGTCCTCTCCCGTGGTCTTGTCGTGATGGACCAGGGTTGCGCCCCAGGCGAAGACATCCTTGATCCGGTTCTCCTTGCCGAAGAAATAGCGCGCCGCCTCGATGGTGTGGCAGCCCATGTCCAGCAGCGCACCACCCCCGGCCATCTCGGCGTCCCAGAAGTGCGATGCATGGGGACCCGAATGGGCCTCTCGGGCGCGCACCGTGAGCAACTTCCCGATGGCGCCACTCTCGATCATCTGGCGCGCCCGCATGACATCGGGAGAGAAGACCTCCGTCTCCGCGTAGCCGTTCATCACACCGGCCTTGCGTACGAGCTCCACCATCTCGGCGGCCTCGGTTGCATTACGCGCAAGAGGCTTGGTGCAGACGATCGCCTTGCGGGCGGCGGCGGCGGCGCGAACTGCCGGGAGATGCAGATGGTTTGGCAGGGCGATGACAACGAGGTCTACCTCCTTGTCGGCGCAGAGATCCTCAATGCTCAAGTACTGGCGCGGCACGCCATAGCGTTGCCCGAACTCTTTCGCGCGCTCTTCAGACCGCGAGTAGTTGGCGACTACCTCCGTGCCGGGGACATCGCGCAAGCCGTCCATGTAGAAGTCGGCGACGAAGCCCGACCCGAGCATTCCAATCTTGACCGCGGCCCTCACGCCCCCAGATTAGCCTACGAACGAAGCTGCGCCGGCGCCGTGAAGCGCTGCGCCGATCGCCCCTGCCCAGACGCCCAGCTCCGAGCCGACCACCTCGATACGTGCGACGTCGGTGATGTACACCCTTTGCCGGAGCTCGGCCCGCAGAGGCCCGAGCAGCAGCTCCCCGGCCGCCGCCACACCGCCGCCGACGACCACGCGATCGACGCTGAGCATCACGACCACGTTGCTGACGCCGATGCCCAGGTACCGGCCCGCCTCGAACAGGCCCTCCTGTGCGCGGCGGTCGCCGGCGCGAGCTGCCTCGACGGATTCCTCCACGGTCGCCTGACCGCAGGCTGCGACTATCGCGTCCGCCCGCGCCAGGACTTCAAGACAGCCGCGGTTGCCACAGTTACATGGAGGCCCGTCAGGCAGGATCGTCTGATGGCCGAACTCGCCGGCGGTGCCGTCATGGCCCAGGTAAAGCATCCCGCCGAGGATCAGCCCACCGCCAACGCCGGTGCCGAGCGTGATACCAAGCATCGAGCTCGCCCCGCGACCCGCTCCGAGGCGATGCTCGGCCAGGGTGAAGGCCCTCGCATCGTTGATCAGGACCGTCGGTGCTCGCACCGCCGCGGTCACCTTGGCGGCCACCGCCATTCCCGCCCACTTGCCTGGGACGTTTGGCAAGAAGCGCGTCGTGCCGGCCACCGGGTCGTATAAACCCGGTACACCGACGCCGACAGACTGGATGAGGCCATCGTCGCGGGAGGCGTCACGAGCGACGTCGATCATCTGCTCGACAACGCTCTGCTCGCCACGGCTGGTATCGGTGCGCACCTGGCCGGTGGCCAGCACGCGAGGTGACGATCCATCCTGTTCGAGGACGACCCACTTGAGATTGCTGCCTCCAAGGTCCAAACCGAGGTGACAGGAGGTCACCGTGGAGCCCGCTCAGCCGCCCCGAACACGGCGCTTATAGTGCCACCCATGCCGCATACGTCCTCAGAGGCGGTCATCACAGTCCTCGGGCCGATCGCACCCAACAAGCTTGGCGTGACCGACGCGCACGACCATCTGTTCCTGCGCACTCCCGCCCTACCGGGTCAGGAGTTCGACGACGCCGGACTCGCCATCGAAGAGGTCGGTAATGCAAAGCGCGGCGGGCTGCAGGCGATCGTCGAGCTGACACCCATAGGGTGCGGGCGCCGGCCGGCCGGTATGCGGGCGGTGGCAGAAACCACTGGGGTCAATGTCGTGGCCGCGACCGGCTACCACCGCGACGCCCACTACCCGCAAAACCACTGGGTGCGCGAGGCAACGGTCGAGGTCCTCGCCCAGCGCATCGTGACCGACCTCAAGGAAGGGATGCATCCGGAAGACTGGCTCACCGATGCGCCGCTCGACCATGCGCGCGCTGGCGTGATCAAGGCGGGCGCTTCTTACCAGCACATCAGCCCTTTCGAGGAGCGACGGTTGGTCGCGGCGGCGATCGGGTGTCGGGAAACCGGAGCCGCGATCGTCGTGCACACGGAGATCGGCACGTGCGCCCATGCGATCATCGACCTCCTCACGAGCGAAGGGGTGGAACCGGGACGCATCATCCTGGCCCACCTCGATCGCAACCCCGACCTCGAGCTTCACTGCGAGGTCGCGGCCCGCGGCGTCACGCTCGAGTACGACACGCCGGGACGCATCAAGTACCGGCCCGACAGCCAGCTCATCGACCTCATCGAGTCGATGGCCGCGGCCGGATTCGGCGGCAGCGTGCTGCTCGGCCTCGACCTCGGGCAACGGGACTATTTCAGTGCCTACGGCGGAGGTCCGGGCCTCACCTACCTCATGGACGTCTTCGGGCCGCGCTTACGCAGGCGAATTGGCGACGCGGCCGTCGATTTGATCCTGGTCGCCAACGCTGCGCGCGCATTCGCGCTGGCCGGCGGGAATGCGCCGGGAAAATGAGTGAGCGGTTTGACGTCGTGGTGGTCGGAGGCGGCTCGGCCGGCACCTCGGCCGCGATCAGCGCCGCTCGCAGGGGAGCGCGGACTCTGCTCATGGATCGCCTGCCATTTCTCGGAGGCACGTCCACCGCAGTGCTCGACACTTTCTACGCCTTCTACACGCCGGGCGAGACGGTCCGGCGCGTGGTCGGCGGCCTGGGCTGGGAGGTGGTCGAGAACCTGAAGGCGGCAGGCGTCGCCTTCGAACGACCAAACACCTATGGGGCAGGCACGGGGGTCACTTACGACCCCGAGGTGCTCAAAGTGACCTGGGAGCGACTCGCTGCCGAAGCAGGGGTCGAAATTCTCCTGCACACATGGGCGACGGGAATTCAGCAGCACGATGGCCGCATCGACGCTGTGCGCCTTTGGAACAAGGGCGGCGAGTCGGTCGTGGAGGCGGGAGCCTTTGTGGACGCTTCGGGCGATGCCGACCTGTGCGCGATGGCGGGAGTGCCTTACGAAGACGCCCGCTCAACACCCAACCTGCAGAGCCTGTCGACGATCTTCCGGGTCGCGAACGTTGACGTGGAGCGGGCCGCCGCCATGCCGAAGGACGAGCTGTGGGCTTTGATGCGCAGGGCGGCGGAGAGCGGGGGCTACCGCCTTCCGCGGCTGGAAGGGTCGTGGCATCGAACACCGCATGCGGGAGTGGTGACTGTTCACATGACCCGCGTGCCGATGGTCGATGCAACGGACCCCCGCCAGCTCACGCAGGCCGAGATCGAGGGTCGCCGTCAGGTGCAGGAGTATCACCGCTTTCTTCGCAATCTCGTGCCTGGGTTCGAGCGCTCAGTGCTCGTCGCCACGAGTCCTGCGATCGGTGTGCGCGAGAGCCGTCGCGTGGCTGGCGATTACCGCCTCACGCGCGAAGACGTGCTGGATGCCCGCCGCTTTCCAGACGAGATCGCGTTGTGCGGAGCTCCGATCGAGGACCACGCAGCCGGCACGGATACCCGGTGGAAATACGTCCCGCAGAGCGGTGTCTACGGCATCCCTTATCGCTGCCTCCTGCCCACGGGAGTGCACGGGATGCTCGTCGCCGGACGCTGCTTCTCCGCTTCACATGATGCCCACGCGTCGGCCCGGTCGATGGCCACCTGCATGGCGATGGGTCAGGCGGCCGGCACGGCCGCGGCTCTCGCCGTCGCATCCGGGACGGC
>JALZAL010000251.1 GCA_030948325.1 Candidatus Dormiibacterota bacterium
CGAAGGGCTTGACCAGGTAGTCGTCCGCCCCCAGGTCGAGCGCCCGGACCTTGTCCTTCTCCCCAGGCATGACGCTGACGACGATCACCGCGGCGCGCGTCGCCGGCCGCAGCGCCTGAAGGGCGGCGAACCCGTCCATGGCCGGAAGGCCCAGGTCCAGGAGGATGACATCGGGACGCCAGGACGCGGCCTCGCGTAACGCGTCCTCTCCACTTCCGACCACGTGAACGTCGAAATCGTGGTAGCGCAACCCTGTGCGAAGAGCGCGCTGCATCTCAACCTCGTCGTCAACCACCAGGACGCGTCCGCTCAACGTTGAGCGATCACTCGAGACAGCGGCAGTGTGAAGGTGAAACGCGGTCCACGCCGGAGATTCTCGGCCCGAATCGTGCCACCGTGCGCTTCGACGACGCGCTTGCAGATTGCCAGCCCAAGGCCGCTTCCGCGAGCTCGCCGGGTCCAGAAGGTCTCGAACACCCGCTCCAGGTCCACAGGCGCGATCGCCGGCCCGTCATTTTCGACCCAGGCCTCCAGGAATGCTTCGCGAGCGGCCGCTCCGATGGCGATGGACCCATCGGCCGGCGTCCATTCGAGCGCGTTCTCGATCAGGTTGGCGAGCACTCTTCCCACCTGGAGCTCGTCCACCTCGACGGGCGGCAGATCTTCGGCGAGGTTGACCTCGACCTCGTGGCCTCTCAAATCCGATCGAAGCTGGTGCAGCGCGGTCCCCACCAGCTCGGCGAACTCGTGCGGCTCCTTGTCCAGCTCGAGGCCCGCCTCCAGCCGTGAAAGGGCCAGCATGTCGCCGACGAGCCGGTCCAGCCGTGTGGCTTCGCGATCGAGGTCGACCAGCAGCTCCTGCTGCTCGGGTTGGAGCCCGGCTTGCGGAGAAGTCAGCGCGGTGAGGCCCGCCCGCAGGGAGGCAATTGGGCTCTTGAGCTCGTGGGACAGAGAGGACAGGATCGCAGCCTTCAGCCGGTCCGAGGCCTCAAAGCCACGCGCCCTATCGGCCTCGAGGGCGGCTCGCCGCCGGTCGATCAAAAGGTCGGCGAGGCCGATGAGCGCCGACAGCATGCGCAGCTCGCCGGTCTCCGGCTGCTGCGGCTTGATCACCAGGACTGCCACCCCACTTGCCAGCGGCAGGTAGGCCGGCGTCGTGGCTTCTGGATGGGTCTTCATCAACCTCACCTCGCCTGCGTTGATCGCAATACCGACCGGCTGCCGGTTCTCGTATGACCAGGACGCCGGCCGTATCTCGTCAGGAGTCAGCTCACCACCGGCGAGCGGTATCGCCTGACCGAAATCCATGGCGACCAGCACGAACCGGCTCACAGATGGGAGCTGGACAGCCCGCTCACACAGCATCGACAGCGCGACGGACACCTGTGGCGCCCGCAACGCTGCCGTTGCCACCTCGTACAGAACTCGCGATGCCGATGCCGACATCTCGGCAGCGGCCTGGGCGCGACGCTGAGAGGCGGCCAGCTGGCTCGTGACGAGTGCGACGGCGAGCAACACAACGAGTCCGAAGAGCTCGGTGGGCCCGTTCACCGACAGCGTGCCGACGGGTGGGACAAAGAAGAAGTCGTAAAGAAGGAAGGCGGCGAGGCTCCCTGCCACCGCCGGGCCCCGACCCCACCGCGCTCCGAGCCAAAGCACAAAGAGCAGGTAGAAGGCGGAAAGCCCGGGCACAGACGCACGCGTTGTGACGAGCCCGATCCCCGCCGTGATCGCGATCGTCCCGCCGACGGCTATCGAATAAGGCGCCACGCGCCGCCACACGTGGGTCAGGATAGGTCCCGCATCTCTCTCTGGACGGGCCTCTTAAAGCCAGCGGACTCCGGTCCCGTGGGCCTTGGTGAGAGCGAGCAGCTCATCACCGCCGCCGGGCCACAGGCTCAGCCGCACCTCGAAAGTCTGCGCACCGGGCTCCATGCGCAGGTACGCCAGCGGCCCATCCCTCGAGGCGCCTTCGGCGGCGTTCACGATCGCCGATGCGATCCGGCGGCGTCCATCCGCGTCGACGTACTGCATGAACACCGAGTGGTACACGACTGTCGCGACACCGGTGCGCGTAGAAGCAAGCTCGCGCTCGAGAAACGTGGCTGCGTCGGTGCGCTCGACCTCGACGGGTACCTGCCGCGCCACCGCGATCGCGCCCTCGAGGAGCCTGAACCTGTCGTTCTGGTCGGCCCACACGAAAGAGCGAAGCGCGAGCGCCCCTTCCGCGCTGGTCGGATCGATCGGATCGATGTCACAACCCTTGCGACCGACGACCTCGACGCGCCGATTGAGCGGAGGCGGCTCTTCGAAGGAATGTTTGAAACGGACCGGTGAATCGAGCCGTCCCCAGCCGTCGGTGGCTTCGGCGCCTGAGTCATATCGATAGCGGTCCCACCGCAGGTTGAAGCCGGCGCTGGCGCCGAGCTCGAGAATCCGCAGTCGCATCCCGGTGCGATGAGCGACCTCCAGGAAGCCACCGAGCAGTGCGGCGCTGCGGCCGACTTCGTTTGTCTGGCAGCCTCCCGGCAGCAGCTCGCGGATCTCCGCCTGGCGCTCGATGAGCGCGCTGCGGAACGCGGCCCAGACGGCGCGCGCGTCCCCGTCGCCGCCGGCCGATGGATATCGCAATGCAAGGTCGGGAAGCGTACCCATCAGCACCAGTCGGTGAACAGCGGCCATGAAGCGGAGCGCGAGAGCGGACTGGCGATCCTCGTTCTCGAACCCCTCGAGGACTCCCCAAACCGCGCCTTCGGAGCCCAGGTCGTCCACTGACGAGCGCAGAAGCGAGGCGTATAAGGGGGAGCCCAGGTCGTCGCACCACGACGCCTGGCGCTGGAGCCGCTGAGCGAGCATTTCGCGCGCCTGTCTCGTGTCAGGCACCACCGGCGATCTCAAGCTCCTTCGGACGGTTGGCGTAACCGGGGTGCGATGGATGGGCGACCCGGTACCAGGCCAGGGTCTCCGCCATCGCGTCCTCCAGCGCCGAAGGCTCGAAGCCCAGCTCGGAACGCGCTCGGTCGAGCACGTAGCCTGCTGCGCGAATCGGGTTGGGACCGTACGGGCTGGCATCCGGCGGAAGCTGGTCGAACGGCATGGGATGGATCCTGGCAGGCAGGCCCATCGCCATCGCAAGGCCTTCGATCAGGCCGCGCACGCTCACCGCTTCGAACGCCGCGTTGTATGCCTTTTGATTCGTGTCCTTACGCAGGTCGCACGCGAGCGCGCACGCGAACCCGATGTCTTTGACCCAGGCCAGCCCAGCCTGGCGCTCGTACGACTCTTGTGGGACGAGGAGGGGTCCTCCGTCTGCGACGCGCTGGATGTACGCCGCAATGCGCAGCCCTGGATCGGCGGGACCGAAGACCTCAGGGGGCCGGATGACCGTCCAGGGGAAGTCGCGTGCGCGGGCGAGCAGGGTTTCGCACCACCTTTTCCCGTCCAAATACTCGAGGGTTTCGGGCGGCTCCCCCGCGAGGGGAACGAAGTCCTCCTCTCGGGCTGGCTTGCCTTCCAGGTTCGGATAGACGTCGCTGGATACGAAGACATAGCGGTCGCCCTTGAAGGCGCGGATTGCCTCCGCCATCTCTAGCGGCTGGTAGCACGCGAGGTCGAGCAGCACGTCCGGCTGGACCTTCGACAGCGCCTCCTTCAGCTGGTCCTTGTCGGAGCGGTCAAATGCGACGTAGCTGGTGAAGACCCCGTACGGCCTTTCCTTGCGTCCCGCGGCCACCGTTTCGATGCCTCGACGCATCAGCTCCTTGCATGCGGCGGCGCCGATGAAGCCCGCCCCACCAAGAACCAGCGCGCGCGTCACTCCTGGACCTGCACGAGCCTCAATCCAGTTGCCCGCAGTGGCCTGGGCCGTCGGTGAGGGTCACTGTAGTTCGCGGGCGACGAACTCGACATCCGTGTTTTCGATGTTCTCGAGCCGGGCTGCCATCTCGCGCGCCATCGCTACAGAGCGATGTCGACCGCCCGTGCAGCCGAAGGCGACCACCAGCTGAGAGCGTCCCCGCTCGCGGTAGTGCGGGATCGCACCCCGAAGGGTGCGCTCGATGTTGTCCAGCAGCTCCTGCGCGGCCGGCTGCTCGACCACAAATGCACGGACACGCGGGTCGCGACCATCGAGGGGCCGCAGGTCCTCCACCCAATAAGGGTTGTCGAGAAGCCGTACGTCCACCACCCACGACGCGCCATCGGGGATCCCCTTCTTGTAACCGAAGGCCAGGCAGGTGACGAGCATTCGCTCCCGGGAGCGCAGCTGCTTGGCCAGCTCGCGCAGCTGGAGCACGTCCACGCGATGGTGCGCGCGCTCATGGCTCCCACCGGCCTTGCCGTCGTTCGCACCAACATGGACCAGCACGTAGCGGATCCCTCGAGCGTCGGCGTCTTGGAGCACGACGGCGCCAGCTCCGCGCAACGGCAGAACCCCGTCTGAGTCATCCCATGCCGAAAGCCAGCGCGCGAGTTGGAAACCGGCATCAACAAACACGCCCACTGCCTCATCGAGCTGCGGCTCGGTGGTCCCGCCGACGATCACCAGGGTCACAGCGTTTCCTTCAGGCGCTTGGCGAGGCGCTCGGGCACGCCGAGCGCGACTATGTCCTCGACCGGCGCCTCTCGTATCGCCTGCACCGAACCGAAGTGTCTCAAGAGGACACGCTTGCGCGCGGGACCGATGCCCTCCACCGAGTCGAGCGGCGAGGTGAGCGCCTTTCGCGACCGCACCTTGCGGTGATGCGTGATGGCGAAGCGATGCGCCTCGTCCCTGATCCGCTGGACGAGGAACATCCCTGGCGAGTTTTTCTCCTGCACAATCGGGTCGGGACGTCCGGGCGCGAAGATCTCTTCCCGCTCCTTGGCCAGCGAGAAGGTGGGAATGTCCGCATATCCCGCCGACTCGAGCACCTCCAGCGCAGCGCTCAGCTGGCCCTTGCCACCATCGATGAGGATCAGGTCGGGCCGGCTCGTGAACGAGCGATCGCCGACAATCTCGGCCTCCTCGCGGCGCTGCGCCGATTCCAGCCGCTCGAGCCTCCGCCGCAAAACCTCCTGGAGCATCGCGAAGTCGTTCGGGCCGGGAACGAACTTGATCCTGAAATGACGGTAGTGATCGTTACGAGGCCGGCCGTCCTCGAACACAACCATCGCTCCGACGGCTGAGTCGCCCTGGATGTTGGAGATGTCGTAACACTCGATCCGTTTGGGCGGAACCTCCAGGTCGAGAGCCTCCGCAAGCGCGGCGAGCATCGGCTCGGTGCGGCTTCGGTCGTAGTCGGCCTGGATCCGCAGCTGCTCGAGCTCCTGCGCCGCAGTCTCCGCGAGCTGCGTTACCAGGGCGCGTTTCCGACCACGCTGGGGCACCTCGATGGTGACTGGGCCACCGCGCCTCTGGCTCAGCCAACCTGCCATCAGCTCGGAGTCTTCCAGTGGACCGGGAAGGATCACCGCACGGGGCACGTGCGTGGCACTCGCGTAGTACTGGAGGACGAAACCACGGAGCAGCTCCGCCTCGGTCGCTTCGCCTGCGCCGTCCACCGGGTGGCCGTCGTGGCCGACCATCTTTCCCTGGCGTACATAGGCGACCTCGACGAAGACCTCAGCGCCTCGGCGGGCATACGCGATCAGGTCCTGGTCGTCACGGCTGCGCGTGAGCACCTTCTGCCGATCCGCGATGCGTTCGATCGATTGCAGCTGGTCGCGATAACGAGCGGCGTTCTCGAAATCGAGCCGATCGGCAGCACCCTCCATACGCCCGTGCAACTCGCGAACGAGGACGTCCGACCGTCCCTCCATGAAAAGCCTCACCTCCTGGATGCGCGCCTTGTAATCGGCGGCGCTGATGCGCCGCTCGCAAGGGCCTGGGCACCGCTTGATGTGGAAGTCCAGGCAGACCTTCCCCTGTTTGAAGATCTCGTCGGAGCAGGTCCGGAACGGCAGCAGCTGCCTTATCGACTTCACGGTGCCACGAAGGGACTGGGCGGATGTGTACGGGCCGAAATAGACAGCTCCGTCCTTCTGCACTCGGCGCGAGTAATGGACTCGGGGGTATTCCTCGGTGACCGGGAGCTTCAGATAGAGGTAGTTCTTGTCGTCCTTGAGCCGGATGTTGAACCGCGGTCGGTAGTTCTTGATGAGGTTGCATTCGAGGACGAGCGCTTCGACCTCGTTGGCGGTCGTGACGAACTCAAAGTCGTAGATCTTCCGAACCAGCTCGGAGACCCTGGCGGTTTCGCCATAGCCTGGGGTGAAATACGAGCGGAGCCGGTCGCGCAGCCGCAGCGCCTTGCCGACGTAAATGACCTGAGCGCGAGCATCCCGAAACAGGTAAACCCCGGGCACGTCTGGAACCGCGCGCAGACGGCGCTTGACCGCGTCCTCCCGGGTGACCGCCACTCGATCGATTGTAGGTAGCCTGTAACCGGGGGTAGACTCCATATGTTGAGCGATCTGCCCCCTCCGCCACCCTCTGAAACGCCCCCGCCGGCGCCTTCGCCGGCCTCCCCGACGCAGGTCGTCGGCCAGCAGATCGTCCCCTCCACCGCGGTACCTCTGGGAGACGCGTCGGCTTCGATTGCCGTCGGTGGTCGCAAGACCAACTCACTGGCCGTCGTGAGCCTGGTCACCGCGTTGGCCGCTCCGTTTGGCCACATCATCGGAGTGGGCGGAATCACGCTGATCGTCATTTCGCTGGTGACCGGCCACATGGCGCGAGCACAGATCAAGAAGACGGGGGAGGACGGCGCGACCCTGGCGATGATCGGCCTCGTCATCTCCTACATCCACCTCGTAGTCACCATCCTGCTGGTGATATTCCTTTTCGGTCTGATCGTCGCGTTCTTCGGCGCCCTCATCCATGCGGGAACGTCAGGGGGTTAAGCAACCGGGGCGCCAGGATTCGCTGACGATGTCCGATTCGCCGAGCGGCTTTCCACATCGCGCGCGGGGATCGTGAGCATCGGAAAGACGCCCGCGAGCACAACGCAGGCAACGGCTGCCCATAAAGCCAGGTCCAGAGACCTCGCGATGAGCGTTCCGGCGAGCGCTGAGCCGATGGGATTGCCGATGAAGTTGATCGACATCGAGACAGCAAACGCCCTGCCAAACCAGGCAGGATCGGTGCGACGCTGCCGCAGCGTGAAAAAGCTGATGTCCATCGGCCCGTTCGCAGCGCCCAGCACGATGAGCGCAATCGCGACGGCGGGCACGCTCGCCGCGAACGGAAGCGTGGCCAGCGCAACCGCACTCACGACGATCCCTCCCACCATGATCTGGCGTTCCCGGCCCAGGGTCTGCACCCGACCAGCCAGCAGGGCGGAGACCAGTCCGGCGGCTCCCAACCCGCCCCACAGCAAGCCAACTATTCCGGCGCCCTGGTGGAGCCGGCCCAGGACCAGCACCGGAACGGCGATCTCCAGGATTCCCCACCCAACGTTGATGGTGCTGAGGGTGAGCGCGAGCCCGCGCAGCGTGGGGTTTCGCGCGACGTAAAGGAGGCCAAGCCATGCATTGAGCACCACGGGCCCATGCGATTCGGTCGCCGTCGACGGGTCAGGCAACCGGAGCATGACCAATGCGGCGCCGACGAACACGGCGCCCGCCGTTGCCAGCGCCCACTCACCGCCGACCCAGCCCACGAGCGCGCCTGCGAGTGGAGCGCCGACAAGGGTCGCGAAGACATGTCCGCTGCTGTCGAGCCCGTTGGCCCGCTCCCACAGCTCGCGCGGTACAAGGATCGGAAACAGCGAGCGGGCGCCTGCACTGCTGAGCGGATTGGTCAGCGATGCCAGGCCGACGATGATCAGGAGCACTGGAGGCGAAAGCGCGCCCAGCGCCGAGAGCGCGGCGATGAGGCCGACCGCGATGGCTGCGATCAGGTAATCGAGGACGACGAATCTCGCACGCCCTCGACGGTCGAGCAGCGCGCCCGCCAGTGGCGAGACCAGCAGGCCCGGGAGGATCGCGAAGAAAGCCGTGGCGCCGGCCAGCTGGGGCGAGCGGTAATGAGTAAGTACGAAGAGGACGAGCGTCAACGTCATCGTCGCGCCGGCCACGCGCCCCAGCAGGAGACCGGCGTAAAGGCGCGCGAAGCCAGGCACGCGCATCAGCGCTCCGTATCCGAGAGCCGGCTCCTGGCTCAGCCGACCGCTACCTTCGCACGTGTCCGCGGCGCGACCCGATTGGCCCGGCTCTTGGCGCCTCCTCTCTCCAGGATCCGGCCCAGATACTGGCCGGTGGCCGACTCCGGCATGCGCGCCAGCTGCTCGGGGGTGCCCTCGGCGATGATGTAGCCGCCCTTCTCGCCGCCCTCAGGCCCCAGGTCGATGAGCCAATCAGCAGTCTTGAGTACGTCGAGGTTGTGCTCGATGACGATCACCGTGTTTCCGTGGTCGACAAGGCGGTGCAGCACCACGAGCAAGCGCTCGACGTCCACGTAATGAAGTCCGGTCGTGGGCTCATCGAGCAGATAGAGGGTCCGCCCTGTGTCACGACGTGACAGCTCGGCCGAAAGTTTCACCCGCTGAGCCTCGCCTCCCGACAGCTGGGTGGCCGGCTGGCCGAGACGGATGTAACCAAGACCCACGTCATGCAGAGTGCGCAGCTTCGTCTTGATCCGCGGCACGTTCTCGAAGACCTCCAGCGCCTCGTCGACGGTGAGCTCGAGCACGTCGGCGATCGAGTGGCCGCGGAACTTCACCTCCTGCACCTCGCGCGAATACCTCGTCCCGTGACACACCTCGCACGGGACGTAGACGTCTGGCAGGAAGTGCATCTCGATCTGGATGATCCCGTCGCCCTGGCACGCCTCGCAGCGCCCGCCCCGAACGTTGAAGCTAAAGCGCCCCGGCTTGTAGCCGCGCATCTTGGCCTCGGGGAGCTGCGCGAAGAGCTCACGCATGTACGTGAACATCCCGGTGTAAGTTGCTGGGTTCGAACGCGGCGTGCGGCCGATCGGAGATTGGTCTATGTCGATCGCCTTGTCGAGATGCTCGAGGCCTTCGATCGCACGATGCGCCCCTGGCCGGTCCTTCGCCTTGTAGAAGTGCTGCGCGACTTTCCGGCTGAGGATGTCTGTGACGAACGAGGACTTGCCTGAGCCGCTGACTCCTGAGACCGCGACGAACGTACCCAGCGGGATCTCGATGTCGATGTCCTTTAGGTTGTTGGCACGCGCGCCGCGAATGACAAGGCGCTTTTCGTTGCCTTTTCGGCGCTTCTTGGGAATCGGGATCTCTCGGTCACCTCGCAAGAAGGCGGCGGTGATCGAGTTGGGGTCCTTCAGCACCTGCTCGACCGTGCCGGCGGCAATGATCTGGCCACCATGCTCGCCCGCCGCGGGTCCGATGTCGACCATGTAGTCGGCCGACCGGATGGTCTCCTCGTCGTGCTCGACGACGATGAGCGTATTGCCCAGGTCACGCAGTCGCAGCAATGTATTGATGAGCCGGCGGTTGTCGCGCTGGTGAAGCCCGATGGACGGCTCGTCGAGGATGTACAGGACACCCATGAGCTTGGAGCCGATCTGGGTCGCAAGCCGGATTCGCTGAGACTCCCCGCCTGACAAGGTGTTCGCCGCTCGCTCGATTGTCAGGTACTCGAGTCCGACATCGATCATGAACTGGAGACGCTCGCGGATCTCCTTGAGAATCCCGCGTGCGATCAGCTGCTCCCGCTCGGTCAGCTCGAGGGTGTCGAAGAACTTGATGGCCGCGCTGATCGACAGCCTGCACACCTCCGCGATGTTCTGGGCTGCCACTGTGACCGCAAGCGACTCAGGCTTGAGGCGCTGGCCTTTGCAGGCGGGGCACGGCTTGTCGGCCATGTAGCGCTCAAGCTCGGCTTTCAGGAATTCCGACTCTGTTTCGTGAAAGCGGCGCTGAAGATTGGCGACGACTCCTTCGAACGGGGCTTCGTACCACCGCTCGTGGCCGTACTGGTTCTTGTAACCGAAACGAATCTTGCGTTCGCCGGTGCCGTTGAGGAGCGCGTCGCGATGCTGTTTGCTCAACTTCGACCAGGGCTTGTCCATGTCGATGCCGAAATACTTGCTGACGCTCTCCAGCAGCTCCGGGTAGAAGAACTGCGACCGGCTCCAGGCGGCGATCGCGCCCTCTCGGAGAGAGAGTGATGGGTCTGGAACGACCAGGTCGCCGTCGACGACCAGCTGAAAGCCGATCCCGGTACAGGTCGGGCAGGCGCCGTGAGGGCTGTTGAACGAGAAGTTGCGCGGCTCGGGTTCGGGCACGCTCGTGCCGTCGTATGGACACATGTAGTCCTGCGACATCTGGATCTCTTCGCCCCTTTCAGGGACGATGATCACCGACCCACCGCCAAGCCGCGCCGCCGTCTCGATCGAGTCGACCATCCTCGTCCGTTGGTCGGGGCCGACGACGATGCGGTCGACCACGACCTGGACGTCGTGCTTCTTGTTCTTGTCCAGCGGAATCTGCTCGCCCAGCTCGTACAGGCTGCCGTCCACCCGGATGCGCACGAAGCCCGACTTGCGCACGTCCTCGATGAGCGACCTGTACTCGCCCTTCCGACCCTTGACCACCGGGCCCAGCACCATGACGCGCATCCCGGTGGGCAGCTTCTCCACGTGGTCCGCCATCTGCTCGACCGACTGCCTTCGAACTTCGCGACCGCAGACCGGGCAATGCGGAAGTCCCACTCGCGCGTACAGCAGCCGCAGGTAGTCGTAGACCTCGGTGACGGTGCCGACTGTCGATCGCGGGTTCTTCGATGTGCCCTTCTGGTCGATGGAGATCGCCGGCGAGAGGCCCTCGATAGTGTCCACATCTGGCTTCTCCATCTGGCCGAGGAACTGCCGCGCGTACGAGGACAGAGACTCGACATACCGCCGTTGCCCCTCCGCATAGATCGTGTCGAAGGCAAGCGACGACTTACCGGACCCCGAGAGACCGGTGAAGACGACAAGCTTGTCTCGCGGGATCGACAGCGTGACGTTCTTGAGGTTGTGCTCCCGCGCACCGCGAATCGTGATCTGGTCAGTCGGCATTCGAGTCCGTGTCTATTCCTTGTCTCTTGTTACCGCAAACGTCGCACTTGCCGTGGCGATCAGCCGGCCTTCGCCGGACTCGATCTGACACTCGGTGACCGCGGTCCTGCGGCCGGCGTGAACGACCGTGGCAGTGGCGCGGAGGTTGTCGCCGGCCTTGACCGCCGAGATGAACGTCAGCTTGAGGTCGAAGCACACCGCCGTGGTCGCGACCGAACCGAGACCTCGCAGCGAGCGGCTCATGGCCGCATCGGCAAGGGCACTGATGATACCGCCGTCGACAACACCGGACTCGGAGGCCATGTCCGGGGTGGGCGTCATCTCCACCAATGCTGTCCCTTCACCCAGGTCAGCCAGCTTGAGCCCGAGCCGGCTCCAGGCTGGTGAGCGAGCGTCGTATTCTCTCTCCCCATCGGGGAACGGGCTGGGTAGATGGGTGGAAGTCGGCATTCCCCGCCTACTCACGGCCCTGCCCTTCGGGCACCGCCAGGCAGGTCGACGACGCCCTTGCCACCAGCTTGCCCCGCTCATCGATCACATCCGCCTCGCTGAACAACAGCAATTCGGTCATTTCCAGGACGCGGCCGACGGCGCGGATCCTGCCTGAGACGACAGGGCGAATGAAGTTGATCTTGAGCTCGATCGTCGTGTTCCATGTGCCGTCTTCCTGGAGCGTGGCCAGCGACATGCCCATCGCAGCGTCCGCGATCTGCGTGATGACGCCCCCCTGCATGACCCCTCCACCGTGCCGGTGCTGCGGGCCGGCTTCGACCTCCAGCACTACGCGCCCAGGCTCAGACTCGGTGATCCGCGCCCCGAGCGTCTCCATCCAGCCCGCCGGCGCGGCCGCCAGCATCTGCTCAGCCCGCCGCACATTACGCACCGCTACCGTCGCGTTCCGCGCCCGCGTCGCGATGCATCCCATCCGCGAACCATCGTCTTCTGCTTGGGAGCGGCGGCAATCGCCAGCGCCACGTCCGCATCGTCCTCCTTGCCCGACTCCTCACCCGACAAACGCTTGCGCAAGGCGATGATGCGATCCCGCACGCGTGCCGCGTCTTCGAACTGCAGCTCCTTTGACAGCCGCCGCATCTCCTTCTCCAGGTCGCGAACTATCGCGAGGAGGTCCTCGCGGGGGACTCCAGCGCCCGCCATCAGCTCAATGGCGTCCGCTTGAAGGTCTTTCTCGTTGATCTCGAGGGCGTAGATCGCCTTCTTCACCGTCTCCGGCGTGATGCCACGCTCGGTGTTGTAGGCGATCTGGCGATTACGCCGGCGCTCGGTCTCATCGAGTGCCTGACGCATCGAGTCGGTGATCTTGTCCGCGTACATCACGACGTGGCCGTCGACGTTGCGGGCTGCGCGTCCAATGATCTGGATGAAGGAACGGAACGCTCGCAGGTAACCCTCCTTGTCCGCGTCCAGGATGCCGATGAATGCCACCTCCGGCAGGTCGAGCCCCTCGCGCAGCAGGTTGATGCCGACCACGACGTCGACCGCGCCTGTGCGCAGGTCCGTCAGCACCGAGATCCGCTCCATCGCGTCCAGCTCCGAATGTAGGTAGCGGACCTTGACGCCGTACTCGCGCAGGTAGTCCGCGAGGTCTTCGGCAAAGCGCTTGGTCAGGGTCGTCACCAGCGAGCGGTGGCCCAGCTCTGTCTGCTTCTTGACCTCAGCCAGCAGGTCATCGATCTGGCCTGCTGTCGGCCGAACCTCGACGGTGGGATCGACCAGCCCGGTTGGCCTCACAACCATCTCGACGGTGCGCTGCGACCGGCGCAGCTCGTAGGGCCCCGGCGTTGCGGACACGTAGATGACCTTGCCGGCGCGCTCCTCCCACTCATCGAAGCTGAGGGGTCGATTGTCGAATGCGCTCGGCAGCCGGAAACCGTACTCGACCAGGGCGGCCTTACGCGAGCGGTCCCCGCCGAGCATCCCACCGATCTGCGGCACTGCCACGTGTGACTCGTCGACGAAGATCAGCGTGTCCTCCGGGAGGAAGTCCATCAGCGTGTACGGCGCATCTCCAGGCTTGCGCCTCGTCAGGTGCAGCGAGTAGTTCTCGATACCCGCGCACGTCCCGGTCTCACGCATCATCTCCAGGTCGAAGTTGGTGCGCTGGCGCAGGCGCTGAGCCTCGAGCAGCCTGCCGTGCTCTTCAAACCATTTGCAGCGCTCCTCGAGCTCCGCCTCGATGTCGACCATCGCCAGGCGCAGCTTGTCGGCCGGCGTGACGTAGTGGGAGGCCGGAAAGATCGTGAACTCGTCGCGCAAGCCGAGGATCTCACCTGTCACCGCGTCAAGCTCCTGGATGCGCTCGATCTCATCGCCGAAGAACTCGACCCGAAAAACCTTTTCCTCGTTGGCGGGGACGAGGTCGACCACGTCGCCTCGCACCCGGAAACGAAGCCGAGCCAGCTCGTAGTCATTGCGCTCGTACAGCATCTCGGTGAGCTTGCGAAGAAAGACCTCACGCCGCACCGTCTGGCCCTTCTCGACCTTGAGCGACTCGCCCATGTAGTCCTCGACCGAGCCGACGCCGTAGATGCAGCTGATGCTCGCGACCACAAGCACGTCGCGCCTCGTCAGCAACGTCTGCGTCGTCGAGTGACGCATGCGGTCGATCTCCTCGTTGCGGCTCGAGTCCTTCTCGATGTAGGTGTCGGTGCGCGCGATGTACGCCTCGGGTTGGTAGTAGTCGTAGTAGCTGACGAAATACTCGACCGCGTTCTCCGGAAGAAGGCGGCGGAACTCCGCGCACAGCTGTGCCGCCAGCGTCTTGTTGGGACTGAGGACGAGCACCGGCCGCTGCAGCTGCTCCAGTGCCCAGGCCATGACGTTGGTCTTACCGCTGCCGGTCACACCGAGGAGGACCTGCTGCCCCAGGCCTGACTGGACGCCTTCGACCAGTCGCTCGATGGCTTCCGGCTGATCTCCGGCGGGCTTGAAGGGTGCGTCGACACGAAAGCGAGAGGGCATTGAGTCCCTAATTCTAAGGCGAACGGACGTTCGACAATGCGTGCTTCGCCTGTCTTGAAGCGTTACCCCTTTAGATTCAAAACTAGGAGGAGATCGACATGAAGGACCAGGTTCGAGGCAAGGCGGAAGAGATCAAGGGCAAGGTCACCGGCGACAAGTCGGAGGAGCTCAAGGGCAAGGCGCGGCAGACAGCGGGCAACGCCAAGCGCGCTGTCAGAGACATAAAGGCCGACGTCCGTGACGAAGCCAACAAGAACCGGGAGCCGAGCTCACGGTAGGGACAGGATCATCGCTTCGACGATCGATCCGGCGCTGATGCCCTGATCGCCTGGCGGGACGCGCACCAGCGCGTGCGCTCCCGCCAGCGACATCAGCCGGGACGACGACTGGGAGCCTGTGGTTTCGGCCACGAGCTCAGCACCTTCGCGGCGCAGCGTCACGCGCTGATATTCGGTTCGATCAGCAGTCGCGCGCGCCTCGTAAGCCAGGCGCACCGGGAGGGTCGGGCGCTGCAGGCTTGCAAAACCCTGCATCTTTCGCAATGCCGGTCGCACGAACACCTCGAACGTGACCAGGGACGAAACCGGAAACCCAGGAAGCCCGAACGCGAGCTTCTCCCTCTCGCCTGCGGGGACCGGGGCGTGGGCCGGAATCGTCGCGAAAGTAAAGGGCTTTCCGGGCTTGAGCTTCACCCGGCCGACATGGACGGTGCCCAGCGACTCGAGCAGCGGCTTCACGAGGTCATGGGTCCCGACCGAAACGCCTCCTGAGGTCACAAGGACGTCGACCTCGCGCAGCGCATCCACCACCAGCTGCCTCAGCGCGTCAGGCTGGTCGGGCGCGATCCCCAGGCTACGAACCTCCACGCCGGCGTCCCGCAGAGCCGCCAGCAACGCCCAGCGGTTGGAGTCGACGATCTGCCCCCGCGCCGGCTTCTTCCCCACCTCGACCAGCTCATCGCCCGTCGACATCAGCGCCACGCGTGGCCGTCGCCGCACGGGCAACCTGGGTAGGCCAAGCGCGGCAGCCAGCCCAAGCTCCACCGCGCCCAGCAGGGTACCTGCCGCCATCACGAGCTCGCCGTCGCGGAGGTCCGCACCCGGAGCATGGAAGTTGCTGCCCGGCCGCAGCGGCGTGGGAACTGTGACCACATCGCCATCGACCCGAACGTCCTCCACCATGACCACGCTGTCTGCGCCGTCAGGAAGCACGCCGCCGGTCAGGATGCGAGCGGCGGTGCCTGGCTCGAGCTTGCCCGCGAACGGCCTGCCCGCGGCAGATTCGCCCACGACCCTCAACGCTTTGCCTGCATCGGCTGAACGCACGGCATAGCCGTCGACGGCGCTGGACGAAAAAGCCGGCAACGAAGCGGGGGCAATGACATCCGCCGCAAGGACACGACCTATGCAGTGCGCGAGCGCTACTCGCTCGATGCCCAGCGTCGGCGTGTGCTCCAGCACCAGGAGAGCAGCCTGGTCGGCTTCCATCAATGGATAGGCGGACGCTCTCATGCGGCCGGTTACTTGCCCAGACCCGAACGTGGGGCGCCGCTGCTACTCGTAACGGAGAGCCTTCACCGGGTCCTGGCGTGCGGCCCGCACCGCGGGCAGCAGGCCGCTGACGATGCTGAGCAGCATTGCCAGCGCGAGGGCCGCCAGCACGACCGACACGTCGGTTCGGAAAACGTCTAGGCCCGCAGCGACCCCTTGCGTCAGCCGGTCGACCGCCGTGTTTCCCAGGCGGGCGAGCGCAATAGCGACGATCGTCCCTATAAGCCCACCACCAAGGCCGATCACGGCCGCCTCCGCAACGAACAGAAGCAGCACGTCGCGTTTCCGAGAGCCCAGCGCCTTCAGCACGCCGATTTCCTTTGTCCTTTCAAGCACTGCCGTGTACATCGTGTTGGCGATGCCGAGACAGGCGAGAAGAAGTGCGACCACGGCCAACCCCAGGAGGGCGAGACGCAGCCTCACGAGCAGGTCTTCGAAACCGCGGAACTGGTCGCCAAAAGTCTGCGCCTGGAAGCCGAGTGCGACGATGCGATCGCGCAAGGGGTTTACCGCGCTGCCCGAATCGGCCAGCAGTGTGATGCTCCCGAACTCGCCTCCCTTCCAACGATTGACCTGCGCGAGCTGGTTCCAATATTTCTCGGCGACGGCGTACGGCACGAGCGCGCCCGCCGCGCCGCTCGGCATGTACCGGCTCGGCACGACGCCGACCACTTTCAGCTGCAGCGGCACGGGATAGACGACCGGATTGCGCTCCATTCCAGGCAGCGCAAGCACGCCGTAGGTGGCGTTGACGGTCAGGTTCGCGCCCAACGCCGATACCGGGGTCGGGAAGCCGAGGACCTGCGCCTCGCTGTCCGTCAGCAGCACTTCCGGCGCCGAGTCGGAATCGGGCAGGCGGCCGGCGGCGAGCACGATCGCGGGATTCGCCTGGCTGGTGGGCGGCATGGACACGAGCGAGCCGACCTGCGGAAGAGCGGAAGCGGTACTGAAGCTTCCGCTCATGGCGATCTGTCCCCAGGCGGCGCGTACGTGGCGCTGCTCGGCCAGGGTGGTGAGCGTGCCCGCACTGAACCCGCTGGTCGTAGCCGCGCTCGGGTACACCTCGACCTGGTGGAGCTGGCTCTTCGCCAGAGCTGGCGCAGTGAGCGCGCCCTGGAGGCCGCCGGCCAGGGCGACGATCAGGCTCATCGCTGCGATTCCGATCGCGACGCCCGAAGTCGTGAGCGACGTCCGCAACGGGCGCCGGCCGGCGCTGCCGAGGCCGACTTTCAAAGTGTCACGCCAGTGGAGGCGAGCGGGCGGCTCAACGGGGTCCTGCTTGCGGACGGTCTGGTTTCCGTGATCGAGCTCGATCGCCCGGCCGTCGATCATCCTCACGACTCGGCGGGCTCGGCGCGCAACCTCAGGGTCGTGAGTGACCAGCACGACAGTTGCTCCGCGTCGATTGAGATCGGTGAGCAGGTTCAGGATGACCTCGCCTGCGGCCGAGTCGAGGCTCCCGGTGGGCTCGTCGGCGAGGATCAGGCCCGGCCGGTTTGCCAGCGCCCGCGCAACCGCCACCTTTTGCTGCTCGCCCCCCGACAGGCGGCTCGCGCGCGTCTTGGCCCGACCTTCCAGCCCTACGAGCTCGAGCAGGTGGTGAGCTCGAGCGCGACGCTCTTCGAGAGGGACTCCTGCGAGCGTCAGCGGCAGCGCCACGTTGTCTTCGACGGACATGGAGGGCACGAGGTTGAACGACTGGAAGATCGTGCTCACGCGCTGCAGCCGGTAGTCGGCGAGGTCGCTGTCGGAGATCTCACCAAGGGGTAGGCCCGCGGCGTACACGTGTCCTGAGGTGGGGCGGTCGAGGCCGCCCATCATCGATAGGAGCGTGGTCTTTCCGCAGCCGGATGGGCCGACCACGGAAACGAACTCGCACGGTCCGATCTCGATCGAAACACTCCTGAGGGCGGTGACGTGCATCTCGTTGTGCCCGCCAAACTCGCGCGAAACGGAATCCAGCCGCAGTCCGACCGCCTGTCCGATGAGGTCCGCATATCTGTCATCGGACGCTTTGGTCGGCGGCAGAAGCACAGCCTCGGCGGCGCGGTCTGGCAGTGCCGCGGGAGCTGCCTGGGCGCCTGCGATCGTCTCGGCCGGCGCCGCCGGTTGAGCGCTCGATGGCACCGCCGGGGAGTCCTTGACCATTCTGCGAGCTGCCCGCCTACGCTCCCTTCTCGAGGGGGCCGCGATCTGCGCTGAGGTCAGGGCTTCGAGCGATTCGGCGACGGGTCCCGGATCGGCTTCGGAGGCCTGGTGACCAGGGCTTTCAGGATCAGCTTCGGCACGCCGGGTCCGTCGCCGGCGGCCGTCGGCGTCACCCGCGGAGTCACCCGGATCAGCGTCGCTTCGATCTACTGCCGTGGCCACCCTGCAGCAGAGTCTAAGTGTTCACCTGTTGATCGGTGATCGGGGCTGCGACCTGGTCGGCTACCCACTGTATGTAAGCGGGAAGGCCGCTCTCGATCGCAACTTGAATGATCTCGGGAAGATCGTACGAGTGATTCGCGCGCACGTAGTCCTGGACAGCCTGGGCACGGGATTCGAGGGTCTTGACCAGGAGCAAAGCCTCGTGCTCGCGCTTGAGCTGGCCGTCCCAGTAATAAAAGGAGTGAACCGTCGGCAAGATCGAGCAGCACGCGGCAAGGTGCGCCTCCACCAGGCCTTCGCCGAGGCGCTCGGCGTCGTTGCGGCCGCCGGTGGTGACCATGATCAGAACGAGGCGCTCACTCACGAGCTCAATTGTCAGGCCTTCGCGGCCGATCCAGCCAGATGGTGGCGCTGAGGAGGGCGATTGCACCAAGCAGCAGACCGCCGATCACATCGGACTCCCAATGTACGTCAAGGTAGAGGCGATCGAAGGACTCGATGACGATGAGCAGCACTGCGATTGGGATCGCAAGCTCACGTGCGACACGCCACGGAGCGAACCGTCTGACAACGAACGCGATCAGCCCGTAGGCGACCACCGCGCGAACCATGTGACCACTTGGAAAGCTGTTCAAGCTGCTCAGGCTGGACGTGGTGAAGATGTCGGTGATGCTCGGTCCGTCCTTGTGAGCTGTGGTTCGGGGCGGCCCTGGGTGGTAGAGCGCGATCTTGTAGAGCGTCTCAAGTGCGAGCGCAGCCACGAAAGCCAGCACCGCCAGGGCGTCCGCGCGTGAGCCGTTGCGCAGCAGAAAGACCAGCAAGCCGATCATCAGGATCGAGGTGACCTCGAGGCTGCCGAGCTCGGCGATCACGCGAAACAGCGGATGGAGTGATTCGCTCCAGACGCTGGACATCATCTGCAACACCTGATGGTCGAACGTCCCCAGCCACCCGGCGCCGACGACCAGCGTCAACGCAACATAGGCGATGACCAGGACCACCAGGGCCCACAACCGGGATGTCAGCGCTGGCAACGGCGGCAGAAGACTGTGCTGCGGCCGGCAATGCGCACCAGCGACAGCGGCCGGCCGCAGGTGAAGCACGGTTCGCCGGCGCGGCCGTAGACAAGCAGCTTTTCTTGCTGCCCTCCAAATTCTCCCCAGGCATCGCGATACGTGTCCACCGAGCTGCCGCGGTTCTTGATCGCGACCAGCAGAGACTCTCTAAGCGATTCGTGCAAGCGGCGCACCGACTTCTTGCTGAGGCTGCCGGCCATGCGGTCGGGCCGCAGACGGGCACGGTGCAGCGACTCGTCCGCGTAGATGTTGCCGACGCCTGCGATCGTCGACTGGTCGAGCAGGACTGCTTTCAATGAGGCCTTGCGGCGGCGGAATCTCTGAAACAGGTCGTCGGCTCCAAATCCCGGGTCGATGGGCTCGGGTCCCAACGGGGGCATCTTGCGGGATGCCAGCAGCGCCGCCTCGGTGCCCAGCAGAAGACGTCCGAAGCGCCGAGGGTCGCGGTAGCGCAGCTGGCGGCCGTCGTCCAGGTCGAACACGGCATGTGTGTGGGCGGCCAGCGGGGTCGAAGGCGGCACCAGGCGAAGCTGGCCGCTCATCCCGAGGTGCACGACCAACACGACATCGTCGACGAGGCGGATCAGGATGTACTTCCCCCGGCGTCCGACAGCAGTGATCAGTAGGCCGACTATCGAGTCGATGAACACCTCCGGCTCGGGGTGGCGGACGATGGTCGGAAAGCGAAGCTCGCAGCGCACGATCGTGCGGCCGGCAAGATGGGGCCGCAGGTCCGCGACGATCGTCTCGACCTCGGGAAGCTCAGGCATGAATCACCTCCCGGGCCTCGCCGGGAAGGACTCGCGAAGCTTTGGCTTCGCCAGGTCGGGCTCGATCAAAGAAGTACGAGCGGTGGTCAAGCCCGAACCACCGCCAGCTTTTTCATATCCGCCCAGTTGGGACCGGCCTTCGTCTCCACCTCGATCCCGGTTTCCAGCTCATAAGCGCCGGTCATGATGCGAGGGACCTTCTCCGCGAACTGATCCACCTCCGACACCGGGACCTCGAACAGCAGCTCGTCGTGAACCTGCAGAAGCATCCGGCCCTCGATGTGGTCCGCTTCGATCTCACGCTGCAAGCGCACCATCGCGATCTTGATGATGTCCGCCGCGAGCGACTGCATTGGAAAGTTGATGGCCATCCTCTCGGCGGCGCTGCGCAGCTGAAAGTTGGGCGACCGCAAGTCGGGAATCGCACGGCGGCGCCCCGTCGCGCTGACCACGAACCCCTCTTCGCGCGCCTTGCGCCGAACCTCGTCGAGATACTCCTTCAAGCGCGAGTACGTCGACCAGTACTGCACGAGGAACTCTCGCGCCACATCGCCGGTAATCCCCAGCTGCTGCGAAAGACCGTACTCGCCCTGCCCATAGATGGACCCGAAGTTCGCCACCTTCGCCAGCCTTCTCTGGTTGGGGTCCACCGACTCGATCGGGATCTTGAAGACGGCCGCGGCGGTGGCTGTGTGGATGTCCTGACCCGCGGCAAAGGCGCTGAGCAGCTTGGGATCGCCGCTGAGGTGCGCAGCGATGCGCAGCTCGATCTGCGAATAGTCCGCCGACACCATCACGTGGTCCGGCCGCCCGGCCTTGAACGCGCGCCTGATCCGCTGCCCGAGCTCGGTCCTGATCGGGATGTTCATCAGGTTTGGATTGGAGGACGCAAGCCGTCCCGTCGCGGTGCTGGCCTGCCCGAATGACGTATGCACACGACCACTCAGCGGGTCAACGATCTGAGGCAGCGCGTCGACGTACGTCGACTTGAGCTTCGACAGCTGACGGTGCTCGAGGATCAGGCCGATGATGGGGTGCTTGTCACGCAGCGTTTCCAACGTGTCAGCGTCGGTCGAGTAGCCGGTCTTGGTGCGTCTGCCGACCGGAAGCCGCAGATCCTCGAACAACACCTTCGCCAGCTGCTGCGGAGCGCCGAGGTTGAATTTTTGCCCCGCGACCTGCTCGACCTCCTGCTCGATCGCCGCGAGCTGCCCGCCAAGCTCGTCCTGCATCTGCTTGAGGTAAGGCACATCGATGGCGACACCCTCCGACTCCATGTCCGCGAGCACGCCGGCCAGCGGCAGCTCGATCTCATGGAAGAGGTAATCGACCCCGAGATTTCGCATCTCGGCCTCCAGTCGAGGCCGCAGGTTGAGGATGGCTTCGGCCCGCCGAGCCCCAAATTCCGCAGCTTCGTTGACCGAGAGGTCCGCTACTTTGCGTGCGGATCGCCCCGTCCCCAGCAGCTGCTCGGTGCTGACCAGGTTGAGGTCAAGAAACTCTCGGGCGAGATCCTCGAGACGTGGGTCACGAGAACCCGCTCCGAGCAGGTACGCAGCCAAGAAGGTGCTGAAGGCCCACTGGCGCCTGCCACCACCAAGCGAGCGAAGCGCAAGCTCCGTCTCCTTGGCGTCATGGCCGGAGATTCGACGGCCGGACAGCGTGCTGGCGACCGCGTCCATCGCTTCCTGCTGCGCAACATAAAACGTCACCTTCCCAGTCGATACGCCAAGGCCGGCGATCCGCGCTCCGCGACCCGGCCCCTCGTTGAGGGCGAACACGCCGACGTCATCGGAACCGTCGAGGAGGCTGGCGGCCTCGGCCGGATCCTCCACCACTTTCAGGCCGGCGGGCTCAGGTGCCGGCTCGAACGTCAGGCTCGGCTGCACCGGAACCTGGTCCGGCGCGGGAAAGCGGCTGAGGAGCTGCCTGAATTCGAAGCGGTCGAAAACCGCCCGCGCCTTGTCGTAGTCGTATCGGGTCCAGCGCGCCGTCTCGAGGTCGAGCTCGACCGGTACGTCGCGGACGATCGTCACCATTCGCTTGCCGAGCCGGATCTGATCGGCATTCGCTTTGATGGACGTCTTGAGACGGCCTTCGGGCAGCTCATCGACGCGTTCGAGAAGAGCCTCCACCGATCCGAAATCCTGTACCAGCTTCGCCGCCGTCTTGTCGCCCACGCCCGGAACCCCGGGAATGTTGTCCGAGGTATCGCCGCGGAGCGCCTTGAAGTCGATCAGCTGGGGAGGCTCGAAGCCGTATCGCTGGCGCACCTGGTCGGGGCCGTACACAAACGTGTCTGTGATCCCACGCCTTGGCACCAGCGCCTCGATCGACTCCGACACGAGCTGCAGGCAATCCAGGTCGCCGGAAACGATGGTGACCGCATGGCCTCGCTCTTCGGCAATTCTCGAAAAGGTTCCGATGAGGTCGTCCGCCTCGAAGCCTGCGATTCCGTGAATCGGAATCGAGAAAGTCTCCAGGATGTCGCGCACCATCTCGATCTGAGGCCGCAGGTCGTCAGGCATCGCGCGCCGCCCGGCCTTGTATTCCTCGTACTCCTTCGACCGAAATGTCGGGGCAGCCACGTCGAATGCGGCAACCGCGAACTCCGGCCGTGAAGCCAGCACGATGGCGAGCATGGACGTGAACCCATACGCCGCGTTGGTGACCCGGCCGTCCGAGGTGCTCATCGGCGGCAGTGCGAAAAACGCGCGATATATGAGGCTGTGGGCATCGATCAAAACCACCCGCCCCCGCCTCCCCTTGGCCACCTACGGATTCTACGTTCGCCCTGGCGGCAACCTCCCCGCTGCCAGGCGGGACATGACGCGTGTTAGCGCGGCCGGGTGGGGTCGCACGGCACCATCGCGGCCGGGGCGGGGCAACTCGCGCGTAAACAGGCAGTCCAGGCGGGCGCTAGTAGTAATGTGGTCGAGGTGAAAAACCTCATCGAGGTCTCGGTGGACAGCATCCGAATCCACATGCCCACCGCCCAGCATCTCGTGATCCTCAAGGAGAAGGAGGCGGACCGCTACCTCCCCATCTGGATCGGTTCTTTCGAGGCCCAGGCGATAGCAACAAAAATCTCAGGCAACCCGCTCGGACGCCCACTCACGCATGACCTGATGGCCACCGCATTCAGCGACCTGGGCATCAGCGTGAAGCGCATCGTGGTCACCCGCCTCGCCGACCAGGTCTTCTACGCGCGCCTATATGTCAAGCAGGACGGCCGCGACCTCGACTTCGACGCGAGACCGTCCGACGCGATCGCCCTCGCCGTCCGAGTCGAGTGCCCAATCTTCGTCGCCACCGAGGTGATGGAAACCGCCGGCATCATCCCGGACCCAGACGAGGCATCGGACGACAAGGACAAGATCGCGGGGCCGATCGACGAAGAGCGGTTGGCGGTGTTCCGAGACTTCGTCAACAGCCTCGACCTTCCAGATCTCCCCGAGATCCCTGACGAGCCGGGCGCCAAAGACGAGCCGGGCGGCCGTCCCGGAAGGGGCTGAGACACTGGCACTCGCGGGCGACGGCGACTTCGCGCTTCGACTTCTCGTCACCGCGATCCTCGCGATCTCAATCGGCTTTGAAAGGGAGGCCCGCGGCCATCAGGCTGGGATAAAGACGCTGGGCCTGGTTGGAGTCGGCTCCTGTCTGTTTGCCGCGCTCGGTCTCGAGAAATTCGCCGGCACCACTGACCCGACGCGAATCGCGGCTCAGATCGTGACGGGCGTCGGCTTCCTGGGCGCCGGCGCGATCCTGCGCCAGGGAAATGAGGTCCACGGACTGACGACTGCGGCGTCGATCTGGGTGGTGGCAGCCATCGGAATGTCGGTGGGTTTCGGCTTCTATGTGCCTGCAATCGTCACCACAGTTCTCGTCCTGGCGATGCTCGTGCTTCTCAGACCGCTGGAGACGAGATTGTTTCGCCGCGTGACGTCGAAACCGGCCGCGGTCGACCTCAAGGCCCCCTGACCCAAAGGATCCCAGCCGTTACCATTGGCTCGGGTTTTTGGGGTTCTTGGGAAAATTCGAGACTCGCCTGACCGCACGCCGCCTCGAGGCGTTGGAGGCGCTCCAGCGCCTCACGACCCAGGCCGGCGAGGCCGTGCACTACTCGCTGGTAGCGGCCCGCATGCGCATCTCGACGTGGACGGCGTACGGACTGCTGCGCGAGCTCGAGAGTCTCGGCCTGGTGAGCAGGCGCTCCGCCCCGCCCGACCTGAACAAGTCGGGCGGCCGGAGGCGAATCATGTTCGTGCCGAGCGCAGCGCCAGCCCTACCCTCGCCTGACGCTCTCGACTTTCAGCTCCGCGCTGCGTTCAATCGCTTTGCCCCGATCGTGGACGAAGCGGCTGCCGCCCGTGCCTTCCTCGAGGATGCAACTTCCGACATGGGCTACCAGCTTGGGTTCTGGCTGAGCCGGTTGGAGGGGGCGGGCCGCCATGCGGGCGTGGCCGGCAGGGCCATCCTCGAGAGCGGATCGCTGCCCATCGCCAAGCTTCAGTCGATCGGCGCGTTGAGCCTGGGCTTGGCCCTGGCACGGCTTGGCAGCTCCCGCCTCGCCTCGGGCCTGAGCGCAGCCGGGACGCAATTCAATGTGTTGCTCGAGGATGCGGCGAAGGCTTCAGATCAGTCCCTCGCGAGTCTTGTCGACGCCGCCCGAAACCTTCGGCCGGTTGGGCACACCTTCGAAGGCGGTTCATGAACAAACCATCGGTGGCCATCGTCACCGACTCGACCGCCGACCTGCCTCATGAGCTCGCCGTCGCCCGGTCGGTGACGCTCATCCCGTTGACGTTGAACCTGGACGGGCAAAGCCTGCTCGACGGCGTCGACATCACAGCTGCAGAGTTCTATCGCCGGCTCCCTCGCGCGACCCAGCACCCGACCACATCACAACCTTCGCCGGGCCGTTTTGCGGAGGCTTATGCGGCGCTCCTCGATGAACACGAGTCCATCGTCTCCATCCACATATCCGAGAAGCTCAGCGGCACGGTTGCGTCAGCGCGCCAGGCGGCTGACATGACCGACCCCAAGCGCATTCGGGTCGTCGACTCGGAAGTGGCGTCGATGTCGCTGGGCCTTCTCACGCTGGCGGCATCCACGCTGGCCAGTCGAGGTGCGGATTCGGACGCGATAGTGGCCAAGATCATGGCCATGAGGCCGGACACCCAGACCTACTTCTCGGTCGCAACGCTCGAGTTCCTTCGCCGCGGCGGGCGAATCGGGCGCGCCAACGCGCTGCTGGGCTCGGTGCTGCAGGTCAAACCGGTCCTGTGCATCCGCGACGGTTTGGTCACGCCGCTCGAGCGCGTGCGCACGTTCGAGCGCGCTCTCAACCGTATCGTCGCGCTGACCCGAAAGCAGGACAGAGGCCATGGCGTCTGCATCATCGTCGGCCACGCCGACGCGGAGGGGGATGCGGAGCGAGTTGCGCGGGAGCTGGAGCCTATTGCGGACACCCTGATGATCCAGCCACTCGGGCCGGTCGTCGGCGCTCACGCCGGACCAGGCGTCGTCGGCGTCGGCTGCTACCCCGCGGATCTGCTCCCGCTCGGCATCAAGACAGTTCGAGAGGCCGCCGCGAGCCGGTAGGTGCAGTCACGGCGACCGCCGCGACGCGTCCTCAGTTGACCGATCGCCAGCGCACCGACGTCGGCGTGACGAACTTTTGCAGCCTGCCGTCGACGGCGAGCGCCTGTAGGTGAGCCAGGCCCTCCTGGAGCGCGAGTCGCTTCTCGTAGAGGTTGTCGCGCGGACCCCATAGCTCGAGCGCCACTTCCCATGCGGTGCGTTCTCCTCGTGCGACGATCGCAGCGATCTGATCCATGCGCCTCTTGTGATGAGCGACAAGGACTTCCACGCGAGCTGAGGCAGCAGTGAACGGGCGCCCATGCGCCGGCAGGATCAGGGAGGGCTCGTACCGCGCCAGGCGCCCAAGGCCTTCGAGATATTCGTGCAGAGGGTCGGGCGTGCTCTGCGGATGGAGGCCGATGTTCGGAGACAGCTCAGGCAGCATATGGTCGCCCGCAAAGAGGATCTTCTCGGTCTCGTCGTACAGACAGATGTGTCCCGGTGAGTGGCCTGGCGTCCACTCCACCCTCAGCTGCCTCCGGCCCAGCTCGAGGGTTTCGGCGCCGTCCAGCTGCACGGCCGGCACGCCGGGCGTGACGATGTCGCTCAGCGCACGCTGGGAGTTGCTCAGCACCTCCGCCTGGTTCTCAGGTACGCCGTTGACGAGCAGGTAATTTCGTACCTCGCTGACGAGATGCTCGAGCTCGACATATCGGGGATGGACGAGCGGCACCTCCAGGCGGTGCAGGTAGAGGTCTGCGCGTCCCTCGCCCGAGAAGACGCCGGCCGCGCCGTAGTGGTCGGGATGGATGTGCGATACCACAAGCCGGCGCAAGCGTTTCGCCCCCATCCTCTTCACCGCAGCCCGGACGGCGTTGACCGACTCTTCAGTGTTCATGCCGCAATCCAGGAGGTCGGCATCATCGCCGGCAGGGAAAAGAAAAACGTTGACCTGGCCGTCTTCGAACGGAATCGGCAGGCGGAGCTCAAAGACATCCGCCGCGACCTCGGCCAGACCGAGCTCAGTCGCCATAACCCCGGCATTGTCCCCCTCCCCGGCTCCGCCGCGGAGGACATGCCACGAGTTGGCGTGGCCTGGTGACGGTGCTACGAGAGAACATCCGCGATGAAGCGCGGGTAGCATTCATTAAAGTCAAGAGACTTAAGCTCAGGAGGAGCACATGTCTGAAGTCCAGCTGTCACCAGACCAGATTGTTGAAGCACTGCCTCGGTTCCTGATACCGGAGAAGGCGGGTAGCACAAAGGCCACCATCCAGTTCGACCTGAGCGGGGAGCATGGCGGCAAGTGGTGGGTCAAGATCGCCGACGGCAAAGCCGAGTCCGGAAAGGGCGACGCTCCCGACCCCGCAAACCTCACGGTGGCCGCGGATTCCGGGGACTTCGTGAAGATCATGCTTGGACAGATGGACGCGATGTCCGCGTTCATGACGCGCAAGCTTCAGGTCAAAGGCGACATGGGCCTCGCCGTCAAGCTCCAGACCCTGTTCAAGAGACCTACCTAACCGACCGAGCGATCCCGCCTCGTCAGTACGTGAACCTCCAGGAATTCAACCTGGAGGACATCGCGGCCTCGAGGTCGAGCTGACCCACACCGGCGCGCAGATCCAGGATCACGACGTGGTGCGGCGTCAGCGCGATGCGGCGCCCGTCGCTCAACTTGGCCGCTTCGCTCGCGTTGCCCCACACGATCGGCTGGGCAGCAGGCAGTGGACTCAAGTAGGCCTTCATCCACGTCGCCAGGTCCGGCGCAGTGCCCCGATCCCAGGTCGAGATGATCACGAAACCGAAGAGGCCGGCGCCCGGCGAGCAGACCGGATGCGGCGTCTCGCCGGCTGCGGGGGTTCCAAGGACACAAGGCACGTCGGTGACGTCGAACGTGAGGTCCAGGCGGTGGATCGGCTGGAGGTAAACCTGCGACTTCTCGAAGTACTTCCATGTCGCCGGATAGCAGAACCCCCAACCGGCCTCCGAGTCCTCGAAACCATGGTCTGGGGTCGGGCAGTTCAAGTCGGCGCCGATCTGGGCGACAGTTGGAACTGGGCGGTTGACGGGAGGGCTCTGGCAAGCCCCGATCAGAACGATCAGCATGATCGAGGCGCTCAGTCTCATCTTGGCTCGGGGCACTGGCGACTAATTGTGCGCGACCCGGGTACACGGCCAGGACCAGGCGTTGTGTCTGACGAACCAAACCGTAACGTGGCCCGGTATCTCAGACGGAAGGAGGGTTTGCCCAATGGCGAGTCGCAAGGGTCCGGACATGGCGCCTGAAGTGAGGCTCGAAGCGAACAAGCGACACCTCGAGCACCTGGCAGCAGCATGCGGCGAGGAGGCCGGCCTTCACCGACCACTGAACGAGGTCGTCGGGGGCGTGATCACAGGGATTCCTGAAGAGACCGACCTCGCGCAGGCCCTCTCGGACCGCGAGACCTCCGACATCCTGGTCCACCTCCTGGAGGAGAACCGCGACCAGGTTGAACACGCGCTAGAGCGCGTGCGGGAAGGCGCCTATGGCATCTGCGAGAGCTGCGCTCACCAGATACCGGCAGAGCGCCTGAAGTACCAACCTTCGGCCACGCGGTGCGTCGACTGCCAGGGCCAGTGGGACCGCCTCAACGGGAGGACAGCCTAAACCAGCGTCGCCGGCCCCGCGGGGCCCCCGGCGCCCCGGCGCCACCCCCTCGGGGAAGCGGAAGGAGCTCGGCCTACGCTCGCCTACCCAAGGGTCCGCGCGCCATGGCGCCCAGCGCAAAGCCGGCGACGATCATGCCGCCGCCGATCCAGAACCAATGGATGTCGCCGGTCATGAAGCTGCCGGGTATGTAGCCGAGCCCTTGCCCGGCAAACACGCCGCCGATCAGCACAAGGATCACGGCCAGCACGACGACTCCGACTTTCACCCGCGCTGTTCAGACCCCGCCGTAGACGACTGACTTCTGCTCTGTGTACTGGTGGTACGCCTCCAGTCCGTGCTCCTTTCCGAAGCCCGACTGCTTGGTGCCACCGAAGGGCAGCTCGTCGTGAGCGATCTGGAGCGCGTTGACCCACGTGTAGCCTGCCTCGAGCTCCTGTACAGCGCGGCGTGCGTGCGCCATGCTGGCCGTCCAGATCGAAGACCCCAGGCCAAACGGCGAATCGTTGGCCAGGCGCAGCCCCTCGTCCAGATCGTTGATCCGCCGGACTGGCAGCGCCGGCCCGAAGACCTCTTCTTTCCACATCCGGGCCTCGTCGGGTACGTCCTCGAGGATGGTCGGCTCGATGAACCAGCCCTTCTCGTACTCCTCCCCCTTCGGCCGGCCGCCGCCGAAGAGCACCTTGGCGCCCTTGCTCACCGCGTCCTTGATCTGGGCCTCAACCTCCGCCCTCTGCGTCTCGGTGTGCATCGGCCCCATCCGGCTGTCCTTGTTCACGCCATTTCCTGGCTTGAGCTTGGCAGCCCGCGCGACCAGCTTCTCGATGAGGGCGTCGTACACGCCGTCCTGCACGTAAAGCCGCTTGACGGCAAGGCATGCCTGGCCGCAGTTGAAGAACCGACCCACCGAGATGGCGCGTGCCGCGGCCTCGAGGTCGGCGTCATCCAGGACTATGCACGGGTCGCTGCCACCAAGCTCGAGGGTGATCTTCTTCAGTCCCTCAGCAGCCTTGGCCATCACCTTCTTGCCTGTCGGAGTCGAGCCAGTCAACGCGATCTTGCGGATGAGCGGGTGCTCCACGATGGCCTCGCCGGTCGCCGGTCCGAGCACCACGTTGACGACACCCTCCGGCAGACCACCTTCGATCAGCGCCTCGATGCATGCGAGCGTCGAGAGCGGTGTGGTGCTCGCAGGCTTGAGGACAACGGTATTGCCCGCCGCGATCGCGGGTGCGACCTTGTTGGCGGCCAGAGTGAGAGGGAAGTTCCAGGGGACGATCGCCCCGCAGACGCCGATCGGCATCCGGATCACCAGCCCGTATGTTGTTGTATCGGGAAGGGCCACGTGCTGGCCGTGGACCTTGTCGGCGAGGTCGGCAAACCAGGCGATGTTCTCGCCAAACCGCTGGGCCTCGAGCCTTGACTCAAGCAGCGTCTTGCCCTGCTCCCTGGTCAGGAGATTGGCGATCTCCTCAACCTTGCCGAGCATGTGGTGCGCGGCCTTGTGGAGGATCTCGGCACGCTTGTTGGGAGCGAGCTTGGACCAGCTCGAGAATGCCTTCGCTGCCGCGTTCGCAGCCTTGTCGACGTCGGCGGGACCGCCCGCCGGAACGACGTCGACGACTTCGCCCGTCGCCGGGTTGCGCACCTCGTACGTCTTGCCGGACGCAGCCTTCGTCCTCTCGCCTTCGATGATCATCGTCGCCATCAGCTCGGCACCCCTCTTCGGTAGTTTTCTATCAGTACTTCGATAATTATCCCCGTCACCGGCAGGAGGGTTGGAGGGGGACACATGACAGTCAGGTTGGAGAAGGAAGGCGCGGTCGGAATCATCGTCCTCGACCGTCCCCCGGCGAACAGCTACGACTACTCATTCCTGCGTTCTTTCGCCGGCGCTGTGGACGATGCGCGCATCGACGGCGACATCCGTGCGGTGCTGGTGACCAGCGCCTCGGAGAAATTCTTCTCCGCCGGCGCCGATGTGTCGGCATTCGCAGCGGGGTCGCCTCGCTCGCGCACGATGACAGTGCTCTTGGCCCACGAAACCTTTCGAAAGATGGAGAACACGCCGCTCGTTTTCATCGCCGTGATCGCGGGCCACTGCCTTGGGGGCGGCTTTGAGCTGGCCCTGGCATGCGATCTTCGTTTTGCGGCCGAGGGCTCGTATCAGATCGGGCTGCCTGAGGTGAACCTCGGGCTTTTTCCCGGTTCGGGCGGCACGCAGCGGCTGCCGCGACTGGTGGGGCTCTCGAAAGGACTGGACCTTATTTCCAATGCCACGACGCTGAAGCCCGCGGACGCCAAGGACATTGGGCTGGTAGACCGGTTGTTTCCTGATGCGGCAGCCTGTCGACAGGGAGCCGTCGAGTACGCGGAAAAGCTTGCGGCCGGCCCCAGCATCGCCATCGGCCACGCCAAGCTGGCGATCACTCAGGGATTCGGCGCGCCGCTGGACCTCGGCCTCGCGATCGAGCGCGAAGCCATCAGCCGGGTGTTCGTCTCGGAAGACGCCGAGGAGGGCATCAAGGCCTTCAGCGAAAAGCGAAAAGCGGAGTTCAAGGGAGCCTAGGCCGGAGGTACGGTGGTTGCCACCACCGGTGGCCAGTTCCCGCGCTTAAAGGATGGGAATTGAATCAATGCGTGGCTCCCCGCGGAGCGGGCAGGATAACTGCGTGCTAACCTGCATCCAGTTCAAAAGGGAGGTGCGTTCGATGGCTCAGCTTGCAATTACCGGTTTCCGGCCGTCGGCCGCCTCCGGAAGGTCCCTCTAGACCAACCCTCCGGCGGACGGACCGATACCGTCCACTCGTCTTGTTTCCCGGAGGATTCGCGTTGTCCATCGAAACCACATCTCAGCTCGCATCACTAGGCTGGGATTCCTATTTCCAGGAAAAGTTCAAACCGTACGAGCACGACGGCTACGTGCCCGCGCGTGTGACCGCCGATTTCGGCGCGGAGTACCTCGTCCAGGACGAGCAGGGACCGATACGAGCATCAGCCGGTCGGCATCTGCGCACTCACGGCCTCCTGCTTCCGGCTGTCGGCGACTGGGTGGCCCTGCAGCGGCGCGAGCCCGTCGCCGGCGTTCACGGCGTCCTCGAACGGCGCACGGTCTTTTCGCGAAAGGTCTCTTCGAACGAGTCAAAAGAGCAGGTCCTCGCGGCGAACGTCGACGTGGCCTTTGTGGTCGCCGCGGCGACCGATGTCAACGCTCGCCGCATCGAGCGCTATCTGACCATCGCGTGGCAAAGCGGAGCCGTCCCGGTCGTGCTGATGACCAAGGCAGACGTAGTCGACTCGCCCGGAGATCTCCGCGCCGAGCTCGAAGCCGTGTCGATGGGAACACCGGTGCTGGTCACGAGCAGCGTGACTGGCGAAGGCATGGACGAGATCACGCGCCGCCTCCTCCCGGCGCTCACCGGCGTGCTGCTAGGCCCGTCGGGCGCCGGCAAGTCGACTCTCATCAACCGCATCGTCGGCACTGACGTCATGCGGACGCGCCTGATCCACCGCTCGGGTGAAGGCCGGCACATGACCAGCCACCGCCAGCTGGTCCGGCTGCCTGAGGGCGGAATGATCATCGACACCCCCGGCCTGCGCGAAGCCCAGTTGTGGGAGGGTGAGGATGGCCTCGCCAACCTGTTCGAGGACATCGAGGAGCTCGCGCTTCGCTGCCGGTTCACCGATTGCGCTCATCAGTCAGAGCCGGGCTGCGCGATCAAGGCGGCGCTGGCGGACGGAACTCTCGATGTCGCGCGCTTCGACAGCTACCGCAAGCTGCAGCGCGAGCTACGAGCCATCGCAGCCAAGAGCGACGCTCGAATCCGGATCGAGGAGCGCCGAAAGTGGAAGCAGATCGCGATGGCAGGGAAGACGCGGGCGAGGCCCTAAGCAGTCGTGGGGGAGGACGCAGGTCCTTCCCCCGCGGCTTTTTGGTCAAACCAGGGTCGCAAGTAGGCCGGATCCACTCCGGCCGTCACCAATGCCCCGCAGCTCCAAACACCTCCAGGCGTCGCCGCACACAGGTGGGGGTACCGTGGGGGAGGACTTGCGTCCTCCCCCGCGCCCTTGTTCGGCAGCGGGGGTAGCTGCTGCCGGTTAGTGGGTGTTGGAGGTCGACGTCGTCTTGCGCGGGTGGCGTCCGTCCCAGAACGGGATGTGGCCCTTTGAGATCCTGTCCAGGACCCTGTCCGCTCCGGCCTGGGTGATCTCCTTGTTCGCCACCAGCTGCTCGAGCCTGGGCTTCACGGCGATGGCCACCTTGGCGGCGAATTGCTCCTTCGTCATGCCCTTGTCCCTGGCGAGGTCGGAGATCTTCTGACCTTTCCTGACGTCCGCTCGGAGCGCCTCGACCTTGATGCCGAGCACATCAGCCTCGGCCTCGAGGACCGCCCGGCGGATCGCCCGGCGATCACTGCGCGGATCCGGCTCCGCTGGATTCGTCTGATTCGTTTGATTGGCCGACGGTGCGGGCTTCGGACTTGAGCTTGGCGAAGCGGCCTGCGCAAGGCCACCGGCGATTCCGGCGCTCAGAAGGGCTGCGGCGGCACCTGCGCCCGCGATCTTGACGGCTACTGCGGCGAACGGATTCATTGTTGCTCTCCTATTTGCGGTTGCGCGCATGGCGCTCCCTCGTTGTTTGTTGCCCCCTCCCAAAGGAACCGACCTGGCGGGCCCACCCGGTCTGGGTCGAAGATCACGATGAGGGCGCCCTGTCAGAGGCTGGTTGTGGCTCCGTCACCTTTTTGTAATCGGCGCATGACGCTCAGCTCTGACGCAGTCGGCGCGGGCGTCACCCTGAAATCCCCCGGAGTCTTCACCGGCCAGCCCGTGTTGGCGCGCACCTCGTCCAAAGTGTGGCCAGGGTGGACAGAGTCGAGATAGGCCTCGCCTCCCCCCGCGGGAAATCTGAAGACGCACAGTGTCGTGACGATTGCGGAAGGGCCGCCTCCACGCAGTCCCTTTCGCTTGCGCCAGCCGGCGGTACCGTCGCCATGTCCAGGCGAGGTGACGAACGACACTCGATCGACCAGCCGTCGGGGCTCGTGATTCATGAGAGTCACCCATCGGCGACTCAGGATCGCGATGTCTGCTCCTCCCCCGCTCCCCGGCAGCTTCACTTTGGGCGCGCCCGGCCGGCCCACATACGAAGTGTTCAGGTTGCCGAACCGATCCACCTCGGCACCGCCGATGAAGCCGAGATCGACGAGCCCCTGCGCCATGAGCGTCATCACGTTCGACATGCGTGTCGACCACAGAGCACCGACGACGTTCGGTGGATCACCCATCGTGCCGAGGTACTTGGATGCCGGACGATCGCGCATCAGCCCCACCTCGAAGAGCCCTCGCGAGCTGGGCGCGTGGTTCCCCCGAGCCACCGCGTAGGCAAGGATCGGCAGCCTCATGCCCACGAAAACCAGGTCGCCGTCGCGAATCTCGCGTGAGGCGACGGCCACCATCAACTCCTGCTCTGTGTAGTCGTGGGCAGCGTCGCTACTCATCGGCGAAGTTCGCGGGCGCGGACATGGCGCGACCCTTCACGCGCAGGGCTTCAATGTCGAGCCGTTTCATGTACCCCGCCCTGTCCGGCACGTCGAGCACCCATCGCTTGAGCCATTCGCCGAAGCCGCCGGCGGTGCGCGACTCCGCTGCGTAGTCGGCGAAGAAAGCATGGTCGCGCTTGAAGTAACCCTGCACCGGAGACGGATGGGCCCCGCCTGGCTCGTGGACCACGGCGACAACCTTTGTCTCAGGAAACAGGATTCGATTGGGGTCGCTCAAGGTGACGATCGGATCTACGAGCTCCTCGCAGGTGAGAACGACACGTTGCGCTGCCAGCCCCGCCTCCTCTGTGATGCCGAGCGGGCCCCACGCATGCGCGCGACCCATCGCATCCGCTCTCTGGACGTGCACGACCGCCACATCCGGGCGCACCGCGCCGATGTGGACGAGGCCGGATGCCGACTCGAGGTTGGGGTTGGTGCCGAGGATGTCGCTCCCGAGGAGCGTACGTGTAGGTAGGCTCGGCACGTTCCAGGCCGCCGCCCACAGCGCGAGCGCGATCGACAGGTTCGTGTGATCGTGGACCTCCAGCGGGCGGGGAATGCCGGTTTCAGCGGCGCGGCGGTAGCAGTGGCCAAGCCCTTCCGACACGTTGCCGACCCACGCCGCGGTGATGCGGCGCACGCACCCGGCTCCGATGAGCTGGTCGAACAGGGCGTCGGAGATCGGGCCCACAAGCTCCAGGTCCCGGCGTTGGTGGCGGATCATCTCGTGGCCGGCTGCAAAAGGGATGAGGGGTTCGAGCGCAGTGCCAAGGGCGACCGTCGCGCCATCGGGAACAAAGCGCTCGACGGCCTCGGCAAGCGTCATCACCTTGCCGCTCACGTTTGTGGGTTCCCGCTCAGCGCCCCAGCGATTCGATGTACGAACGTTGGTTGCGCTCGATCTCAGTCATCGAGTCGCCTCCGAACTTCTCCAGGAAGGCCTCGGCAAGGATGAGTGCCACGACCGCCTCGCCGATCACACCCGCTGCCGGCACGACGCAGACGTCGCTGCGTTCGTAGTGGGCCTCCACCTTCTCCTTTGTGTTGAGGTCGACCGAAGGCAAAGGCTTCTTCATGGTCGAGATCGGCTTGATCGCGACACGCAAATCGATTGGCTCGCCATTGGTAACCCCGCCGGTCAGCCCTCCCGCGCGGTTCGTCAGGTGCCGGAAGCGCCCTTCCTGGTACTCGATCTCATCGTGGAACTGAGAACCCGGACGGGCCGCTCCTTCGAAGCCCGCGCCGAACTCCACTCCCTTGACTGCATTAATCGAAAGGATCGCCTGAGCCAGGCGCCCGTCGAGCTTGCGGTCCCAATGCACATAGCTGCCGAGGCCAAGCGGCGCTCCGCGCGCGATGACTCGGAATGTCCCTCCCAGCGTGTCTCCCCGGTCGCCGACCTCATCGATATCCGCAACCATTCGCTTGGATGCCTCGGGATCGGGGCATCGGACCGGTGATGCTTCGATGTCCGCGGACGTGACGGTATCGGGGTCGCAACCCTCGTAGCCGATGTCGATGTTGCCGATGGACTGGGTGAAGCTCAGAATCTCGATCCCGAAATGAGCAAGCAGCTTTCGCGCAACCCCACCGGCCGCGACGCGCGTCGCCGTCTCGCGCGCGGAAGACCGCTCGAGCACGTTGCGGATGTCGGTGTGACCGTATTTGAGAGCTCCCGCCAGGTCGGCGTGACCTGGGCGCAGCTTCGTCACCGGCTTCGGCGCGAAACCCTCCTTGGAGGCGGTCATCTCTGCCGTCCAGTTGACGTGGTCCTTGTTCTCGAGCACCAGGGTTACCGGGCTGCCGATAGTAAAACCGCCACGCACGCCGCTGACGATTCGAGCGAAATCGGTCTCGATCTTCTGGCGGCCACCGCGCCCATGACCGCCCTGACGCCGGGCAAGATCGCGGCGGATGTCATCCTCCGAGATCTCCAATCCTGATGGGAGGCCTTCGATCACAACAGTGAGCTGTGGACCGTGCGATTCCCCCGCCGTCAACCACCTGAGCATTTGAGGCGATGATAGAGACTCGGGTGGCAGAGCCTCTTGAGGTTGCGCTTATCGACGTCGGCGGCACGCTGTGGCCAAATTCATGGCCTCTGCGCGAGACCGATGGCGACGGACGCCGACAGAGGATCGCGGCCGCAATGCCGGCGCTGGCACCTTCGGCGGTCGAAGCGCTGGTCGCAGATCTCATCCAGAGCAGTCGCGTCGGCGACGAGGCGCGCAGCCTGACGACAGAGCACAAGGTGGTCATCCCGGGCGCGGAGCAGCTGGTTGCGACCTCGCTGAAACGCCAGAACCTGGCGGCTGATGCTCTGACCGTGGCCCGGGTCCGCCGGGCGATGGCTCTGCCTGTCGCGGACCGTCTTCAGCCGCTGCCGGGCGCAATCGAGCTGCTGTCGGAGATCCGGTCGCTGGGCATGCGCTCCATCATCGCCAGCAACACCTACTGGCGCGACGCCGAGAGCTACTGGGAGGACTTCCGCCTTCTCGGCATGGCCGGTTATGTGGACGCCATCGTCACATCAGTCGACGCCGGCCACCTCAAGCCCCACCCGGCGGTGTTCGAGATGGCGATGCGGGCCGGAGGCGCGCCACCGGCGCGCTGTGTCGTCATCGGCAACAAGGAGGCCAATGACATCGAGCCCGCGCTCGCGCTTGGCATGCGCACGATCCTGGTCCACCCTGATGACCCGGTTCCCACCGCCAGCAGGGCGAACGCGGTCGCCCCTGACCTGTGGTCCTGCGCCCAGGCCTTGAAAGCTATGCTCGACGCACCTTGAAGCAGGAGGTGACGCGCGAGGTCGACCGCCAGGTCCTGACCCTGGTGGTCAACGGCGAGCGCGCCGAGCTCCTCCTGCCGGTGCACAAGACCCTCCTCGAGGTGCTGCGCGAGGACATGCGGCTCACGGGCACCAAGCACGGCTGTGAGCTCGGCGAGTGCGGCACCTGCACTGTGCTGGTGGACGGCAAGCCCGAGCTGAGCTGCCTGGTGCTCCCCATTCAGGTCGAGGGCCGCGCGATCACGACGGTGGAGGGAATGGCAAATGGTTCGGAGCTGCATCCACTCCAGCAGGCTTTCGCCGAGCTGGGCGCGGCTCAGTGCGGGTACTGCACCCCAGGCATCCTGCTGGCGGCTAAATCGCTGCTCGAATCCGACAGCCACCCCACCCGCGACGCCATCCGCGAAGCATTGGCCGGCAACCTGTGCCGCTGCACCGGCTACTCCAAGATCCTCGACGCTGTAGAGCTCGCCGCCAGAGGGGGCTCCGGAGGTGAGGAAAAGGCCACATGAGCTCGGCAAAAGAGAACCCCGCCGGCTTCGCAGTCATCGGCAAGCCGCTTCCCAAGCCCGATGCGGTGTCCAAGGTGACCGGCCGCGCGATGTACGCCGACGACATGCTTCTCCCCCGCACGCTCCACTGCCGAATCCTGCGCAGCCCTCACCCTCACGCCCGCATCCTCTCTATCGACACTTCAGCGGCGCGCCGCATCCCCGGCGTGCAGGCCGTGATCACGGGCGCCGACCTCCCGATCAAGTTCGGCATCCTGCCTGTCACCCAGGACGAGCGTGCCCTGGAGCACGAGAAAGTGAGATATGTGGGCGACCCGATCGCCGCAGTCGCGGCGGTGGAGGAGGAAATCGCTGCCGCCGCCTGCGACGCCATTGCCGTCGAGTACGAAGTCCTTGAACCGGTGATGTCCATCGATGAGGCGCTCGCAGAGACCAAGGATGAGCGCATCCAGGAATACGGCGGCCCGAACAATATCCACAAGCTGGTCGCCCTGGAGTTCGGCGACGTGGAGGGCGGCTTCGCCCGCGCCGAGCACACCCGTGAGGACGTGTTCTTCTTCCAGGGCAACACGCATCTGCCCATGGAGCAGCACAGCGCTGTCGCGACGTTCGTGGACGGACGCGTCACTCTCTGGTCGTCGACGCAGGTCGTTCACTACGTGCACCGCGCCCTTTCCAAAGTCCTCGAGCTCCCGATGAACCGGATTCGGGTCATCGGCGCAGCCCACGGGGGCGGGTTCGGCGGCAAGACCGATCCATTCGCGCACGAGATCATCGTGTGCAAGCTCGCGATGCTGACAGGCAGGCCCGTCAAGTGCACGCTGACGCGCGAGGAGGTCTTTTACGCGCATCGCGGTCGCCACCCTGTCCTGATGTGGGTGAGGACAGGAGTGACGAAGGACGGGCGCATCACCGCGATGCATTTCCGCAGCGCGCTCGATGGCGGCGCTTATGGCTCGTACGGGGTCGCGTCCACCTTCTATACAGGTGCCTTGCAGACCGTGACCTACGACATTCCCGCCTACCGCTTCGAGGGATGCCGCGTCTTCACCAACAAGCCCCCATGCGGTCCAAAGCGAGGCCACGGGACCCCTCAACCTCGATTCGCGCTGGAGCTGCACCTCGAAAAGGTCGCCCACGACATCGGCCTCGACCCGGTGGACCTGAAGCAGCGCAACTTCGTGAAGCCGATGACGCGCACCGTCAACTGGCTGCGGGTGACGTCGTGCGGCCTGGACGAATGCACGGAGCGCGTGTTGAATGCCTCCGGATTTCGCCACCGCGCGAGGCAGTCTGGTCACGGCATGGGGTTTGCAATATCGAGCTACCTGTCAGGCGCCGGGACCGCCATCTACTGGAACGACATGCCCCATTCAGAGGTGCAGATCAAGGTCGACCGAGGCGGGGTGACGGCCTACTGCGGCGCGATGGACATCGGTCAGGGCTCTGACTCAGTGCTGGCCGCCATTGTGGCCGAGGAGCTCGGCATACAGGCGGCTGACATTCGCCTGGTCACGGCGGACACGGACACCACTCCGATCGACCTCGGCTCGTACTCGTCGCGCGTGACGTTCATGGCCGGCAACGCCGCGATCGAAGCGGCAAGAAAGATGCGCGGCATGCTCGCGCAGGCCGTGGCGGCGAAGCAGGGCTGCGCCGCCGAGACGGTGGTCGTGGGGGCAGGCCGCGTCGGCGACTTCAGCTTCGAAGAGGCGAGTACCTTCGCTGAGGCCCTCTTCGGGACGCTGACCAGCTCCGGGAGCTACACGCCTCCGAAGATCGCCGGCCCATACAAGGGTTCAGGCGTCGGTCCAAGCCCCGCGTACAGCTACTCGGCCTGCGTCGTCGACCTGGACGCGGATGCCCGCACCGGTCTGGTCCAGGTGAAAAAGATCTGGATCGCGCATGACGTTGGTCGGGCCATCAACCCGCTGCTGGTCGAGGGCCAGGTGGAGGGCAGCGTCTACATGGGGCTCGGCGAGGCGCTGATGGAAGAGCAGGTGTTCCGAAACGGCGTTCACAAATGGCCTTCGATGCTCGAGTACAAATCGCTGACGTTTCTCGACATGCCCGAGGTCGAGACGTTCATCGTCGAAACCATCGATCCCGAGGGTCCTTACGGCGCCAAGGAAGCCGGGCAGGGGCCGCTGCTTCCTGTCATCCCGGCGGTCAGCTCGGCCGTCTATGACGCGCTCGGCGTCTGGATCGACGAGATCCCCGTGACCCCCGAGAAGATCGTCGAGGCGCTGCGACGAAAGGAGAAGGGCGAGCCGGCGAGGTTCGGGCCGTCGAAGTTCCCCACCATCCCCTACCCGGCCTGCATCAAGGTCGAGCCACCGCCGAAAGATGCTGCGCCTTCCTCGATTTAGATACCTGCGGCCGAAGACGGCAGCCGAGGCGGCCCGCATGGCCGCTGACTGGGGACCGCGTGCGATGTTCGTCGCCGGCGGCACCGACCTGTTTCCAAAGCTGAAGCGCCGCCAGTTCGAGGTTGAAGCGCTAATCGGGCTCGACTTCCTGAGCAGCGACATACATAAAGAGGAGGAAGCGACCTTCGTCGGCGCCGGGGTCACGCTTGCGGCTGCGTCGGCCGATCCGGGCCTCAACGAACACTTCACGGGTTACGCGCAGGCCGCGGGCCTCGTCTCATCCCCTCCCCTGCGAAACGCCGGCACGATCGGCGGCAATCTTTGCGTCGACACCCGATGCAACTACTACGACATGACGTACGAGTGGCGACAGGCGGTCGGCTTCTGCATGAAGAAGGACGGGGTCATCTGCCTGGTCGCACCGAGCAGCCCGCGCTGCTGGGCCGTATCCTCGTCGGACACCGGCCCCATGGCGATCGCTCTAGACGGCGTGGTCACGCTCATCGGTCCGGAAGGCGAACGCGAGCTGCCGGTCGCCGCGCTGTATCGGGACGACGGGATCGACTACATGGCGAAACGACCGAGCGAGGTGGTGACGGGGCTGCGCCTACCGACGCCCAAGGGGAACCACACGGCATACGTGAAGCTCCGGAGGCGCGGCTCCATCGATTTCCCAATCGCCGGCGCGGCCGTCGCCATGCAGATGGATGGTGAGATCGTCACCCGGTGCCGGATCGTCCTTTCCGCGGTCGCCTCCCACCCCGTGGAGGCGAGGGCAGCGGATGAGTTCCTGGCCGGTAAGCCTCTTGACGACGAGACGGTGCATGCGGCAGCAGAGATCGCCTCCAAGCCCGCAAAACCGCTCGACAATGCCGACCTGACGCACTTCTGGCGGAAGCGGATGGTAAGGGTTGTGGTCGAGCAGGCACTGATAAAAGCAGCGACCAGAAGTGGCGGCTCACAGGTTAAGCTTCTAGGTCAACACTCAGAATGAAACAATTAATACCGCGTCAGACCGGTCAGGGCATGGTCGAATATGCCCTCATCCTGGCGTTGGTCGCCCTGATCATCATCGTCGCCCTGATCGCAACCGGAGGCCAGGTCATCAACCTTTACTCCGACATCGTCAAGACGATGTGCAACTACCACGCGGGCTGCTGACGCCGGCCTAGTCGCCTCGAGCTGAGGCCGACGCCTCCGCCGCCCGCTCCGCCTTACGCCGGATCGTGTCCATGTCGCGATGGGCCAGCGCCTCGGCCGAGAACAGAGCGTTGGTCAGGCCGACCACTTTGACACCCAGCCGAAGGTAATCGGCGATGTGGCCGATCTCGACACCGCCCGACACGAAGTACGGAACGCCTCCCATTGGACCGTTCAGCGATCGGATGTAGTCCGCTCCGCCCACTGGCGTGATCGGGTACACCTTGACCAGCGACGCGCCGGCCAAGCGCGCCTGATAGATCTCCGTCGGGCTGAGCGCGCCCAGCACGCAGAGAATGTCTTCCTTGCGGCAGGCTTCCGCAACCTCGGGCAGCAGGACTGGGGTGACGACGAAGGCGGCGCCGGCGTCCTTCGCCTCCCCGACCGCGCCCGGATCCCACACCGTGCCGACGCCTATGGGCGTCTTTCCGAAGGTGGTCGCGATGATGCCCCTCACCATCTCGTAGCACGACGGGACTGTGGTCGTGACCTCGATCGTGCCCACGCCTCCTTCGATTGCGGCCAGACACGCCTGGAATCCGGCGTCGGCGTTCTCCGTCCGCAGGACGCCGCAGACGCCATTGGGAAAGATGGTCTCGATGCTCCGCACAGCCGGCCCGATTATCCCCTGCGTGACGCCGCAAAAGTGGCCGGGGGTCCTGCATCCATCCGGGTTCATGGGCTTGGGTATGCTGGTACATACGTATGACCGGGGCGACTGCGACCACCGTCAGCAGCCGAGATCAAATCATCCAGGCCGCGGCCGGATCTCTGCTTGAAAACGGCTACTCAGGCACCAGTGTCAGGTCAATCGCATCCAAAGCGGGCGTCGCCATCGGCAACCTGCAGTACTGGTTTCCGACCAAATCCGAGCTGCTGGTCGAGGCCTGGCGATATCTGACCGCACGGTCGGTCGAGGAGCTGCGAGCCGCCCTCAACCAGCTGACGGACCCGCTCGAGGTCCTCGAGCTCGGCGCGGAGTCCATCTGGGCATCCCTCCGGCAGCTGGGCGACATCCAGCTCGCAGCCTTCGACCTCCTGGTCCAGGCTCCCCGAACCGAGCGGCTTCGCGCCTACCTGCCCGAGCTCTTCACGCGGTACCGCGAGGTGATCCAGGAACAGCTCGACCGCCTCGAGGCTGACGGCCGCATCCGGCTCACGGTCCCCCGTGAGGTCCTCGTCCCGCTGGTCTTGAACACCGTGCTCGGCTTTGGTCTCTATTACGTCGTGACCCGGGACGACGAGTCCTGCCTCCAGGCGCTCTCGGCCTTCAGCCAGCTTGCGGCCACCCTGATCGAGCCCGTGGCGTGACCGCCCAGGCCCAGGTGATCGGGCACGAGCTCGAGCGGCTCGATGGCCTATGGGAGGACGGGCTCTCGGACGCCTACAGCTCATACCTGGACGTGGTGAGTGGATACGACGCCGGTGCACAGCCGAAGCTGGCGCTCGCCGCGGCCCTGATCGAGGCTGGGCTTCGGCTACAGGGCCTTGGCGGCCGAGCCGCGCCGGCGACCGCCCTTCTGATGGGTGACCTGTGCCTCGCGCGTGCCTCCCGCCTCCTCGCCGACAGCGCAGCGCGGAGGCTTCAGGTCGCTTTTGCGCGGGCCATCGAGGAGCTGTCCGCGGCGGCCGCCGCCGGGGCGTCCGGAAGGCCGGTGCGGGATCTTCTGGTCGGCGCTTTCGAGTCAGGCCGATGACAGCCAATCGCCTTCGATTCAGGACCTCGAGCGCAACAGAGTTCGTCGACATCACCGATCAGCTCCGCGACGAGGTCCGCCGATCGGGTTTGCGCACTGGGCGCATCCACCTGCAATCCCTGCACACGACTGTCGGCCTCGCGGTCAACGAGAACGAGCCGCTGTTGCTGCGCGACTTCCAATCCATGCTCGAGCGGCTCGCCCCCAAAGACGCGGGATACCAGCACGACGATTTCGCCCGCAGGTTCGGCATCGCGGTCGATGAACCTGTCAACGGCCACGCCCACGCGAGGCAGCTTCTGCTCACCGGCTTCACGACCGTGCTGGTGGAGGATGGAGACCTGGTCCTTGGCCGCTGGCAGTCCGTCTTCGCTGTCGAGCTCGACGGCCCGCGCCAGCGCGAGCTCGCCATTCAGCTGGACGGCCAGTTCAGGGCCAAGTCAGCCATCGGGACGAACCGCGACCAGGACCTTGTGGAGCTCGAGCTCACCCGCCAGCTTCTCGTCGACCCGGAGCCCGTGGCCGTCCCGATGCGCCGCCTCGTGGAGGCCGGCGGCAAGCGCCTGCGCCCGCGGCTCGTCCAGCTCACGGCTCGGGTCGGCCCGCGCCGCGAGCCCCTTCGCGCCGCAGCCCTGGCCGCTGCCGTGGAGCTGCTCCACAACGCGACCCTCATCCACGACGACTACGTCGACGAGAGCACCCACCGCCGGGGACGGCCGACCGTCGCGGCGATGGAAGGCCCGGAGCGCGCTATCGCTGTCGGCGATTTCTACTTCGCCAAGGCAACAAGGCTGATCTCCGAGGTCGGGAACAGCGACGTAACCTCGGCGGTGGCGGATGCGCTCGAAGCGATATGCGCCTCGCAGATCGACGATGTCGCGCTTCGCGGTGCTTTTCCGGGGGATCACGATTCGTACCTGAAGGTGGTGAGAGGCAAGACCGCCGCCCTGTTCGCGGCCTCGTGCGCGTCGGGAGCCCTCCTGTCCGAAGCGAAACCCGAAGAGGTGGCGGCCTTGAGGCGCTATGGCGACCTCCTCGGAGTCGCTTTCCAGATGGCCGACGACATGGTCGACTTCAGCCCCAGCTCGGGCAAGCCGGTGGGCCTGGACATCCGCCAGCGGGTCCTGTCGCTACCCCTGATCTACGCGGCCGAGGATCGAGAAGTCGGGCCCGAGGTTCGCCGCCTGCTGGCCGGGACGCTCGGCGATGCGGAGGTAGAGCGGGTGACAGACCTGGTCAGGTCGAGCGACGCTTTGAAGCGCGTCGGCGATGAGGCTCGGGGCCTGGTCGAGGCCGCGCTCCAGGAGCTGGAGGCCGTTGAGCTGGACGGCTTGCGCCCAACCCTGATCGGCCTCGCGCGCTCCGCCGTAGACCGCGAGTCCTGAGCCCGGCGAGCAGCCAACGCAAAACGCAGAACCGCCCGGCGGTCAAATCTCCGGGCGGCTCGTGGATGCGCTTCAGATGCTGGTGGCGATCCCCTAAGGCAGCAGCTCGTAGACGGCGGTGATGGTCACCGACACGTCAGTCTGCCCGGGCTGGATGGGGATGCCGCCGCCGCCGCCTCTGCCACAGCCGTTGCATGGGATGGGCGCCGGTGCGGAGACGATCTCGGACAGCGAGATGATCCCGCCAACCTGGTGGTGAGCCAGGCCGGCCCAGACCTGTGCGCGCGCCAGAGCGTCGCTCATGGCTGCCGCGCGAGCGGTCTTGACAAGCGGGGTTGGGTCCCCGATGAGCAGGCTCACTCCGTTGAGCTGGATGTCATTGCCGACTGCGGCGACTGCCGCAACGATGACTGGGCTCACGTTCGCGAGATGGTGGATGGTGACAGTGAGCTGGTTGGAAGACTGGTAGCCGATCACGGTCTGGGGGCAGCAGTTGGTCTGCTGATAGATCGATATGGTGGACGTCTGGATGTCCTTGTCTGCAACACCCTGGTGATGCAGCGCGCTGAGTAGGTGGCTCATGTCAGCCGCGGCGACGCTGACAGCTTCGTTGACACTCGGTCGGGTCGCCTGGACGCCGATGCCTACAGTGGCCTCGTTCGGAACACCTGTCGCTGTCCCGCTACCGACTACTGTGATCGTGGTCTGTTGAGAGCTCGTGCTGGCGGCCAGCACGGCAGTGCTGGGAGGCGTTGCAACGGCTGCACTGAGTGCGACTGTCGAATTGCTGGAGCGCGCACCTTTCGCGTAGAAAGCGGCGGCTGTGACTCCCCCCGCCCCGAGGGCGATCAGCACCCCGATCGCAACTGCATATCTGTTCCGACTTGACAACATCGTCCGACTCCCAACCTACCGACCCGACCCCCTGCAGATACAACAGGGTGCGGAGGAGGACCGTTACGAACGAGCCGCCCTGGCGGAGCTGGTGAGTCGGAGCGCTAACGCTCGCCTGCGACGATTCCCACCGTCCCCATCGCCAGCCCCACGTACGAGACACGCGTCCAGCCGGCGGCGGCGGCCATCGCCTTCAACTCGTCCGGCGTCCTGTACGAGTCGATCGTGTCGCTGAGGTACCGGTAGGCGGTGAGCTGGCCAGACAGCGCGCCGCCGATGACGGGAAGAAGAGTTTTGAGGTACAGGCGATAGGTGCTTCCTACCGGACCCTTCGGTGGCTGGACGAACTCGAGCACGACCGTTTTGCCGCCCGGCTTCACCACCCTGAGCATCTCGCGCAGTCCGCGCACAGGGTCGGCGAGATTTCGCAGGCCGAACGCGATCGTGGACGCGTCGAAGCTCGCGTCGTCGAAGGGCAGGTCGAGTGCATCCCCCTCGATGAACTTGATGTGAGGGTGGTCACGTCGCGCCACCTCGAGCATCTGTGGGCTGAAGTCGAGGCCTACCGCCTTCCCGCCATCGCCGGAGATCTTGGCGAGCATGACGGTGAGCTTTCCCGACCCGCATGCAACGTCCAGCGCCGAACCGCCCGCGGCCAGTCCCGTCGCCTTCGCCGCCCGCCTCCGCCAGCCCCCGTCGATACCTCCCGAGAGGACGGTGTTGACCAGGTCGTAGCGACCCGCGATGCGATCGAACATCGCGCGCACCGCCTGGGGGTCTCGTTCGCCCACCGAACCTAAACCCGTTGCCAGATCGACGCGATGCCCTGGCCGACGCCGATGCACATCGTGGACAGTCCGTACTCAACGTCGCGACGCGTCATCTCTCGCACCAGTGTCCCTACCAACCGGGCCCCGCTCGAGCCCAGCGGGTGGCCCAACGCGATCGCCCCGCCGTTCACATTCACATTCTCTTCGTCCAGGCCGAGCAGTCGCACGCACGCCAGAGACTGAGACGCAAAGGCTTCGTTGAGCTCGACCAGGCCGATGTCCGAAGCCTGGATGCCGGCCTTCTCGAGTGCCTTGATCGAGGCAGGGACCGGGCCGATCCCCATGTAGTCCGGATGAACGCCCGCCGAGGCCGCGGCGACGAGGCGCGCGAAAGGCTTGATGCCGCGGCGCTTCGCCTCAGCGTCGGACATCAGGACGAGAGCTGTCGCGCCATCGTTCAGCGGGGACGAGTTGCCCGCAGTGACCGAACCCTTCTCCGCGAAGGCGGGGCGCAGCTTGGCGAGCGCTTCTAGCGAAGTGTCCTGCCTCGGACCCTCGTCGTCGGTAAGGCGCAGATGCTCACCTTTTCGCTGAGCAACCTCGACGGGTACGATCTCTTCGGCGAGACGGCCTGACTTCTGCGCCGCGATCGCGCGCTGATGGCTGCGCAGAGCGAAAGCATCCTGGTCTTCGCGTGACACCTCGTACTTCTGGGCGACCCGCTCAGCGGTTTCCCCCATCTGGAGCGTCCCGTACATCTGGGCCATCTTCGGGTTCACGAGCCGCCAGCCGATCGCCGTGTCATAGGCAGTCTGCTGGCCGCGCGGAAAGGCACTATCCGGCTTCGGCATGACCCACGGCGCGCGCGTCATGCTCTCCACGCCACCAGCGACCATGACGTCGGCCGCCCCGCTCTGGATCTCGCGCGCCGCCGTGATCGTGGCCTGCATTCCCGAACCGCAGAGCCGGTTCACGGTCTGGCCGGGTACCTGCACGGGAAAACCGGCCAGCAGGAGTGCCATGCGCGCAACGTTGCGGTTGTCCTCGCCCGCCTGGTTCGCGCAGCCGAGCACCACATCGGCGACGTCGGCCGGGTCCAAGCCCGCGCGTTCGCACGCCTCCTTGAGGGCGATCGCGGCAAGATCGTCGGGGCGCATGTCCTTGAGCTGCCCGCCATAGCGGCCCATAGGCGTCCGCGCGGTGGCGACGATAACGGCGTCGGGCATCACCACCTCTGCCCGCAGGGGAGACGGCTGGTGAGCGGGGCGCGCGTTGGTGTCACCGCTTCGTTCGACGCGCCAGGAACGCCTGCACGCCGTCGATGAACTCCTGGCTGCCGGCCTGCGCCTCCTGCAGGTACGACTCGAACTCGAGCGCATCCTCGTAGCTCGAATCCAGCGCGTGGTTGACAGCGCGCT
>JALZAL010000271.1 GCA_030948325.1 Candidatus Dormiibacterota bacterium
TAGCGAACAGTGAGGCCCCTGACCTCGAGCAGCTGCTTGCCGGTTGAGTTCGTCAGCTCGATATGGCCTCGCTGTAGCTCGTCCCCAGGAAAACCTCCTTGACGGCTGAGCTGGCGAGGACCGCGAGCGGCTCCCCGTCGCCGATGAACCGCCCACCGGCCAGGCAGATCAGGCGATCAACCATCCCGACAAGGGCCCGCACGACATGCTCGACCCAGATCACTCCGATGCCCCGCGCGCGGATGCCCTCCACGACGTGCACCAATCCCGCCACCTCTGGCTCTGTGAGCCCTGCCGCCACCTCGTCGAGCAGCAGGAGGCGTGGCCTGGAGCTCAGGGCGCGTGCCAGCTCGAGGCGCTTGCGTTGGACCAGGCCCAGCCGCGATGCGGGCCAGTTGGCCTCCTCCCGTAGGTGGGTTTCCTCGAGCACGCTTGCCGCCAGGTCCGCGGCATCGCCGCCGCGCAGCCTTCCGCCGCGGTGGGCGGCGACGAGGACGTTCTCGAACACCGTCATGTGCTCGAAGGACCGCGGCACCTGGTACGTGCGAGCAATCCCGAGCCGGCAGCGCTCCGCGGGGTCCAGCCTCGTCACTGGGCGGCCTTCGAAGCGCACCTCGCCCGAGTTGGGGGAGAGGTCACCCGAGATGAGCGAGAAAAGGCTTGTCTTGCCGGCGCCGTTTGGACCGACCATACCCACGGCATCACCGCCCCGAAGGGTCAGCGACAGCGAATCGGCAACGACGATGCTGCCGAACCGCTTCGAGACGCTTGCGAGCTCGAGTAGCGGCCCGGCCGTCACCCCGCGTTGGTGGGTTGCAGGTCCCCGTTCGTCGGCACGTCCTTGTTGAGCGAGTTGTCGACCACGACCATGCTGTAGGGGAACTTGGGGCCCTTCCTCCACTGCACGCCGACAGGCTGCTGGATCGCGACGCCGGGCATCGGGCCTTTGGTCCAGTCGAGTGGCCCGCTGATGCCCGTATAACTGAGGGCCTTCAGCTTGGTAGCGAGGGCGGTCTTGTCCTTCGGGTTGTCGACGCCGGTCATCGCGGCGTGGGCGATCTCGAACAGGGAGTGGACCGATCCAAGCGACGACAGCCACTGCTGTCCTGTGGCTGCCTCGAAACCGTCGGCGAGCTGTTTTGCGGTCTGCCCGGTAAGCGTCGATGTGTACGGGTGGTAGGGCGACCACCAGCAGTCGGTCGCGATGTTGATGACCAGGTCGCCCAGCGCAGTCGTGTCTGCGGGGAAGAGGAGGACCTTGGCGACTGTCGCGAGCTTCGGTTTGAAGCCCTGCTGTGCCGCCTGCTTCCAGAACGTGTTGAAGTCGGGCGGGAGCGGCACATTCGAGTAAAGCTGGGCATTACTTCTCTTGAACGTGTTGATCATGGATGTGTAGTCGGTGGTGCCATCGGCGTATGCGCCGCCGTCGATCGACCTGTAGCCGGCGGCTTTGACCAGCGGTATGAAGTTGGTGCGGAATGCGGCGCCGTCCGGGTCGTTCGGGTACATCTCGGCGACGACCTTGTTGGTGTTCATCTTCGTCCACATGGGGAAGAAGCAGCCGGCGAACTCGTGCAGGCCGAAGAAGAACATCGTCGTGAACTTGAAAGCATCGCCCGGCTTGGCGCCGCGCCCGAAGTACCACGCCTCCCAGGGCACGATGGTGGCGACGCAGGGCACGCCGCTGGCCTCGCAGAGGGTGGCCACCGGGTTGGTCACCTCAGGCGTTGAGGCGCACAGCACTATATCCGCGCCGGCGTTGATCAGCTCTTGCGTCACCGCGGTAGCCCGGCCGCCGTTCGACTGCGAATCCTTGACGATGATCTTGACGTCGTAGGTCTTGCCTCCGGCCTTGAAACCGTTCTTGTAAGCGCTCGCGGCCCGGACGCCGTTGATGACGTAGTTGTCCCCGGTGGCAAAGCCGGCAGCCTCACCGGTCTGGGGGCTGACATAGCCGATCGTGATCTGGCCGTTTGGTGTCGTGCTGGTGCCCTTGATGTCGCACGCCTCGAGCAGGGCGCCGGCGCTGAGAGTCAGCGCTCCGACACCTGCAGCTTTGAGGAGGGTCCGGCGCGTGATCTCCTGGTCGAGACGATCCTGGAACTCAGCCATCCCTCGTCACTCCTCTCGGGCTCTGCGCCCAATACGCGACCCAACCAGGCAAATCGCCGTGCGCGAAGCCTTCCAAATCGTGACCAGCGGCTTGGCGGGTGTCAAGGACGGCGCTTGACGGCCGTCCGGAGCGCTGTGGCCACGTTCTCGGCGTTGGCCACCCATCCGAAGAAGTTCGTCACGTTGTACACAGTGGCCTTCTGGATATCGGCGGATCCGGCCGGCATCGTCGCATCCTCGATCAGGACCGGCCAGTACTCGTTGAAGTAGGCATCGCGCAGCGTCGACTCGACGCAGACGTTCGATGCGATGCCGGCCATCAGCAGGTTGCGGATGCCGCGACCACGGAGAACCGAATCGAGGTTCGTGCCGTGGAAACCGCTGTAGCGGGACTTGACGATCACGATGTCCATCGGCTCAGGAGTCAGCTCGTCGACGATCTGAAAGTCCCACGTGCCGAATGTCAGGAGCTTGCCGCGCAGCTCGGGCCGCTCGCGCATAAGCCGCAGCGCCAGCTCCTTCTGGGGATTTGGCGAGTCAGGCCCGCCGGCGGTGGAACCGTCTGCCGGCCACCCGATGGTGAGATAGATGACCGCCATCCCTGCCGAGCGAGCGGCTTCGCAGACGAGGCGCGCGTTCGCGACAGCGCTCCGTGCAGGCGCGACGTCGATCCCGGCGAGGTCGAGCATCCCGCCAGGGCTTGCAAAAGCGTTCTGCATGTCCACGACGACCAGGGCGGTTCGATCGAGGTCGAGGGTGATCGGCTCCGGCTCCGCCGGGATCTCAACCGCGGTCATG
>JALZAL010000265.1 GCA_030948325.1 Candidatus Dormiibacterota bacterium
AGGTCCCTTCTCTGACTCGACGCCGCACCGCCGCAAGATTCCCGAGAGCGTGCCCGCCTAGCGTCCGTGGCGCGTACGCCGACATCCGCTCATCGTTAGAGAGCGGCTCAGCTTGCAGCCTTTCGGCTTTTGTTGCTCTTGTTGAAGAAGAAACGTCCGATTGAGTTTGGGAGTAGCCCGTGGCGGACACGAATCGAACATCCCGATTCGACGCAGCGCCTCGGTCTCGGGCCTACCAGCTAATGATGAGCCAAACCGCGATCTTCCCTGACGCGCAGGCCAGCGCGCCCTTTCCTGGGGCATCGTGCGCGGCGCCGCCCGCCACTGTGTGGACGAGCGTATACCCGAAGTTGGCTACGCCACCATTGATTTGATTGGTTGTGCTCGAGTAGCTGAAAGACTTCAGCTCTAGCTTGTCTCCCTTGGCGTGCTGAGCCGCAAAGTAGGCTGGCAGCGTTCCGCGGTCCGTGGAGACGGGGTCGTCTGGGAATTGCCGTCCTGGCGCCCCGTACCACTGAAACTGCTCGGCCGGCGCGATGAACCGATCAGTGACGTCTGGCGCACCGGCGTTGTAGGCATCGAGGAAGGCTGTGATGACAAGCCGGGTGGCCTCCGGCGTGTATCGGTTGCACGCTGCGGTAGGCGCCGGAGACAGGGTGGCCGACGGGCGTGGGCTTGTCGTCTGGCTCGAAGAGCAGCCCACGCCGAGCACCATGCAAGCGGTCAGGGCGGCCACCAAAGCCATAAGCCGTCTCGCCGGTGACATCGTGACCATATATACAAACCGGGGGTCCATCTCGTTCCGAGTGATCACCCTGATGGGCTGCCGCTCCCGTCGCATGCCTTGCACCTTGGAAACGGGCTATCCCGCTGGACCCGGCGGAGCCAGTTCTGCCCAGAGGCGGTTAACGGAAGCTGGCCGATAGCAGGGTCCGTATGTCATTTGCTTACCGTTGCCGAGGATGACTACCATGTTGCCTCCTCGGTTACACAGCCACTGAAACAGGGGCGCCGGCAGGGGATCTGGGATGAAGCGCTCCGCTGGGGCAAGGGGACGGACACCACCCGCCGTCGTCGCTACGCGTTTGAAGGCCAGGGGTGGGCCCTCCGGCGCCGGAATAAGGTCTATCTCAGTAACCCCTCCGTTGGCAGCGATCGGTATTGGCGGGTAAATCAACAGGCCCAGGGGACCAAAGCCGGCGATTCCCAAAGCTAGGAATGCCATGGCCAGCAGGGCAATCAATACCGCCACCCGACTATTCATCGGTGCGTCCTCATCCTTATATGACGGTCCAACGCTCGAAAAGGTTCCGAGCCTCGCGCGTGTGATTGGAGCCGTGGCGGTCGTAGGCCGGGGCTGCTCCGTTGAGGGCTTCTCCCGGGAGTGCGCCAGGCTCCTCTTCATGCCTGCCTTTCAGTGTCCCGTGCCCTCTGCGATCATTCGGGGCATGCCGATAACAGCGGTTGCGCGCTCGTGCGTCTTCTGCGGTGCGACCGGCAAGCTGACGAACGAGCACGCCTGGCCGCGCTGGTTGATCAACGAGCTGCTGAAGCCGGGCTTACGGCCCATGCGCCGTTGGGGCAAGGCCGACGCGCTAACTGGCCCGGACAGTGATAGTCGGGACGTGACGGTGAAGCGGGCTTGCAGGTCCTGCAACACCGGCTGGATGGCTGACCTCGAAACGCTCGTGATGCCGATTCTGCGGCCGTGGATAAAGGGACAGGCTGCACGCCTGATCTACGTGCAGCAACAGCACGTGGCCGCGTGGGCCGTCAAGACCGCGATGATGCTGCAGTACACGCCGATTCGCCAGGGCGGCACCATTATCCCGTCTGCCCAGTACACCGAGCTCTATGCACGCAAGATCTCCCCGCCCGATCGGGTCGAGGTCTTCATTGGTATTGAGCCGTCTGCATTGCGAGGCGCCCTGTTCGGCATCCGCGGCCTCGCCGTACGGTTGGTCGACCCGTCGCCGTTGGTACCGCGTCATGCAAGCTATCTGGGCTACGAAGTGACGATGATTGTCGGGCAGCTCGAGTTGAGGCTGCTCGGCCACGTGAGCGGGCCGACTGACTTCGCGATCAGCGAAGGAATGGACTTACCGGCGGTCAGGCCGCTCACGAAGATATGGCGGCCAGAGGCTAGCGGCGGTGTTCTGTTGCCGCCGACCTACCGGCCTGCAGACGCTGCGGAAAGTCCTGCCGAGATGCAAAGCCCAGGTCGCAATTAGGCGGGCATAAGACCTGCGGTAGCTACCTGCGGGTCTTGGCTCGCGGCTCGAGCCCTCGCACCATGAGCTCGTGAACCTCATCGGCTCCCATGCCGACCAACGAGACGGCCTCAATCTGATCCTCGCTCAGGCCGCTTCGTCGAAGGGCGCGGCGCTCGTCCCATGTAAGGCGCTTGACCTTGTAGGCGGGCTGCGGCTCATCCGGATTGATAGGCCGGAATCTCCAGAACCTGCGCCGGCCTGAGATGGCCAGCGGAAGGCGGTGATAACGGAATCCCTCGGCCTCCAGCCCTGCTCGTAGCTTATCCACCAGGCGACGAGCCTCTAAGAGGGCTTGGCGATGGCTTCTGATTGTCTGCAGGTCTCGGCGGAGTGCGTCGAGCGGCCTTCTCTCAGCCAGCCGGCGCACCTGTCGGAGTGAGATCCTGAGCTTTGAAGCGATGGCCGGCAAGCTCATGCCCGCCCGACCCAAGCGGTTTACGGCGATGACGCGATAAAGCTTGCGGTTATTTGTCGGCTCCGCTCTGATCTGCCGGAATAGCTTGAGCTCGCGCGTGAGCCCTAGCCGACTTCTGTCGAGATACTCGTCCATCTGGTCCCAGGACGCTTCCACATCATGTGGCGTCGGTTGCGGTGGCGGGGGAGGGCGTTGGCCTGGTCGAGGCAACGCAGCGAGGTCAACACGGCTCACGTAATAGGCGCCGTGTGGCCCTCGGGTCGCCTTTAGCTGGCCGGCCCGGATGCGTAGCCGCAGCGTCTCGACATGACACCCAAGACGACGGGCGGCATCCGACAGCTTGATGTGCCTGCCCGCAGTCTTAATTGCTCGCCTCTTCGTCATAGCCAACGGATTAGTCCGGACACTGAGCTATGCATGAATCGATACACAGATTCAATGTTAAGGGGACATAAATGCGTCACCCTTTAGAGAGCAGGATGATGGCAACGCTGCGCAGGACCATCGCCGCCTCACGCAGGTTCAAGTACTACATGGACATAAATTTCAGGCATTTATAGGAGTAGAGGATGATGACCTCAGCCTGAGCCATCGGGGCTCTTCGACTGGCACAAGGGGCCGCGGCAGCGGTCGGGTAGACCGGGGTTCGCTGAAGGCGTTTTCGAGCGGAGGATGGCAGGGCTCATTGCGGGCGGAGTCCCTGGTCGCTTCAGGCAGTCGCCCCAGCCGTACGCATCAAGAGGCGACCGCCTAACTGATCTCAC
>JALZAL010000277.1 GCA_030948325.1 Candidatus Dormiibacterota bacterium
GTTTAATGGACGCCCACTCGGCGTCAGAACGGAGACTACGCAGGAAACCTGAAACCTGCCTGTAATCCCTGCGTTGGATCAGCCACTCAACTCCCAAGTCGCGCCCGAACGGCACGAATCGACCACACCTCGAGTCCCGATGACCCGCATCTGTATCCGCCCGCTTGTGCCCCCGGCTCGCGAAGCCCGACGCGGGAGAATTCGGAGACTCCAGTGAAGATCTGCGAGGGCAGCGGCGTCGCAGGAGGCGGATCGTATTGCGCGACCTGTGGCGACTTCGCTAATGTCCGCCGATTCACTTGGCAGGAAGTAATTCAGCTCAGGTTAAGGTAGAAGGTCCAGGCTGCTCGATATGGAGAAGCTTAGTGACGCCACCGCGCCGTGCGGCGGTTCTAGGAGCCGATAATGCAGCTCAAATTGTCCGACCACCCGGAGGTCGAATCAGCTGCTATATCGGGTTCGGCAGGCCGTTCTCGGGTGTGGCCGGATGAATCAGCAGACCCAAGTTCGACGAGTCAACCGGACGCTGGTCCGACTGTCCGTGAGCTGCTCGACGAGCACTACGGACAAATCCGCCATGCACTGCTCCGTCTGCAGCAGGGCCAATACCAGAGCTGTGAGACCTGCGGTGCTAAGATCCCGGCTGAGCGACTACAGTTTAGACCCGAAGCCACTCGCTGTGCCTGCTGCCAGCTGGTATGGGATTGCACTCACCGAGTCTTTCGATCATTCTGAGCGGCGGCTACCCATCGCCGCGCAGTTAAATTTAGCAGCCGTCGGAGTATGCTGCCAAGGGGGACGGCCCGGCCGATGAGTAGCAAGAGCGCCGGGTTGAGGACGAAGACGAAGTAGTCGGAGAAAGGCCGATCGCCTGCTGGTGCGGGATCTGCCCTTCGTTGAGCGCTACTGGGCAGCGTAGCTTTTCCTCGTGATGATTGCCCCCTGAGTTGGCGTGGGGCAGTGCGGACGTGCCTTGAGCCAGCAGGAGAATGGTGGCATCAACCGACCCGAATGCCTAGCTGGATGGTGCGCGCGCTAATCCCACCTAGGACTCATGCGGTGTGGCGGGCACTCGTATCGCCGCCTGCCGCGATAGGCGGCCCGGTTGGGAGGCGGACATCAAAGACGGCTCCGGCCGTTGCACTCTCCACCAACTGCACGGCACCGCTCTGGGCCTCTGCAATTGCCGCACAGATTGCGAGGCCGAGACCGGCGCCTCCTCCGTGCCGCGGGGAGCGACCGACCTCCACGGTGGCAAATCGCTTGAACAGGCGAGGCCGGAGCTCGAGCGGAACTCCTCGCCCTTCGTCAGCAACGCGGAACCTCCAGGTAGAGCCCTCCCGTTGCGCTGAGACAAGGACTCGGCCGCCGATTGGCGAGTACCGAACAGCGTTGCTGATCAGGTTGTCCAGAAGCTGGCGGGTAAGTCGGGGGTCGGCCCAGATCCGTCCCGAAGGTGGCCCCCCGACTTCCAGCGCGACTTCGTGTTGTCGGGCGATGGATGACCAACGCGCTACGGTCTCCTCCAGGAAGTCAATCACGTCGAGATATTCACCGGCGGGCTTCAGCTGTCCGGCATCCGCCCTGGCCAGCAGCAGCAGCTCGTCGACCAGGTGTGTCAGATCGTCCACCTCAGTCTGGAGACCTTGGAGCAGCGGCACGACGCCTTCCCTGTCCGGAGGCTCACTTATAGCGAGCTCGAGGTCGGTGCGCATCAAGGCCAGCGGAGTCCTCAGCTCATGCGACACGTCGGCGGTGAAACCGCGCAGAGTCCGGAAGCTTAGATCGAGTCGTGCCAGCATGCTATTGAAGGTATCCACTAGCTCACCGAGCTCATCATCCGGCACGTTCACCTCAACCGACCGATGCAGCTCGGCCTCGCTCAGCGAGCGCGCCAAAGCCGCGATCTGTCGAACCGGTGTCAGGGCGCGCCCTGTCAACCAGTATGCAAGACCGCCCCCGGCCGCCACCGCGAGCGCCGATCCCAGGCCGACTATCAGCATTGTTCTCAGCTGTGAACCAGCTGGTTCCAGGGAAGCGCTGATCAGAAGGACTGAAGGCTTGAGCCCAGGGAGCGAGAGCGGCGTTACGAAGACGCGTCGGCGAGCTGCTCGTGCGTCCGTCGTGTCGAGCCAGGTCGACCGGCGCGTCCGCAGCACCGACGCCCCGAACTCGACCAGGGTCTGGGAGAGAAACGACTCGTTCGACGAGGCCGCCAGAATCCCATCGGGGGTGACAACGGCTTCATCAACGGCGACGCCGTCGGACGTCTCGGTCGGCAGCGGACCGCCCAGGTAGAGGAGCTGGCCTTCTCGAAGCGTCAGGCCGGCTTGTATGGATGTGGCCTGAGCCCGGAGAGTGCTATCGACCTGTTGCCTCCGCGCCACATCCAGGGCCAGGTAGATGCCTAGGTCGATGAAGATCGCCCCGACGGCCAATACGATAACCGCGATCATCGTCAGCCGGCCCCGCGTGCTGCGAAGCGTCCTCTTTAGACCTTGCGCGAATCGAATCTGTACCCTGCCCCTCGAACTGTGACGAAGGGATCGGCTGCACCGGCCTCGGTCAACTTCCGACGCAGCCTGGCAATGTATACCTCAACGAGGTTGGGGCCGCTGTCAAAGTCGTAGCTCCAGACGTGCTCGATGAGCTGGTCCCGCGAGATAACCTGGTCTTTGTGCAGGAGGAACACCTCGAGAATGGCGTATTCCTTGGCCGTCAGATCGACGTCATGCCCCTCGACGACGAGCAAGTGGGCACTCGTGTCGAGCGCCATTGGACCAGCGACAAGAACCGAGCCTCTCTCGGGGATGTGCCGTCGCGTCAGGGCCTGGATGCGTGCCACAACCTCACGCAAGGCGAAAGGCTTGACCAGATAGTCATCCGCCCCCGCCTCGAGGCCGGCGACGCGATCGTCCACGGAATCCTTGGCGGTAAGCATGAGCACCGGCGTCTGGACCTTTCTGCTGCGTAGCGCCCGGATTACCTCTGTCCCATCGAGAGACGGCAACATCCTGTCGAGCACGATCACATCGTAAGCGGTGGCGAGGCCGGCCGCGATGGCCTCCTCCCCGTCGCTCACGACGTCTACTGCAAAGCTGGAGCGCTCCAAGCCCCGCCGCAGGTTGGTGGCCAACCTGCCGTCATCCTCAACAACCAAGATCCGCACTCGCCCTAACCTCAAGGAAGTCCGATGCAGCCAATGTCGAATGCCGCATCCGTCTGGTGAGTCCCATCGATCGAGCCAGACCAGGCGAAATTAGGTCACCTATCTCTGGGTCCCATTGGCCGACGGTTACGGAGCTCAGCAACTTCCTGCCGGAGCCGCTCGTTCTCATTCTGCAGGTCGGCGAGCTTCGAGTCCGCTCGCGCCTTCAGCCCACGCTGCCGGATCCCGCGCCGCCCACTGGCCATCAGCATGTACAGGATCAGAAGGATGGCAACTGCCCCACCTGCTATGGCCGGAGGTACCCATTGACGGACGCCTGCCCAGTGAAAAGCTAAGAAGCGGACCTCCTCGGTGCCGCTGTTCTGAGCCACGAAGATCCCCAGGAGGCCAAGAGCAATCATGAGCAGGATCAGAAAGACTACGCCCACCTTTGATCTGACTCTATACACCCGCCGCGAGCGGAAAGCAAGACCGGGCAACGGCCCGATCCTTCAGCTGGCGATCGCTGGGGCGTCCCCGGGAATTCCTGGCCGGCCTGGTGGGGGAACCGCTGGAACTCTGGGACTCAGCGCACCCTGGAACGGCGACCGGCCGCCTGTCGGTTTCCCTTTCTCCGACGGCACGACGAGTTCGACTGGGCGGCGCAGCCGACGCTCAACCGGGCCGAGGTCGAGCGCGTGGGCAGCCTCGCTTTCTCGATGACCACGACAAACGTCGCTTTGGGGCCGCCTGAGATCGCGACATACTGCGTCTCGTTGTTGTCAGGCTTCGGCAAGTAGTCCATTTCCGCGGTTTGGCAGTTCAATCCGGAGGCCTTGAGCGCTGGGCGCGCTAAGCCTCGGTCAGTGCGCTCGACGTCGGCTTGTCGATCGACACCAAGAAGGAAAGAAAGGCGAAGTGCTGGGTCGGGCGCGCCGTGTGATGTTGCCCACAACGGCGTCGCCGTGCCAGCTGCTAAGGTCGAGAGAACTTGGCCGAGCCCTCGTCGCCTGCACGGTCGTTCAACCCCTGTCATGGCGGAGCATCGCTGACCGGTATGCCGATGCCGGCCTGGAAGCGGTAGCCCGTGGTTCCCGGACCGTGACAGACACTCGCGACCCCCTCACCACCAAGAGCGCGTCGATCTTCGTGCTCGCCGAGCCGGACGGCGACGTCGACAGTGACCTCAGCGCAGCCAACGGCGTCTTCTTCAACGACACCAGATTCCTCGACCGCTGGAGCCTGCGTCTAGACGGAGAGAGGCTCGAAGTCCTTCTCAGCAACGCCGAGGATACCGTCAGCGTGTGCGAGCTCACCAACCCGGACATCCAGCTGCGCACCGGTGGCGCCGTGAGCAAGAACCGGATCGGCATCCGTCGCGAGCGCAGGCTAGGAGACAACGTGGTGGAGACGGTCACGGTGACGAATTTCGGTTCTATGCAGGTGGAAGCGTCACTGGAGCTTCATTTCGCCGCTGTCTTCCAAAACATCTTCACGATCCGGGGGGCCAAGCCGGGAAAGCGGGGAAAGCTTCACGACCCCAGGTGGGACGGCGAGATCCTCAGATTTCGTTACGACGGAGCCGACGGCCGCCGGCGGAGCACGGCGCTCCACTTCTCGCCCGCCCCATCCAAGCGGTCCTCCAGCTCGGCAAGCTTCCAGATCAATCTAAAGGCGGGGAAACACACGACGGTGCGAGTCAAAGCGGAGCTGCGCGACGAGGGTAAGGGGAAGCTCGAGACTTCTCCGGTCAGTCGCAGGCCTGGACTTCTCGAGGAGGTTTCTGTCGAAACGGACAGTCCGCTCTTCGATCGGGTGATGAACAGATCTCTCGCCGATCTCAGGATGCTGGTCACCCGACAGCAGGGAGAGCGATTCTTCGCCGCCGGCGTCCCCTGGTACGTGGCGCTCTTCGGCCGCGATTCCCTGGTTGCGGCGATCCAGACGCTGGCCTATGACCCTTCGATCGCCGCCCACACGCTGCAGCTCCTGGCCAAGTATCAGGCCGACCAGCACGACGACTACCGAGACGAGCAGCCAGGGAAGATCCTGCACGAGCTGAGGGTGGGCGAGGTGGCCCACCTGGGAGAGGTGCCGCAAACGCCCTACTACGGGTCTGTGGACGCCACCCCCCTCTTCGTCATCCTGATGGCCGAGTATGTGCGCTGGACCGGTGATCTGGCCCTCTGGAGGCGGCTGCGGCCCAGCGTCGAACGAGCGCTGGAGTGGATCGACGAGTACGGCGACAGCGACGGTG
>JALZAL010000279.1 GCA_030948325.1 Candidatus Dormiibacterota bacterium
ACCCGGCGCAGCCGGACGCGCATGAAGAGTACCTTCGTCAGCTGGAGGCACTTGGCAGAAACCGAATGGATGAGTCCATGGAGTTTCAGCGGCAACTCCTCGGCGAGGTGCTGAACTACTGGCTCGAAATAGCCGGAGTGCTTCCTCGCCTGGACTGGAGTGGCACCAAACCGGTCGTTCAGCTCGGCGGTCGTGGACTGATCGGCGCGGTCGCAGTTCAGTTACTCTTTGACTGCTCCCGAACAGATGGACTCGTCGTGTGTACTTCATGTGGTACGCCTTTCCTGCCGGGGCCTCGTCGCCCGCGGAGGGACCGCAACATCTACTGCTCCGATTGCGGAATCAAAGCTGCAACGCGAGACGCCTCTGCGCGCTACCGCCAGACAGAGAGATATCGGAGTACCTATGGCCGGTATGTACAGAGGCGCGCCGGTCAGTGACCAGGCATCCGTGGAGCAGCTGGCCATGTTCCGCTCGTCGGGTTGGTCGTCTCTTGGGGTGGCTCAAAGTGGATAGGTGCGTCAAAGGTTCACTCAGGTTGTCATGACTTGCCATCACCAGGCCGAGCCCGGAGTCGCATCCGCTCGCTGACCGCCCCGACAAGGGTTTGATCACGTCTCGGCAGTTGGTCCAGGCATTCGGCGGCCAGCGCAAATAGCTCGCTGCGGGAGCCCGTGTCGGGGTCGCCGCGACGGAGCAATCCCATCAATAGCTGGCCGAACGATCCCAAACGCAGATCAGACGCATGTCAAACAGTCCGGAACCCGGCCAGGATCAATCGCCGCGCGCGCAAAGAAGAACCAGCCGAAGCGAGCACGCTGACGTCATGCGCTAAGGATGCGGGACCCGAATGGGGTTCGTAGCCTACGAACCGGCTCCCCCGACTGGTCAATCGGGACCGTAGACTCTTCTCAGCCCGTACTCTTGGTCGGCTAGCGCAGGAAGCAGCGCGCCGACCCGTACAGCCAATCTCCCTATGGTGAAACCCGAGGACGCCGCCCGCCAACGCATCGACGATGCGCTCGCCTTGGCGGGCTGGACCGTGCAAGACGCGAAAGCCGTCAATATCCAGGCCGCCCGCGGCGTTGCCATACGCGAGTTCCTGCTGAAGCCAGGCCACGGTTCGGCCGACTACCTGCTGTAGGTCGACGGCGACGCCGTGGGCGTGGTCGAAGCGAAGAAGGAGGGCGAAACCCTCACCGGCGTCGAGGTGCAGTCCGAAAAGTACTCGGGTGGGCTGCCCGATTACGTACCGGCCCCGCAGCAGCCACTGCCGTTTCTGTACCAGAGCACCGGCACTGAAACGCGCTTCACCAGCCTGCTCGACCCTAAGCCCCGCAGCCGAGAGGTCTTCTCCTTCCATCGCCCAGAAACCTTCGCGGACTGGCTCGGAACCGGCGCGGACAGCACAGCGCCGACAGAAACGCCAGACCCGCTTTGCAAAGTTCTGCGCGCTCGCCTGCAGCACTTGCCGCCCGTCGACGAGACAGGTCTTTGGCAGGCCCAGGCAACCGCGATTCGCCACCTGGAGCAATCGCTGGCGGACAACCGCCCGCGCGCCCTCATCCAGATGGCCACCGGTAGTGGGAAGACGTACACAGCGGTCAGTAGCATCTACCGCCTGGTCAAGTTCGGCGGCGCGCGCCGCGTGCTGTTCCTCGTCGATCGCGCGAACCTGGGCGACCAGGCGCTGAAGGAGTTCCAGCAATACCAGACACCCGACGATGGGCGGAAGTTGACCGAGCTCTACAACGTGCAACTCCTACGCTCGAACTGGATCGATCCCGCCGCCCGAGTCGTCATCACGACCGTCCAGCGTCTCTTCTCGGTGCTCCAAGGCGAAGAAGAGCTCCCACCCGAGGCAGAGGAGGGGTCACTCTTCGACTCGGGGATCGCTGCACTGCCTAGGAGCCTATTGAGGTCGCCTACAACACGCACTCCCCATCGAGACCTTCGACGTGATATTCATCGACGAGTGTCACCGCTCGATCTACAACGTATGGCGCCAGGTCCTCGAGTACTTCGATGCCTTCTTGGTCGGGCTGACCGCCACGCCAGGCAATCAAACCCTAGGTTTCTTCAACCAGAACCTGGTCATGGAATACCGCCACGAGCAAGCCGTCGCCGGTCGCGTCAATGTGGACTTCGATGTCTACCGCATCCGCACTCGCATCACCGAGCAAGGCGCCGAGGTGGACGCCGGCGAATGGGTCGACAAGCGCCATCGACTGAGTCGCAAGAAACGCTGGGAGCAACTCGACGAGCCGCTCACATACGGCGCGAGCGCGCTCGATCGCGACGTTGTGGCCGTGGACCAGATTCGCACCGTCATTCGGACCTATCAAGATAAGGTGCGCAGTGAGATCTTTCCCGGTCGATCGATGGTGCCCAAGACGCTGATCTTCGCCAAAGACGACAGCCACGCCGACGACATCGTGCAGATCGTGCGCGAGGAGTTCAGCGA